>NZ_JBYSZG010000012.1:0-141788 GCF_058786935.1 Rugamonas sp. FW305-51
GTGCGGTGACGGGCGGAGTGGCGGGAACGGCGGGTTTTTTCTTGAAGAAACTAAACATGGATGTGTGATTGAAGGCGCTTCAAGCGGATGGCCGGCGGCGCCGGACACAAGGAATCGCGGTATTTTACCAGAGCGCGGGGCGGGGCGGCCGGCCCGCGGTGCCGGAATGGCAAGCGCGGCATGGCGCGGCCGGCATGGCCGGGCGTGGCCATGCCTGGGGCGGCGGTGGCGGCGGCGACTGCCCGGCCGGCGTCGGCAGGACGTGGACCGGGGCCGGCCGGCGCAGCGCGCTCAGCCGGCGCGCACGCTGTGGCGGGGGTGGCGCTGGCGCCATTCGCCGATGGCGTGGCCGATGTCGGCCAGGTTGAGCACCCGCACGAATTTGGGATTGCGCCGCCGCAAGGCCGCGTTATTGCCGCCGGCCCACAGTTCCGTCGTCTCGGGCAGGCGCTGGTGCAGTTCCGACAGGCTGTCCAAGGCCTGGCGCGGATTCATCGATGTGGAGAACGACAGGGCCACGATGTCGCCCTGCAGCACGCGGGTGGCGTCCACCACTTCCAGCAGCGGCGTCTGCACCCCCAGCGACACGCAATAGGCGCCCTCGACCACGCACATGGCTTCGGCCATCAGCAAGCCCAGGCTGTGGCGGTCCTGGGGCAGCGTGGTCAGGATGATGCGCGGCGCGCCGATACTGGCCGCGTTCGCTTGCGGGACGGAAAAGATGGCGCTGCGCATCACCATCTTCAGCGTTTCCGTGTACAGGTGTTCCTCGAACACGGCCAGCTGGCCCCTGGCCCACGCCTCGCCCACCAGCCGGGTCAGCGGCGCCACCAGGTCGATCACGAAGCTCTTCAGGCCCATCACCAGCAGCGCCTGCGACAGGCGGCGGCGCAGCGCATCCATGTCGTGCGCCTTGCACAGCTCCAGCAACTGTTGCTGCTCGGGGTGGGGTTGGGCCAGGATGGGGCCCGGATGGATGGCGCGCTCGGCCATGGCCTGCAATTCCTCGGCGCTGTAGCCGATCACCTTGCCGGGCCGGAAGCCCAGGTCGATCAGGCGCTTGATCAGGCGCAGCTTGCGCACCTGTTCCACCGGGTAGATCCGCTCGCCGTGGGCGTCGCGCGCCGGTTGCGGAAAGTCATAGCGCCGTTCCCACACCCGCAAGGTTTCCTTGGCCACGCCGGTATCGCGCTCGACGTCGCTGATGGTGCTCGAAACGGGCAAAGTAGGGGCGTTAGTTTTCATCAGCTGGTGCGGCTACGGGCAATCGGGTAGACGCGAGTGTTTGCACATGGTTTGGGTGCCGAGTACGGGCATCGGTTCGGTATCGGGTTGGCGCCGCCGGCAGCTTGACCGGTACGGCGCGACCTGCATTCTATACTCGTTTCAGGCAACAAAGTGCCCGAAACCCCCCCATGTCCATACCCCACTTATCCACAGTATAAGGCCTTGTCCACGACACACTGTTGACATAGAGAACTAATTTCAAAAATACTGTAAATGCTCCAGATTTGCCATGGACAAAAAAGATGGCAAGCGGGTGAAAAATGATCAAGAAAGTTGTTGCAAAGCATACATGGCGCGGCCCGCCGGGTGGCCGCTGCGGGCGCCGCGGCGGGCCGGCAACCTTGGCCGTGGCGCGCCGGCCGCCGGCCACCGGTGGCGTCAATTGTTAAATTTGCGCCCCGGCCTGGCGCGCCGGCGGGCAAGCCTGCCGTGCCGGTCCGGGCCGGCGCCGGCATGAGGCCGATTCATGTTGGTGATGGGCGGCAGCGGGGACGTGCGGCCCGGAGCGGCCGGTTTCTGTCGCCTTCGGACAACAAGTAGCAATTGCTTACAAATTGCTGCTGCGTCGCAGCAGGTGGGCGCCCGCACAAAATTTAGTTCATTTATCGCCTATCTTCACTATGAATACAGGCGGCGCAGCCGATGTTTTTCTGTGGAAACTGCCAAACATTCTCCGGGCTGGGCAGCATCTACGCACTTGGTATAAGTGTGGCGCGTCCGGGTTCGGTATAAAATACAGTCTGAAATAGCAATGTAGCTATTTTTACTTAGTCCGACACTGATGCATTTTTTTATGCAGGCAGCAACAGGCGGCCTGGTTTGCAGGGCGCCGCACCAAGTTCATCCGTGCGGATTTGACAAGTTAGTGGGCTGTGTCGGCAGAATATATTGCGATGCGGTAAAATATTGTAGATTTGAAAATTTATGACAGTGACATGACGGATTTTCCCTCCGGGTGGGTCTGGCATGAGAATTTTTACACTTGATGGATAGTCAAAGCGTCAGTATAGTGCCGCCTCCGGTGCCAGAAGCACCGCGATAAAGCCGGCATCGATTAAATCGGCCGCAACTAAATGTGAACGCGTCCGGCAACAAGGACAGCAACGTGGCAGCTGGGGAGTATGCCCTCACGCATAAACCG
Organism: Rugamonas sp. FW305-51; assembly: GCF_058786935.1. Lineage (NCBI taxonomy): Bacteria > Pseudomonadati > Pseudomonadota > Betaproteobacteria > Burkholderiales > Oxalobacteraceae > Rugamonas > Rugamonas sp. FW305-51. The sequence continues at coordinate 2,429 of NZ_JBYSZG010000012.1, forward strand.
ACGCCCCAACCGGCGCCGACAAGCACCGAATTTAAGGCGTAGCACTAGCTTTACCTTTTTACCCGCAACACAACTGAAGGAAACAAGTAATGAAAAAATCTCTTATCTCCATCGCAATCCTGGGCGCAATGAGCAACGTTGCCTTCGCACAGTCGAACGTCACGATCTACGGTACCGTTGATGCCGGCATCGTGAGTGAGCGTGGTGGTGCGGCTGGTTCCGTCACCAAAGTGACCTCGGGCGTGGCTTCCGCTTCGCGTCTGGGCTTCAAGGGCACCGAAGATCTGGGCGGCGGTCTGAGCGCCGTGTTCGTCCTGGAATCGGGCCTCAAGACCGACACCGGCGCCTCCGACGTGGCCGGTTCGATCGCTAACCGTCAATCGTACGTTGGTCTGGTGTCGAAAGAAGCCGGCGCCGTGACCCTGGGCCGTCAGTACACCCCGTACTACGAGACCCTGCGCGACGTGGCTGACCCATTCGCCCTGGGCCTGGCCGGTACCGCCAAGAACCTGTTCCCAGCCGCTGGCGACCAGACCCGCAACAGCAACGCCATCGTGTACAAGACCCCATCGCTGGGTGGCGTGCAAGCTGCCGTGTCGTACGCTGCTGGCGAAAAAAATGGCAACAACACCGCTGGCCGTCAAATCGGTACCTCGGTGGGCTACTCGAACGGTCCTCTGAACGCGAGCTTCGCTTACAACAGCCGCAATAACGACCTGAGCGGTCCTGTTGCCAGCACCGACATGGGCCACACCGCCCTGCTGGCCGTGAACTACGACTTCCACGTTGCCAAGGCCTTCTTCGCCTACGGCCGTGACAAGGGTCTGCTGACCGCGACCGCGCCATCGATCGACAGCAACGAATACCTGCTGGGCGCGACCGCACCCGTGGGCGCTGCCGGCACCCTGATGGCTTCGTTCATCCGCAAGAACGACAAGCTGGCCGCTAACCAGGATGCAGATCAGTGGGCCATCGGCTACTCGCACGCTCTGTCGAAGCGCACCAGCACCTACGTTGCTTACGCTAAGATCAAGAACAAGAACGGCGCCTTCTACACTGTTGGCAACAACACCGAAACCGGCACCGGCGACAAGGCTTTCAACATCGGCCTGAAGCACAACTTCTAATCGGGTTCCAGGCTTAGGCCTGGCTTGATATGAGGTAACACATCGGCTGCGTTCGCGCAGCCGATGTGCGTTTACGGGGCCCCTTGCGCGGCCCCATCGCCGCCGGCGTCCGCCAGGCGGTAGAATGACCCGTCCCGACCGTCCCTATACCGACCATGATGCCATCCCGAACCGCCGGCCGCGCCGCCCTGGCCTGTCTGATACTGCTCGCTTCCTGCGCCGCGCTGGCCGCGCCCAAGGTGGCGCGCCGTCCGGTCGCCACCTTGCCCCGTTATGGCATGGTGGTGTTCTCCGACCTGTGCCTGCACGCCGACAGCGGCGAATTCGGCGGCCAGCGCATCACGCTGCAGCGCTTCGCGGAAGTCGATACGGTGCTGTACGAGTACACGGCCGGTGGCCTGAGCTGGCCGGTGGTGGCCAGCGACGTCAACATCGATCCCCGTGGCCGCCAGCTCTATTTCGTCGTCACGCCGCCGGGCGAGGACGAGCGCACCATCAGCGGCAAGCTGTCCGACGATGGCACGGCCCTGGTGCTCGACAGCGCCTACTGCGAGGATGGTTCGGTGCCGATGCGCCTGCCCAAGGTGGTCGATTTCGGCCGCAAGCCGGGCGCTTGCCATCGCTGTCCCGCGCCCAAGGGCAAGCCGGCCGCGCCGCAGTCCGCCCCCGAGCCGGAAGACGGCACGGCGCCCATGCTCGAGAACCCGGACCAGAAGGGCGCGCCCAAGCGCCAGCCCGGCGCCGCCGAGCCGTTGCCGGGCACCCAGGCTTGAGCCGAGGGCCGCATCAAACGCGGCGCCCTCGACCCGCCAGTTACTTGGCCGCCCGCGCGGCCAGCGCCCCGGCGCGGATGGCGGCCAGCGTCGCGCCCGGCGTGATCAGGTCGCCGTCGTAGCGCAGCTCGATCACGGCCGGCAGCCGCTTGCCGCGCGTATGCTCGAGCGCCCGTTCCAGGGCGGGCCCGAACTGGGCCGTCTCCGTCACCGTCTCGCCGTGCGCGCCGTAGGCCCTGGCCAGGGCCGCGAAGTCCGGATTGTGCAGCACCGTGCCCGACACGCGGCCCGGATAGCTGCGCTCCTGGTGCATGCGGATGGTGCCGAACATGCCGTTGTTGAACACGATGATCACTACCCCGGCCTTGTACTGCACGGCCGTGGCCAGCTCCTGCCCGTTCATCATGTACTCGCCGTCGCCGGCGAAGGTGATCACGGTGCGTTCGGGCGCCACGATCTTGGCCGCCACGCCCGACGGCACGCTGTAGCCCATGGCGCCGCTGGTGGGCGCGAGCTGGGTGCGCATGCCGCCGTAGCGGTAGAAGCGGTGGGCCCAGGTGGCGTAATTGCCCGCGCCGTTGGTGATGATGGTGTCGGCCGGGGCGATGGCGCGGATCTGCTGCACCACCTGCCACAGGTCGAGCGGCGCCTGGCCGTCCTTGAAGATGGGCGGCTGCTCCTGGTAGGCCAGCAGTTCGGCCCTGGCTTCGGCCACGCCGGCGCGCCAGGCGCCCGCGTCCACCGGCGCCATGGCCGCCAGCATGGCGCACGCCTGCGGCATGCCGCTGTTGATCATCAGCGCGGCCTGGTACACGCTGCCCAGCTCCTCGGTGTCGGCATGGATGTGGATCAGCTGCTGCGTCGGCACGGGCGATGCCAGCAGGGTATAGCCGCTGGTGGTCATCTCGCCCAGGCGCGGGCCGATGGCCACAATCACGTCCGCCTCGCGCACGCGCGCGGCCAGCTTGGGGTTGATGCCGATGCCGACGTCGCCCACGTAGTTGGGGTGGGCGTTGTCGAGCAGGTCCTGGAAGCGGAAGGCGCAGGCCACGGGCAGCGCGTTGGCTTCGGCAAAGGCGCGCAGGTCGGCGCAGGCCTGGGCGTCCCAGCCGCCGCCGCCCAGCAGCACCAGCGGCCGTTTGGCCGCGGCCAGCATGGCGCGTACCTGCCCGATCTGGCCGGCCGACGGCGAGGCCTGCACCGGCCGGTAGCGGGCCGTGTCGGCCACGGCCGCCACGCTGGTCAGCATGTCTTCCGGCAGGGCCAGCACCACCGGGCCCGGGCGGCCGCTGGTGGCTACCTGGAAGGCGCGCGCCAGGTATTCGGGAATGCGGTCGGCGCGGTCGATCTGGGCCACCCACTTGGCCATCTGGCCGTACATGCGGCGGTAGTCGATCTCCTGGAACGCTTCGCGGTCGGTGAAGTCGTTGCCGACCTGGCCGATGAACAGGATCATGGGCGACGAATCCTGGTAGGCCGTATGCACGCCGATCGAGGCATTGGTGGCGCCCGGCCCGCGCGTGACGAAGCAGATGCCGGGCTTGCCGGTCAGCTTGCCGTAGGCGTCGGCCATGAAGGCGGCGCCGCCTTCCTGGCGGGCGATGATGAAGCGGATGTCGGAGTCGTGCAGTGCGTCCAGTACGTCCAGATAGCTTTCACCGGGCACGCCAAAAGCGGTGTCGACACCGTGGATCTTCAGGGCGTCGACCAGGATCTGGCCGCCGGTGCGGGAGGGATGGGTCATGGTATAACCTTCACTTGGGGGCGAGCGGGATGGTCGCCGGCAGCCCCATTCTAAGACGCTGCGCAGGGGCCGGCTTTTCTAATGGCGACACCAAATTTCAGATTTGGCGGCCGGCGCTACCCTGCGCAGGGCCGGGCGCGGTACAATACGCGCTGAAGCAAGCCAGACAGCCGCTGGCCGGTGCGTAATGCCCGGCGGGAGGAAGGTCCGGACTCCATAGAGCGGGGTGACGGTTAACGGCCGTCCGCTGAAAGCCGCAAGCGCAAGCCCAAGGTATAAGGCGAGGAATAGGGCCACAGAGACGAGCGTATTAAGTTACGGTGAAACGCGGTAACCTCCACCTGGTGCAATTCCAAATAGGCACGCGATGATGCTGCTCGCGGAGCGTGCGGGTAGGAAGCTTGAGCGCCGGAGTAATCCGGCGCCTAGAGGAATGGCTGTCATAGCGCAGGTTCGCCTGCGCCGTAACAAAATCCGGCCTATCGGCTTGCTTCAACTGAATTCTGTTGTTTAACACTGCGGCCGCCCGCTGGTTCATACGCATGCCCGATGCGGCGACGCCAGGGGATTTGCCGATGACTCAATACATACTGGCCCTGGACCAGGGCACCACCAGTTCGCGCGCCATCCTGTTCGACCATCGCGGCCAGATCTGCGCCAGCGCGGCCCAGGAATTCCCCCAGCACTATCCCCAGCCTGGCTGGGTCGAACACGATCCCAACGAAATCTGGAACAGCCAGCTGACCGTGGCCCGCAAGGTGCTGCACGAGCTGCAGGTCGACAGTGCCCACGTGCGCGCCATCGGCATCGCCAACCAGCGCGAGACCACCGTCGTATGGGACCGCAAGTCGGGCGAGCCGATCGCGCCGGCCATCGTCTGGCAGGACCGCCGCACGGCCGACTACTGCGCCCAGCTGCGCGCGGCCGGCAAGGCCGGGCTGGTGGCCGACGTCACGGGCCTGGAGCTGGACGCCTATTTTTCCGCCACCAAGCTCAAATGGCTGCTCGACCACGTGCCCGGCGCGCGCGAGCGGGCCCGCCACGGCGCGCTCGCCTTCGGCACCATCGACAGCTGGCTGGCCTACAAGCTGACGGGGCGCCACGTGACGGACGTCAGCAACGCCGCCCGCACCATGCTGTTCAACATCCACCTGATGCGCTGGGACCAGGACATGCTGGACCTGTTCGACATTCCCGAGCAGATGCTGCCGCAGGTGGTGTCGTCCAGCGAGGAGATCGGCAGCACGCGCGCGTCCCTGTTCGGCGGCGCCATCCCCGTGGCCGGCATCGCCGGCGACCAGCAGGCCGCCACCTTCGGCCAGGCCTGCCACCAGCCGGGCATGGTCAAGAACACCTACGGCACCGGATGCTTCATGCTGATGCATGCGGGCCGCCACCCCGTCGTGTCGCACAACCGGCTGCTGTCGACGGTGGGCTGGCGGCTCGACGGCCGCACCGACTACCTGCTCGAAGGCAGCGTCTTCATGGGCGGCGCCACCGTGCAGTGGCTGCGCGACGGCTTGGGCATCATCGGCCAGTCGCATGAAGTGGAGGCGCTGGCGGCCAGCGTGCCCGACAGCGGGGGCGTCTACATGGTGCCGGCCTTCGTCGGCCTGGGCGCGCCGCACTGGGACCCGTACGCGCGCGGCACCGTCGTCGGCCTCACGCGCGGCAGCAACAAGGGCCACATCGCGCGCGCGGCGCTGGAGGCGATCGCCTTCCAGAGCGCCGAACTGCTGGCGGCCATGCAGAAGGATGCGGCCATCCCGCTGACGGAACTGCGCGCCGATGGCGGCGCCGCCCGCAACGACCTGCTGATGCAATTCCAAGCCGATTTGCTGGGCGTGCCCGTGGTGCGGCCCCAGGTGACGGAAACGACGGCCCTGGGCGCGGCCTACCTGGCCGGCCTGGCCGTGGGCTTCTGGGACACCCAGGAAGAGATCACGGCCCAGTGGCAGTGCGAGCGCCGCTTCCTGCCGCGCATGGGCGCCGACCAGCGAACCGCGCTGCTGGCCCAGTGGGCGCGCGCCGTCGAGCGTTCGCGCCACTGGGAAACGCCGGCCTGAAGAACGGTGTGCGGTGGGCGCGCGCGGCATACCGCCGCGCTGGGCGCCTGCGGTGCGCACCATTGTGTCTCCCCTTGAGGTAATATTTGAAACATTTCAAATAAAGCACGCCGGCTCCGGCCGGCACATGGGCGGGGAGGCGGGCAATGGCAAACGCAACGGCAAACGCAACGGGCGGGGCCGGGCAGGGCGCGTGCTGGCGCAGCGTGGAACTGGCCGCGATCGAAACCCTGTTCGACGCCCTCAGCGACGTCGCGTTCTTCGTCAAGGATCGCGATGGCCGCTACCTGGCCGTCAACCACACGCTGGTGCGGCGCTGCGGCCTGCGCAGCAAGCAGGAACTGGTCGGCAAGACGGTGCTGGAAGTGCATCCGCGCCACCTGGCCCACACCTATATGGCGCAGGACCGGCATGTGATCGAGGCCGGCTGCGCCATCAAGCAGCACCTGGAGCTGCACCTCTACCCCAACCGCCGCCATGGCTGGTGCCTGACCCACAAGACCCCGCTGCGCGACGACGGCGGCGCCATCGTCGGCCTGGTGGGCACCTCGCACGACCTGGGCCTGGCCGACGAACAGCATCCCGTCTACCGCCAGATCGCCAGCATCGCCCAGCATATCCGCGAGCATTACCGCCAGCCCCTGTGCCTGGAGCAGCTGGCCCGTGACGCGGGCCTGTCGCTGGCGCGGGTGGAGCGCCTGTTCCAGCGCGTGTTCCACTACAGCCCGCGCCAGCTGTTGCTGCAATCGCGTCTGAACGGCGCGCTGGCCCTGCTGGCGGCCGACGACGCGTGCAGCATCGCCGACATCGCCAGCGCCTGCGGCTACACGGACCACAGCGCCTTCAGCCGCCAGTTCAAGGCGTTGACGGGCCTGACGCCGGTGCAGTACCGGACCCGCTTGCGTGGGGGCGGTGCGCCGGCCGCCGCGCCTGCCGGCCTGCTGGCCGGACTGGCGCCCTGACTGGCGCCCTGATTGGCGCCGACCGTCGCTGACTGTCGTTTTTCCGCCCGCTGCGGCGCAACGGCTGTGCCGTTCCCGTCAGCCATCCCGTCTAAATAGAGCGAACCGTCGCTTCCTGCTCCAGCGGCTGCAAATAAGGCAACCTTATCAGGATAGTATTTCCTTGCCCCCGCAGTCCGGCCGCGCCCGCGGTCCGGCGGGTGCCTTCCCACCCAACGATAAGCGATCACCTGAATAAAGGAGTGGTAGACATGTCTTTTTCCCGTAAAACCCTGTACCTGGCCAGCGTGACGGCCGCCTGCCTTGCCGCCTTCCACGCGCAGGCGGCCACGCCGCCGGCCGACGAACAGGACAGTCTCCGGCAGGCACCCATGCCGCACCAGCGCCAGAGCCTGCCGCCCTCGGCCGAGCAATCACGCTACAACCTGCCGCCCTCCAGCCGGCCCCGCAACGACCTGCTGCCGCGCCACCAGCGCAACAGCGTGGCCGCGCCCCTGGCCGACGATTGCAGCGACCTCAACAAGCTGGCCGGCTACAGCGGCGCCGCCCTGGCCGACTACCTGGCCGGCCTGCCCAATTACGAATGCACCTACGGCCTGTTCTCGGCCGCCCCCGAGCTGGCCGCCCGCATCTATTCCGGCGCCAACTTCAGCGCCGTGGCCAGCCGTTTCGCCCAGGAGGCGGCCAATTACAGCGCGGCCGGCATGGCGCTGGTGAACCTGACCTTGTACCTGCGGGCCGGCTACTACCAGGCCAGCGGCGGCGCCATCGCCGAGCCGGCCGCCACGCTGACGTCGGCCCTGCGTCCGCCGCTGCGCCAGCTCACGGACGGCAACGCCCTGTTCCGCCCCAACAGCGTGGCCACCAGCACGGCCGCCGAAGTGCTCAAGCTGATCACCAACATGCATGACGAGGCTTACTACCTGCCCAGCATGAAAGCCCTGGTGCAGCGCTATACCAACACGGCGGCCCAGCCCAAGGCGGCCGACGGCCTGCGCGACGCGACGGCCGGCAACGGCTTCACGGGCGTGCTGACGGTGCTGTTCTACGCCCACGGCCGCCCGGACGGCCTGGCGCTGCTGCAAAGCGACATGAGCTATCCCACGGCCCTGTACAACTTCGTCAGTGGCAACAAGGCCGACCTGCTGGGCAGCGCCGTCGGCTACCAGCTCAACGACGCGGCCAACGAAGCGTTCCGCTTCATGCAGTATCCGGAGTTGAAGGCGGGCGTCAAACCCATGGTGCAGGCCACGCTGGCCGGCAGCAGCATGACGGGTCCGGACAGCGACCTGTGGCTGGCCGCCGCCAGCGCCGTCAAGTACTACGACAACGCCAACTGCGCCCAGTACGGCACCTGCGACTACACCAGCCAGCTGGCCGACGCCGTGCTCAAGGTCCGGCGCGATTGCAGCCCCACGCTGCACATCCGGGCCCAGGACATGACGGACGACCAGATGCGGCAGTCGTGCGACCTGCTGGCGCGCGAGGAGGGCTACGCCCATGCCATGCTGCAGACCAAACGCCTCCCCGTCGCCAACGACTACAACACGTCGCTGGAACTGGTGGTGTTCGACGACTACACCAACTACAGCAAGTACGCCGGCGTCCTCTACGGCATCAGCACCAACAACGGCGGCATGTACCTGGAAGGCGAGCCGTCCAATCCGTCCAACCAGGCCCGCTTCATCGCCCATGAAGCGTCCTGGCTGCGGCCCGTGTTCCAGGTCTGGAACCTGGAGCACGAGTACGTGCATTACCTTGACGGCCGCTTCGACATGGGGGGCGATTTCGGCGCCGCCACCACCAGGCCCACCGTCTGGTGGATAGAGGGCATCGCCGAATACCTGTCGCTCAAGAATAACAACCAGGCCGCCATCGACATGGCCCGCAGCGGCAGCTACCGCCTCAGCACCATCTTCGGCAACACCTACGACATGAACGACTACGTCAACCGCGCCTACCGCTGGGGCTACATGGCGACCCGCTTCATGGTTGAACGCCACCGTCCCGTCATCGACACCATGCTGGGCAAGTTCCGCGTGGGCGACTACGACGGCTACCAGCAGATGATGGCCGGCATCGGCGCCGGCTACGACGACGAATTCGCCGCCTGGAGCGCCACCGCCAGCACGGCCGGCGAACCGCCCATGCCGCAGCCGGCGCTGCCCGTGTGCGCCTCGCCCGTCTACCTGGGCCAGAACTGCGCCATCGTCAACCTGGCCGCCTCCAGCCAGGCCTACGCCTACATCATGCTGCCGGCCGGCGCCACCAACGTGCACCTGGCCACCAGCGGCGGCAGCGGCGACGTCGACCTGTACGTGGCGCTGGACCGCTACCCGACGGCCACCTCGTATGACGTGGCCTCGGCCGGCAGCGGCAACGCGGAAAGCGTGACGCTGGCGCCGCCCGTCAGCGGCCACTGGTACTACGTGCTGCTCAAGGCCAGGCAGCCGTTCAGCGGCGTGAGCCTGAGCGCCACCTACGATTGAGGCGGCGCCGGCCCCGCGCGCGCAGCTGTGCGCGGGGCCGTTTACGGATTCCGTATAATGGCGTTTGTAGCGTGGGTGGCGTGCCCACGGCGCCTGGCTTGCATGACAATGTTGTCTATACAAGTCAGTGACTGCCGCCATGTCATCTGCTTAAATAATGGGCAACAAACCGTGGTATCGATAGTGCAGTGTTGAAGGTCTCCCAATCCGCGTAATTGCGCTCCAGGCGCGACAGGCTGGTCATTCTCTCCAAAATCCACACTTTATTTCCCCGGCTTGCAGCCAGCCCCAGTCAGCCATCCGGCCTGTTGCCGGATCGCTACTAGTATGTTGGCGTTTGGCAACTGTATGCATTTCATTTAATTATTTTCATCCAACATTTCCTGCCCTCGGGCAGGGGGAAAAACCCGTGCGCAGATGAGGTAGCACATTCACAATCTTCTATAAGTATCTAATTTCTCAATACATTTTTATGCGAGCTCGCTTCAAGGAAGTACGCTAAGTCCTTAATTTCATTAATAAAATCCCTGTTTCGCTTGGGCGAAAGCGCTTGACCACCCATCTTCCATCCTCTAAAGTGGGCATCTGTGTGAAAAAGTGTCTTTTTGTGGGATTTTCCACCCGACTTAGCGGCGGGGGGAGATGCGGCGAAGGACGGCGTTTTCCGCTCCGCTAATCAATCAGAGGTCAAAAGGTAACCCCCGTGTTTCAAGGCGCGTCCGCAATCAGTCTCGATGCCAAAGGCAGGATGTCCATCCCTGCCAAGCACCGTGACGCGCTGGCCATCCAGTGCGAAGGCCGCCTCACGCTGACCAAACACCCGGACGGCTGCCTGCTGTTCTTTCCCCGCCCCGTGTGGGAAAACCACCGCGAACAGATCGCCGCCTGGCCCATGTCGGCCCGGGCCTGGCAACGCATCTTCCTCGGCAACGCCTGCGACGTCGAACTCGACAGCGCCGGCCGTGTGCTCATTTCGCCCGAACTGCGCAACGCCGTGGGGCTGTCGCGCGAGATCATGATGATCGGCATGGGCAGCCATTTTGAAATCTGGGATGCCGCCAAACTGGCGGAAAAAGAGCAGCAGGCGATCGAAGCCGGCACTCCCGATGTCCTCGCCAACTTCTCTTTCTAAGGCTCCGCAATGACGATAACGGCGGTGCCGGAATTTCAGCATCGTACGGTGCTGCTAGACGAAGCGGTCGACGCGCTGGACCTGACGGGCGCGCGCGCCAATGGGGTCTACGTGGACGGCACCTTCGGCCGTGGTGGCCACAGCCGCCTGATCCTGTCGCGCCTGGGCGCGGGCGCCCGCCTGGTCGCCTTCGACAAGGACCCGCAAGCCATCGCCACGGCCGAACAGGTGGCCGACCCCCGCTTCACCATCGTGCACGACAGCTTCGCCACCATGCGCGCGGCGCTGGCCGAACGGGGCGTGGACCAGGTGGACGGCATCCTGCTCGACCTGGGCATCTCGTCGCCGCAGGTGGACGACGCGGCGCGCGGCTTCAGCTTCCGCAACGACGGCCCGCTCGACATGCGCATGGATACCACGCGCGGCATGTCGGCGGCCGAGTGGCTCGCCACAGAAACCGAACAGACACTGGAAAAGGTGATCAGAGAATATGGGGAAGAACGGTTTGCTTTTCAGATTGCAAAGGCGATTGTTGCTCGCCGGGCAGTCGAGCCAATTTCAACCACACGGCAGCTTGCCGGTATCGTGGCAGGCGCGGTCAAGACTCGGGAAAAGGGCAAGGACCCGGCCACCCGTACTTTTCAAGCTATCCGGATTTTCATCAATAAAGAGCTTGAAGACCTCGAGGCCGGACTAGAGCAGGCCTACGCCTGCCTGGCGCCGGGTGCCATCCTGGCCATCATCAGCTTCCATTCGCTGGAAGACCGCATGGTCAAGCGCTTCTTCGCGGCCAAGGCCAACGTGCCGCAGCCGGACCGCCGGCTGCCGATCCGCGCCGTCGACCTGCCGCAGCCGCTGCTCAAGCTGATCTCCAAGACCAAGCCGTCCGACGCCGAAGTGGACGCCAACCCGCGCGCCCGTTCGGCCGTGATGCGGGTGGCGCGCCGCCTGCCGATACCGGAGGGTGGGCCATGAGCGGCAAGCTCAACCTGGTGCTGACGGTATTGCTGGTCGCTTGCGGCCTGTCGCTCGTTAACGCCCAATACCAGGCGCGCCACCTGTTCATCGAACTGGAACGCAGCCAGTCGCAGGCGCGCCAGCTCGACATCGAATGGGCGCAGCTGCAGCTGGACCAGTCCACGCTGGGCAAGCACGCCCGTATCGAACAGATCGCCCGCGGTGACCTGAACATGGTGCCGCTGACGGCCACCCGTACCCAATACCTGTCGCCGGAAGAGGGCAAATGAAACGCGCCTCCAACGCCAGCGTCTCGCGGGTAGCGGCCTCCAAGGGAGTGCCGTTCTCGAAAAATCCCGTGCTGGCCGTGCGCCTGCCCGTGTGGCGTTCGCGCGTGGTGCTGTTCGTGCTGTTTTCCGCCTTTGCCGGCCTGGCTGGACGCGCCGTCTGGCTGCAGGGCCTGTCGACCCAGTTCCTGCAGAAGCAGGGCGAGATCCGCTACGCCCGCACGCTGGACCTGCCTGCCACGCGCGGCAAGATCACCGACCGCGACGGCCAGGTGCTGGCCTCGTCGATTCCCGTCAAGGCCATCTGGGCCATCCCGGACGACGTGCAGGAAGCGCCGCCGGAAAAACTCAAGGCGCTGGCCAGGCTGCTCGACATGAGCGACGCCGAGCTGCAGAAAAAACTCGATTCCGACCGCGGCTTCGTCTACCTGAAGCGCCAGGTCGAGCAGGACGTGGCCGACCAGATCACCAAGCTCGGTATCGACGGCATCCAGACCCGCAAGGAATACAAGCGCTTCTACCCGCAGGGCGAAGTGACGACCCACGTGGTGGGCTTCACCAACGTCGAGGACGTGGGCCAGGAGAGCATGGAACTGGCGCAGCAGAAGACGCTGGTGGGCGTGCCCGGCAGCCGCCGCGTCATCAAGGACCGGCTCGGCCACATCGTCGAGGACATCGAATCGATCCGCGAGCCGCACGACGGCAAGGACCTGACGCTCTCCATCGACAGCAAGATCCAGTACATCGCCTTCACCCAGCTGAAGGACGCGGTCGACAAGTTCAAGGCCAAGGCCGGCGCCGCCGTGGTGCTGGACGTGCACACGGGCGAAGTGCTGGCGCTGGCCAACTGGCCGTCCTACAACCCCAACGACCGCTCCGTGTTGACCGGCGAGCAGCTGCGCAACCGCGTGATGACCGACACCTTCGAGCCCGGTTCCTCGCTCAAGCCGTTCACGGTGGGCCTGGCGCTCGACAGCAAGCGCGTCAAGCCGCTGTCGCTGATCGACACCGGCCCCGGTTACTACGCCATCGGCGACAAGGTGGTGCACGACACCCACCCGCACGGCGTGATCACGATCCAGCAGGTGATCCAGAAGTCGTCCAACATCGGCACCTCCAAGCTGGCGCTGCAGATGCCGCCGCAGGAAATGTGGGAGATGTTTACCAAGGTCGGCCTGGGCCAGCAGCCCAAGTGGGGCTTCCCCGGCGCCGTGGCCGGCCGCGTGCGTCCCTACAAGTCGTGGCGCCCGATCGAGCAGGCCAACATGAGCTTCGGCCAGGGTATTTCCGTGTCGCTGATCCAGCTGGCGCGCGCCTACCTGATCTACGCCCGCAATGGCGACATTATCCCGCTGTCGTTCCAGAAAGTGACCGAGCCGCCCGTCGGCACCCAGGTGGTGAGCCCCACCACGGCCGCCGAGATGCGCGACATGCTCGAAATGGTGACCCAGCCCGGCGGCACGGCCGAAAAGGCGCAGGTGCCCGGCTACCGCACGGGCGGCAAGACCGGCACCGCGCAAAAGGTCATCAACGGCCGCTATTCGCAGTCCAAATACATCGGCAATTTCGTCGGCATGGCGCCCATGTCCAATCCGCGCTTCGTGATCGCCGTCATGATCGACGAGCCGGGCGGCGCGGTGCACGTGGGCGGCGACGTGGCCGGCCCGATCTTTTCGACGCTGGCGGCCAACGTGCTGCGCGCCAAGAACATCACGCCCGATTCGACCGTGACCCATATCATCATTCCTGAGAATTCCGAACAGGGGAAAATGTGACGACTTCTACCTTCGACCCGTCGACTATCGCCGACGCGATCCGCAAGCTGGCGCCCACGGCGCAGCTGGCGTCCGACTCGCGCCGCATCAAGGTGGGCGATGTGTTCTTTGCCTATCCCGGCGACGCCGGCGACGGGCGCACCTTTATCGAGGCGGCGATCGAGCAGGGCGCCGCGCTGGTGGTGCTCGACCCGGCCGGCTTTGCCTGGAACGCCGCCTGGGCCGTGCCCTACATCACGGTCGAGCAGCTCAAGGCGCGCGCCGGCCTGATCGCGCACGCCTTCTACCGCCAGCCCGACGGCGCCATGTTTACCGTCGGCGTGACCGGCACCAACGGCAAGACGTCGAGCGCCGTGTGGCTGGGCCAGGCCCTGTCGCGCGGCGGCGAGACGGCCGCCGTCATCGGCACGCTGGGCGTGGGCCTGTTCAAGGCGCGCGGCGAAGTCGATTACGACGTCACCGGCTACACCACGCCGGACGCGGTGCTGCTGGCCCGCACGCTGGCCGAGGCGCGCGACGCCGGCGCCGCGTCGCTGGCGATCGAAGTGTCGTCCATCGGCCTGGTGCAGGGCCGCACGGCCGGCATGCACTTCGACGTGGCCATGTTCACCAACCTCACGCGCGACCACCTGGACTTCCATGGCGACATGGCGGCCTACGAGGCGGCCAAGACCCGGCTGTTCGACTGGCCCGGCCTGAAGACGGCCGTCATCAACCTGGACGACCCCATGGGCCTGCGCCTGGCGGCCCACGTGCAGGGCAAGCTGGCCGGCGCCATTCCCGTCATCGGCTACACCCTGGCCGACGCGGCCGCCGTGCCGGACCTGCCGGGCGTGTTGATGCTGCGCGCCAGCCAGTTCCGCAGCAGCCGCACGGCCGGCACCGAATTCCACCTGGAGTGCCCGCTGGGCGCGGCCCAGGTCAAGACCCAGCTGGTGGGCCACTTCAACATCAGCAACGCGCTCGGCGTGCTGGGCGCGCTGCTGGCCAAGGGCATGGCTTTGCGCCCCGCGCTGGACGCCATCGAGGCGCTGCGCCCGGCCCCGGGCCGCATGCAGCAGGTGGGCGGCCAGGACGCGCCGATGGTGGTGATCGACTACGCCCACACCCCCGACGCGCTGGAAAAGACGCTGCTGGCGCTGCGCCAGGTGGCCCACGAGCGGGGCGGCCAGCTGTGGTGCGTGTTCGGCTGCGGCGGCGACCGCGACCCGGGCAAGCGCCCGCAGATGGGCAAGATCGCCCAGATGGCCGACCATGTGCTGGTCACCAGCGACAACCCGCGCAGCGAAGATCCGCACGCCATCATCGCCCAGATCGTGGCCGGCATGGACCAGCAGCACCCGTCGTCCACGCTGCAGACGGTGGAAGACCGCGCCGCCGCTATCCTGCTGGCCATCAAGCACGCGGCCAAGCCGGACGTGATCCTGTTGGCCGGCAAGGGCCATGAGCCGTACCAGGAGATCAAGGGCAAGAAGCTGCCGTTCTCCGACGCTGATCACGCCCAGCTGGCCCTGTCGGCCCGCCTGACCATGATGAGGCCGAACTGATGCGCGCCACGCTGGCCCAGCTCGCGAGCGCCATTCCCGGCGCCACGCTCGTCAACGACGGCGCGCAGACGGCGTTCGACGGCGTCTCCACCGATAGCCGCAACGTCGCTGCCGGCGCCCTGTTCGTCGCCCTGCGCGGCGAAGTGTTCGACGCCCATGATTTCCTGCCGCAGGTGGCGGGGCAGGGCGTGGCCGCCGTGGTGGCCGAACGCCTGCCCGCGGGCTGGACCTTGCCGGCCATCGTGGTGCCGGACACGCTGCTGGCGCTGGGCCGCATCGCCAATTACTGGCGCCGCCAGTTCGCCATTCCCGTCATCGGCGTCACCGGCAGCAACGGCAAGACCACCGTCAAGGAAATGATCTCGTCCATCCTGGCCGCGGCCTGCGGCGGCGAGGATGCGCGCCTGGCCACGCGCGGCAACCTCAATAACGAAGTGGGCGTGCCGCTCACGCTGTTCCGGCTGGACGCGGCCCACCGCGCGGCCGTGGTGGAACTGGGCATGAACCATCCGGGCGAAATCGCCCGCCTTGCCGCCATCGCCGAACCGACCATCGCCATGGTCAACAACGCCCAGCGCGAACACCAGGAATTCATGCACACGGTGGAGGCCGTGGCGCGCGAGAACGGCGCCGCGCTGGCCGGCCTGGGCCAGGACGGCGTGGCCGTGTTCCCCCATGGCGACGAGTTCACGCCGGTGTGGCAGGAACTGGCCGGCACCCGCCGCACCGTCACCTTCGGCCTGGCGCCGCAGGCGGACGTCAGCTGCACCTATCGCGCCGGCGACTTCGGCAGCGAACTGACCATCACCATCGGCGGCGACGGCGCCGTCACGCCGTTCTTTGTCCGCCTGCAGGCGGCCGGGGAGCACAACGTGCGCAACGCGCTGGCCGCCGCCGCCTGCGCCCACGCGGCCGGCATTTCGGCCACGGCCATCCGGCTCGGGCTGGAGGCGTTCGCGCCCGTCAGCGGACGGCTGCAGAAGAAGGCCGCGGCCAACGGCGCCGTCGTCATCGACGACACCTACAATGCCAATCCCGATTCCGTGCGCGCCGCCATCGACGTGCTGGCCAGAGCGGCCGCGCCGCGCATCCTGGTGCTGGGCGACATGGGCGAAGTGGGGTCGCAGGGCCGCGAGTTTCACGAGGAAATCGGCGCTTACGCGCAGAGCAAGGGCATCGAACAGGTGCTCGTCACGGGCGAACTGGCACGCCATATGCACGGCATGCCTTTACAACAAACTTCCATTCGCCATTTTGAACAGTTCGGCGATCTGCTGGCGGCGCTGGACGCCGTCATCACGCCGGATGCAACCGTATTAATCAAGGGCTCCCGTTTCATGAAAATGGAACGGGTCGTGCAGCATTTGATTGGATCGCAACAAGCTAACAAGGAAAGTCACTAATCATGCTGCTTTGGCTCGCGCAATATTTTCAGCAGGACCTCGGACCTTTACGGGTCTTTAACTTCATCACCTTCCGCGCCGTGTTCGCGACCATCACGGCGCTGGTGATCGGCCTGGGCGCCGGCCCGGCCGTGATCCGCAAGCTGACGGCCATGAAATACGGCCAGGCCGTGCGTACCGACGGTCCGCAGACCCACCTGAAAAAACACGGCACGCCGACCATGGGCGGGGTGCTGATCCTGATCGCCATCGGCGTCTCGACCCTGCTGTGGTGCGACCTGTCGAACCGCCTGATCTGGCCGGTGCTGGTGGTCACGCTGGGCTTTGGCGCCGTGGGCTGGGTGGACGACTACCGCAAGGTGGTGCGCCAGGACCCGGAAGGCATGCGTTCGGCCGAAAAATACTTCTGGCAGTCGCTGGTGGGCATCAGCGCCGCGCTGTACCTGGCGTTCTCGGTGTCGGCGCCCAACGCGGGCAAGGTGTTCGAGCTGTTCTTCGCCTGGGTGCAGTCGGGCTTCTCGATGGACCTGCCGCCCAAGGCCGACCTGATCGTCCCGTTCTTCAAGACCATCAGCTATCCGCTGGGCGTGTGGGGCTTCATCGCGCTGACCTATTGCGTCATCGTGGGCACCAGCAATGCCGTCAACTTCACCGATGGTCTTGACGGCCTGGCCATCATGCCGACCATCATGGTGGGCGCGGCCCTGGGCCTGTTCGCCTACCTGACCGGCAGCGCCACTTATTCGCGCTACCTGTTCATCCCGCACATTCCCGGCGCGGGCGAGCTGATTATCTTCACCGGCGCACTGACCGGCGCCGGCCTGGCCTTCCTTTGGTATAACACCCACCCCGCGCAAGTGTTCATGGGCGACGTGGGTGCGCTGGCGCTGGGCGGTGCGCTCGGCACGCTGGCCGTCATCGTGCGCCAGGAGATCGTGCTGTTCATCATGGGCGGCGTGTTCGTGGCCGAAACCGTGTCCGTCATCATCCAGGTGGGCTGGTTCAAGATCACCAAGAAGCGCTTTGGCGTGGGCCGGCGCGTGTTCCTGATGGCGCCGCTGCACCACCACTTCGAACAAAAAGGCTGGAAAGAGACCCAGGTCGTCGTACGGTTCTGGATTATTACGATGATGCTGGTCCTGGTCGGACTCACTACCCTGAAGCTGCGCTGATGATCTACGACGGTAAAACCGCACTGGTACTGGGGCTGGGGGAATCCGGCCTGGCGATGGCGCTGTGGCTGGCCCGCAGCGGCGCGCGCGTGCGCGTGGCCGACACGCGCGAGGCGCCCGAGCGCCTGCCCGCGCTGCGCGCCGCCGTGCCCGATGCCGGCTTTGTGGCCGGCCCGTTCGGCGCCGCGCTGCTCGACGGCGTGGACTTCGTGGCCGTCAGCCCCGGGCTGGCGCCGAACCGCGAACTGGCCGACATCGTGCCGGCCGCCGCCGGACGCAACATCCCCGTGTGGGGCGAGATCGAGCTGTTCGCCCAGGCCCTCAAGGCGCTCAGGGACGAGCGAGGCTACCAGCCCAAGGTCATCGCCATCACCGGCACCAACGGCAAGACCACCGTCACCAGCATGGTGGGCCAGCTGTGCGAGCGGGCCGGCAACACCGTGCGCGTGGCCGGCAACATCAGCCCGGCCGCGCTGGACGTGCTGCGCGAAGTGCTGGACCAGCAGGCCAATGGACAGCCGGACCTGCAACCGGATCAGCAGCCGGACGCGCCATCGGACCAGAAGTTCGACAACAGCGCGCTGCCGCAGGTCTGGGTACTTGAGTTATCAAGCTTCCAGCTGCACACCACCTACAGCCTGCAGGCCGACGCCGCCACCGTGCTCAACGTGACCCAGGACCACCTGGACTGGCACGGCGACATGGCCGCCTACGCCGCCGACAAGCAGCGCATCTTCGGCGCCGACACCGTGCGCGTGCTCAACCGCGACGACGCGGCCGTCATGCGCATGCAGGACCCCACGGGCGAGAACATCACCTTCGGCACCGACACGCCGCAGCACGCCGATTGCTTCGGCCTGCACAATGAGCGCGGCATCTTCTGGCTGGCCACGGCCGTGCCGGGCGAGGAAGTGGAACGCAAGAAGCGCCGCAAGAACGACCCCGCCCCCGAGCCGGTCGAATGCGTGCTCAAGAACCTGATGCCGGCCGACGCGCTGCAGGTGCGCGGCCAGCACAACGCCGCCAACGCGCTGGCCGCGCTGGCCCTGTGCCGCGCCATCGGCCTGCCGTTCGCGCCGCTGCTGCACGGCCTGCGCGAATACCGCGGCCAGCCGCACCGGGTGGAACTGGTGTCGGCCATTAACGAAGTCGAATACTACGACGACAGCAAGGGCACCAACGTGGGCGCCACCGTGGCCGCGCTGGTCGGCCTGGGCAAGAGCTTCACGGGTGAAAACCAGCGCCTGGTGCTGATCGCCGGCGGCGACGGCAAGGGCCAGGACTTCGCGCCGCTGGCCGAGCCGGTGTCGCGCTACGTGCGCGCCGTGCTGCTGATCGGGCGCGACGCGCCGGCATTGCGCGCAGCGCTCGAACCTGCCGGCGTGCTGATG
Organism: Rugamonas sp. FW305-51; assembly: GCF_058786935.1. Lineage (NCBI taxonomy): Bacteria > Pseudomonadati > Pseudomonadota > Betaproteobacteria > Burkholderiales > Oxalobacteraceae > Rugamonas > Rugamonas sp. FW305-51. The sequence continues at coordinate 21,254 of NZ_JBYSZG010000012.1, forward strand.
GAAGACTGCGCCGACCTGCCGCAGGCCGTCAGGCGCGCCAGCGATCTGGCCGTGGCCGGCGACGCCGTGCTGCTCTCGCCCGCCTGCGCCAGCCTGGACATGTTCAAGAACTACGCGCACCGCGCGCAGGTGTTTGTCGACGCCGTGCGCGACATCGCCCTCGACGCGGGACAGGAGATCTGATGGCCTTCCAGCTGCCATTCCGCTTTACTGGATCGTCGGCGCGCACGCCGATGGACAGTCGCGCGCGGCAGTCGAAGATGATGGAATACGACCAGCCCCTGGTCTGGGTCACCCTGCTGCTGATGCTGCTGGGGATGGTGATGGTGTACTCGGCCTCTATCTCGCTGCCCGATTCGCCCAAGTTCGCCAACTACGTGCGCTGGCAGAACACCTACTTCCTCACGCGCCAGATGCTGTTCATCGCCGTCTCGCTGGTGGTGGGCCTGTTCGTGTTCCGCATCCGCATCGCCGACCTGCAGAAGGCCGCGCCCTACCTGTTCATCGGCACCCTGGTGCTGCTGGTGCTGGTGCTCATTCCCGGCCTGGGCGTGGTGGTCAACGGCGGCCGCCGCTGGCTCTCGCTCAAGGTGGTCAACCTGCAGCCGTCGGAGCTGATGAAGGTGGTGGCCGTGCTGTACGCGGCCGACTACACGGTGCGCAAGCAGGAATACATGCACAAGCTGACCAAGGGATTCATGCCGATGGCGGCGGCGGTCGGCTTTGTCGGCCTGTTGCTGCTGCTGGAACCGGACCTGGGCGCCTTCGGCGTGATCGTCTGCATCGCCATGGGCATCCTGTTCCTGGGCGGGATCAACGCCATCTGGTTCGGCGGCATCGGCGCCGTGCTGGTAACGATCTTCATCTCCATCATCGCGCTGTCCAAGTTCCGCCGCGAGCGCTACTTCGCCTACCTCAATCCGTGGCAGGAAGACAATGCGCTCAACAAGGCCTACCAGCTGACGCACTCGCTGATCGCCTTCGGCCGCGGCGAATTGTTCGGCGTGGGCCTGGGCGGCAGCGTGGAAAAGCTGCACTACCTGCCCGAGGCGCATACCGACTTCCTGCTGGCCGTGATCGGCGAGGAACTGGGCCTGGCCGGCGTGCTGGTGGTGATCGCGCTGTTCTACTGGATCGTCAAGCGCTCGTTCGACATCGGCCGCCAGGCCATCGCCATCGACCAGACCTTTGCCGGCCTCACGGCCAAGGGCATCGGCATCTGGATCGGGGTGCAGACGTTTATCAATATGGGTGTCAACCTTGGCCTGCTGCCGACCAAGGGTTTGACCCTGCCGCTGATGAGCTATGGCGGCACGGGTGTGGTGATTAACTGCGTCGGACTCGCGATCCTGCTCCGGATCGACTACGAGAACCGGGTCCTGATGCGTGGTGGCAGATTATGAAACGACTGATGATCATGGCGGCCGGTACCGGCGGCCACATTTTCCCCGGCCTGGCGATTGCGCAGACCATGCGCGCGCGCGGCTGGGAAGTAAGCTGGCTGGGCACGGCCCACGGCATGGAACAGGATATCGTGCACAAGCACGGCATCGAGATGGACGCCATCGACTTTAGCGGCATGCGCGGCAAGGGCCTCAGGCACACGGTGGCGGGCGCCTTCAAGATGCTGGCCGGCTTTGCCGCCTGCTTCGGCTACATCGGCAAGCGCCGGCCGGACGTGGTGCTGGGCATGGGCGGCTACGTCACCGTCCCCGGCGGCATGATGGCGCGCCTGCGCGGCGTGCCGCTGGTGCTGGTCAATGCCGACGCGGCCCTGCTGCTGTCGAACAAGACCCTGGCGCCGCTGGCCAAGCGCGTGTGCTTCGGCTTCCCGGCCGAATTCGGCCGCGCCGCCGGCAAGGCCGTCGTCACCGGCAATCCGGTGCGCAAGGAAATCCTCGACATGGCCGGCCCGGAGCAGCGCTTCGCCGGCCGCGAAGGCCCGCTGCGCATCCTGGTGGTGGGCGGCAGCCTGGGCGCCAAGGCGCTGAACGACAACCTGCCGGCCGCGCTGGCGCTGATCCCGGCCGGACTGCGGCCCCAGGTCACCCACCAGTCGGGCAAGAAGAACATCGACGCGCTGCGCAGCGCCTACGCGCAGGCCGGCGTAGCGGCCAACGTGGTCGACTTCATCGACGACATGGCCCACGCCTACACCGAGGCCGACCTGGTGATCTGCCGTGCCGGCGCCATCACCGTGTCGGAACTGACGGCGGCCGGCGTGGCCAGTGTGCTGGTGCCGCTGGTGGCCTCGACCACCAGCCACCAGCGCGACAACGCCAAGTGGATGGCGAAACAGAACGCGGCCATCCACATGCCGCAGACGGAGATGAATCCGCAAAGCCTGGCAACCCTGTTGGAAACGCTGACCCGCACCGCCTGCCAGACCATGGCCACGGCGGCCCGCGCGGCCGGCAAGCGCGACGCCAACGACGCGATCGCACAAGTATTGGAACAACTCTCATGAAGCATAAAGTACAGAACATACACTTCGTCGGCATCGGCGGCAGCGGCATGAGCGGCATCGCCGAAGTGCTGCTCACGCTGGGCTACACCGTCACCGGCTCGGACCTGGGCAGCAACGCCGTCACCCAGCGCCTGGCCGCCCTGGGCGCCACCGTATTCCAGGGCCACGCGGCCGGCAATATCGGCAATGCGGACGCCGTCGTCACCTCCACCGCCGTCCAGCAGGACAACCCGGAAGTGGTGGCCGCCCGCAGCCGCAAGATCCCCATCGTGCCGCGCGCCGTCATGCTCGGTGAGCTGATGCGCCTCAAGCGCGGCATCGCCATCGCCGGCACCCATGGCAAGACCACCACCACCAGCCTGGTGGCGTCCGTGCTGGCGCAGGGCGGGCTCGATCCCACCTTCGTCATCGGCGGCCGCCTGACCAGCGCCGGCGCCAATGCCAAGCTGGGCACGGGCGACTACCTGGTGGCCGAGGCCGACGAGTCGGACGCCTCGTTCCTGAACCTGACCCCCATGATCGAAGTCATCACCAATATCGATGCCGATCACATGGAAACCTACGAGCACGATTTCGAAAAGCTCAAGCAGGCCTTCGTCCACTTCACGCACCGCCTGCCGTTCTACGGCCGCGCCATGCTGTGCATCGACGATCCGCACGTGCGCTCCATCCTGCCGCACGTGACCAAGCCCGTCACCACCTACGGCTTCCACGAAGACGCGGAAGTGCGCGCCGTGAACGCGCGCGCCGTCGGCGTGGAGATGCACTTCACGGTGCTGCAGGAAGGCTATCCCGACCTGGACGTGGTGCTGAACCAGCCCGGCATGCACAACGTGCAGAACGCCTGCTCGGCCGTGGCCATCGCGCGCGAAATCGGCATCGCCGACCAGGACACCCAGGCCGGCCTGGCCGGCTTTGCCGGCGTGGGCCGCCGCTTCACCCGCTATGGCGAGGTCGCCATTGCGGGCGGCGGCAAGGATATGGGCACATTCGCACTGGTGGACGACTTCGGCCACCACCCGGTGGAAACGGAAGTGACGCTGGCCGCCGCGCGCGCCGCCTATCCGGGCCGGCGCCTGGTGCTGGCGTTCCAGCCGCACCGCTACACCCGCACCCGCGACCTGTTCGAGGATTTCGTCAAGGTGCTGGGCAGCGTTGACGTACTGGTGCTGGCCGAGGTCTACGCGGCCGGCGAAGCGCCCATCGTGGCCGCCGACGGCCGCGCGCTGGCCCACGCGCTGCGCGCACGCGGCAAGACCGAACCGATTTTTGTGGAAGCCATCGGCGACATGCCGGAAACCATCATGGGCGTGGTGCGCGACGGCGACGTCGTCATCACCATGGGCGCAGGCTCGATCAGCGGCGTCCCGGCCAAACTGACTAACTACCCGAAGGTCTGAACGTGAATCACATTACTCCATCCGAAGCGAAGGCACTGGGCAAGGTCGGCGTGCTGTTCGGCGGCCGCTCCGCCGAGCGCGACGTCTCCATCATGTCCGGCACCGGCGTACTGCAGGCGCTGCAAAGCCAGGGCGTGGACGCCCACGCCTTCGACCCCGGCCAGCGCTCGCTGGCCGAGCTGGCGGCCGAGCAATTCGACCGCGTGTTCATCGCGCTGCACGGCCGCTACGGCGAGGACGGCAGCATGCAGGGCGCGCTGGAACAGCTGGGCATCCCCTACACGGGCAGCGGCGTGATGGCCTGCGCCGTGGGCATGGACAAGATCTACACCAAGATCGTGTGGCTGATGCACGGCCTGCCGACGCCGAAATACGCAGTGCTGGACGGCGCCTCCAGGCTGGACCAGGTGGCGGCCGAGCTGGGCCTGCCGCTGATCGTCAAGCCGCCGCACGAAGGCTCCACCATCGGCATCACCAAGGTCAGCGCCGCCGCCGACTTCCAGGCCGCCTACGACATCGCCGCCGCGCTGGACGACTCGGTACTGGCCGAGGAATTCGTCACCGGCCGCGAGTTCACCGTGGCCGTGCTGGGGCAGGGCGCCTCGGCCCGCGCGCTGCCGATCGTGGAGATCGTGGCGCCGCAAGGCAATTACGACTACCAGAACAAGTACTTCACGGACGACACCAAGTACTACTGCCCGGCCCTGCTGGACGAGGCCACCACGGCCGAGATGCAGCGCATCGCCGTGCAAGCGTACCGCGTGCTCGGCTGCGAAGGCTGGGGCCGGGTCGACGTGCTGCTGCGCGAACGGGACAACCAGCCCTTCCTGCTGGAGGTGAACACCTCGCCCGGCATGACCACCCACTCGCTGGTGCCGATGGCGGCCCGCGCGACGGGCATCAGCTATGAACAGCTGTGCGTGGAAATCCTGCGCTCGGCACGCTTGAAGATGGCCGCACCGGCCAAGGGACAGGAGTAAGCAGTATGTGGCAAGACGCTAAAGCCTTGAATGCTACCGCCAACGGCATCTTTGCCCTGGTGCTGCTGGCATGCCTGGCCGCCGGCGTCTGGTGGCTGGCGCAGCGCCCCATGTTCAACCTGCGCACGATACGCGTCGAGAGCATGTCCGGCGACGAGGAGCTGCGCCACGTGAACCAGCTCACGCTGCGCAACAACGCGCTGGGCCGGATCAAGGGCAACTTCTTCACCACCAACCTCGATACGGTGCGACAGGCCTTCGAGTCCGTGCCCTGGGTGCGGCGCGCCTCCGTGCGCCGCGAATGGCCGGACCAGCTGATCGTGGCGCTGGAAGAGCATGAGGCGCTGGGCACCTGGGGCGAGGATGGCCGCCTGCTCTCGACCAAGGGCGACGTATTCACCGCCAACCTGGCCGAGGCCGAGGAAGACCATGAACTGCCGGCCTTCGATGGCCCCAACGGCAGCGAGAAGGAAGTGCTGTCGCGCTTTGAGGAGCTGCGGCTGTGGTTCGCCCCGCTCAAGCTGGTGCCGCAGGCGCTGTCGCTGTCGGGCCGCTATGCGTGGACCGTCAAGCTCGACAACGGCATGAGCGTGGCGCTGGGGCGCGAGCAGACCGCCACCACGCTCAAGGAAAGGGTCGACCGGCTGCTGGGCATCTACCCGCAGCTGGTCACCCATTTGCAGAATATCGAGACCATCGACATGCGGTACCAGAACGGCCTGGCGCTGAGCGCGGCCGACCTGAAGATACCGGCCGAAGGCGCCCGACCGAAGGCGCGACCGGCAGTAATGAAACAGACCACCAATTTAAAGCCAATCAGCAAGCACATACAGTAGGCGAGAGAAATGACAAAAGATGCTAAAAACCTGATCGTCGGCCTCGACATCGGCACCTCGAAAGTGGTGGCGGTGGTGGCCGAGGTGATGTCCGACGGACGCCACGAGGTGATCGGGCTGGGCCAGCACGAATCGAAGGGATTGAAGAAGGGTGTGGTCGTCAACATCGAGGCGACCGTGGAGTCCATCCAGCGCGCGCTGGAAGAGGCGGAGCTGATGGCCGACTGCAAGATCCGCAACGTCTACGCGGGCATCGCCGGCAGCCATATCCGCAGCTTCAATTCCAGCGGCATGGTGGCCATCAAGGACAAGGAAGTGACGGCCACCGACGTGGCGCGCGTGATCGAGACGGCCAAGGCGGTCAACATCCCCACCGACCAGCAGCTGCTGCACACGGTGCCGCAGGAATTCATCGTCGACAGCCAGGAAGACGTGCGCGAGCCGATCGGCATGAGCGGCATCCGGCTGGAAGTAAAGGTACACATCGTCACCGGCGCCGTGTCGGCGGTGCAGAACATCGTCAAGTGCGTGCGCCGCTGCGGCCTGGAAGTGTCGGACCTGATCCTGCAGCCGATGGCCTCGGCCGACGCCGTGCTCACGCCCGACGAGAAGGAACTGGGCGTGGTGTTGATCGACATCGGCGGCGGCACCACCGACGTGGCCGTGTTCTCGGACGGCGCGATCCGCCACACGGCCGTGATTCCGATCGCCGGCGACCAGATCACCAACGACATCGCCATGGCGCTGCGCACCCCGACTTCGGAAGCCGAAGAGATCAAGATCCGCTACGGCGTGGCCAAGCAGGTGCTGGCCGACCCGGGCGAATCGCTGGAAGTGCCGGGCCTGGGCGACCGCGGTCCGCGCAACCTGTCGCGTCAGGCGCTGGCGGCCGTGATCGAGCCGCGGGTGGAAGAACTGTTCGCCATGGTGCACCAGGTGGTGCGCGAATCGGGTTACGAAGGCGTGCTCTCGTCGGGCATCGTGCTCACGGGCGGCACCTCGATCATGCCGGGCATGGTGGAGATGGCGGAAGACATCTTCCTCAAGCCGGCCCGCCTCGGCACGCCCGACTACCGCGGCCAGCTGGCCGACGTGGTGCGCAGCCCGCGCTACGCCACGGTACTGGGCCTGCTGCTGGAGGCGAAAAAACAATACCTGCGCGGCCACATCGTGACCCGCCAGGACGGTTCTGTGAAGGCAGTATGGCAGCGCATGAAGGAATGGTTCCTCGGTAATTTCTAAGTGAAGTAAGAGTTGTTGCAATGTGTGTTTTAGTACGGCGATTCCAATACATTTAACTAAACTATTTATATAATTCAACCGCAGTTTTCAATCTCCAGTTCTCCTAACAAATATGAGGCCTGGCGCTTGGAAACCGCATTCTGATAGGAGCACATCATGGAGTTTGATATGGTCGATAACGCAGCTTTGGGAACCGTCATCAAGGTCGTCGGCGTCGGCGGAGCAGGTGGCAATGCAGTTCAACACATGATCAACAAGGGCATGGTCGGGGTGGAATTCATCGCCGCCAACACCGATGCCCAGGCCCTGTCGACCTCCAAGGCCGACAACATCATCCAGATCGGCGAGACCGGCCTGGGTGCAGGCATGAAGCCTGAAGTCGGTCGCAAGCTGGCCGAGGAATCGCGCCAGCGCATCGAAGACTCGCTGCGCGGCGCGCACATGGTGTTCATCGCCGCCGGCATGGGCGGCGGCACCGGCACCGGCGCCGCGCCTATCGTGGCCGAAGTGGCCAAGTCGCTGGGCGCGCTGACGGTAGCCGTGGTCTCCAAGCCGTTCTCGCACGAAGGCCAGAAGTGCATGGACATCGCCGACGAGGGCCTGGAGCAGCTGTCGGCCAACGTCGACTCGCTGATCGTGATCCTGAACGAGAAGCTGGAAGAGATCTACGAAGACGAATCGCTGATTGAATGGCTGCAGCACGCCGACGATGTGCTCAACAATGCGGTGGCCGGCATCGCCGAGATCATCAACGTGCCGGGCCACATCAACGTCGACTTCAACGACGTCAAGACCATCATGGGCGAGCAGGGCAAGGCCATGATGGGCACGGCCACCGCCTCCGGCGTGGACCGCGCCCGCATCGCCGCCGAGCAGGCCGTGGCCTCGCCGCTGCTGGACGGCGTGGACCTGTCGGGCGCGCGCGGCGTGCTGGTCAACGTGACGGCCAGCCGTGGCCTCAAGGGTAAGGAAATCAAGGAAGTCATGGCCGCCGTGCGCGCCTTCGCCGCGCCGGACGCGTCGATCGCCCAGGGTATCGCCTACGACGACGACATGGGCGACAACATCCGCGTCACCGTGGTGGCCACCGGCCTGGGCAAGACCAAGAAGCATGTGCAGCTGGTGCCGCAGCAGATGCTGCGCACCGGTACCCACAACAGCCCGCTGATGCCATCGGCAGCGCTGGGCGGCGGCGCCGCCACCACCTCCGTGTCCATGGGCGCCGCTGGCGGCCTGGGCAATGCAGCTTACGACGGCATGAAGGCGCCGGCCGTATGGCGCCGCGAAACGGCGTCCGAGCAGGTGCAGGCGCTGCAGAAGAACGGCATGGAAACGTACGACATCCCGGCCTTCCTGCGCAAGCAGGCTGACTGATCGGTGTGATCGGTGACTGAGCTGTGATGCGGCGCCCGGCCCGGCAACGGGCGGGCGCCGTTTTTTTGCGGTTTCAGCAGGATCATCCAGCTTCGGGCATACTGCACGTTCTATGCCGGGGCAAGCCGCGCACAGCGCGGCTTTTTTCATTCAACTTCAGAACAGAGGAGTCAACACATGACCATTAAAATCGGCGATACCCTGCCAGAAGGCAGCCTGTCGGAATTCATCGAAACCGAAACCGAAGGTTGCGCACTGGGCCCCAACACTTTCAACGTGCAAGACCTGGTCAAGGGCAAGAAGATCGCCATCTTCGGCCTGCCAGGCGCCTACACCCCGACCTGCTCGGCACAGCACGTGCCGGGCTACGTCAAGCACGCGGCCGAGCTGAAGGCCAAGGGCGTGGACGAAATCTGGTGCATCTCCGTCAACGACGCCTTCGTCATGGGCGCCTGGGGCCGCGACCAGAAAGCGACCGGCATCGTGCGCATGATGGCTGACGGCAACGCCGCCTACAGCAAGGCGCTGGGCCTGGACGCCGACTTCAGCAAGTTCGGCATGGGCACCCGCTCGCAGCGCTACTCCATGCTGGTCGACAACGGCGTGGTCACCCAGCTCAACGTGGAGCAGGGCGGCAAGTTCGAAGTGTCGAACGCGGAAACGCTGCTGGGCCAGCTGTAATCGTTCTGGCTGTGCAGCAAGACAAGACGGCGCCGCGGCGCCGTTTTGTTTGGGCAGGAAAAAAATGGGGACGTAACACGGTTTTTAAAAAATGGGGACGTAACACGATTATTCCGGGTGTTGCGCTCGCCATTTTCTCCGACGGCCAGGCCGATGGCTGGCCGCCATCTGTGACCGCTCAATAGATCTCTTCTTCCTGCTTGCAGGCCACGAACATGGCCGCGTCGATCGAGAACGAATAGTCGGCCTGCACGGCGAAATAGTCGCGCGCCTCGCGCGGGGCCGAATCGAACAGGCTGCGGATGGCCTGCTCGCGCAGGGCCGGCGTGCGCATGCGCGCCACCCATTCGGCAAAGCGCATCTCCAGTTTCCACTGGCTGTCCAGGCGATGGCTAAAGCCGGCCATGTCCAGCTTGTTGGCCCATTCGCACAGCCGGTAGTCGCGCACGTGCGAACCGTCGCGCAGCAACTCCACCGCCTGCAGCGTGGTGTCGAACAGGGCTTGTGCGGGCGCCACGATGTCCACGATCACCAGCTTGCCGCCCGGACGCAGCACGCGCCACGCTTCCTGCAGGGCGGCCGGCACGTCCAGCCAGTGGTGGGCGGAAAAGCGCGTCACCACCAGGTCGAAGACGGCGCCGGGGAAGGGCAGCTGGCCCACGTCGCCCTGCTGGGTGCGGATGTTGTCCAGGCCCCGCGCGGCGGCCGCCTCGGTCACCACGTCCAGCATGGCGTCCGACAGGTCGTAGGCCACCACCGACTGTGCCACGGGCGCCACGGCGAAGCTGGCGTGGCCGGCGCCGCAGCCCAGGTCCAGCACGCGGGGCAGGGCCATGCGGCGGGCAACGTCCTGCATGGCGGCCAGGTCCGCGCCCTGGGCGTGGACGGCGCTGCTCAGGTAGGCCTGGGCGGTATTGCCGAATTGTTCGACGACGACGGCTTGCTGTTTCATGGTGGCTTCCTCTGGTGGTGGGGATGCGTCAGAATAGGCAATTTTCTATCCTGTAACAAGACAAGCACTTATCCTGGTATAACAACTACCATGCAAACGACTCTTGGCGACTACATCCGCGCCCACCGCGAGCGCGTCACGCCCGCCAGCGCCGGCCTGCCCGGCGGTGGACGGCGCCGCACGCCCGGCTTGCGGCGCGAAGAGCTGGCCCAGCTGTGCGACGTCAGTCCCACCTGGCTGACGTGGCTGGAGCAGGGCCGCCCCGTGGCGGCCTCGGCCCGCCTGCTGGCCCGGCTGGCCGACGTGCTGCGCCTGTCCGTGGCGGAGCGGGCCTATCTCTTCAGCCTGGCCGGCCGGCTCGATCCCCAGCACGATCTTGATGCGGGATCGGACGAGCAGGGACTCGACGCGCTGGTGCGCGCCATCAACGCCCCGGCCTACATCCTGGATCGCCAGTGGGATGCGCTCGCCTGGAACGACGACGCGGCGGCCCTGCTGCGGGGCTGGCTCGATGGGCCAGGCGCGGACGCGCCCAATCTGCTGCGCTTCATGTTCCTGCGGCCGGAAGCGCGCAGCCTGACGGTGGACTGGCCGGAACGGGCGCGCCGCCTGGTGGCCGAGTTCCGGGCCGACATCGGCCGGCACGCGGCCCAGGAACCGCTGGCCGGCCTGATCGCGGAACTGGTGGCCGCCAGCGAGCCATTCCGTCAGCTGTGGACCTTGCAGGACGTGGTCGGGCGGGAAGGGGGCGCGCGCCGCTTCCGCGATGCCGCTGGCGGCGAGCGCACCTTCAGCCAGGTCACCTTGCAGCTGGCCAAACGGCCGGACTTGAAGCTGGTGATGTTGTTGCCGGTGGCGTGATATCGGGCTGGGCCAGGCGAGGCGCTGGCCTGCCCAGCATAAATATTTCCATCTTGCTATAATTTCCCCGAGCACCGGCCAACCGCCGGCGCTGCTGGCTCTGGACGTCGCCATGATGACGTTCCATGCGGCCGCATCCCACCACCTTGGCGGCCACCGTTATCCCAGGGGTACGCTCTGTCTGCCATCATCATCTCCCGCAGGGAAAACCTGCACAGCATCTACGCCATGCTGATCGCCGTCGCCATGTTCTCGCTGATGGACACGGCCATGAAAGTACTGTCGGCCCACTATCCCGCCATGCAGGTGACGGCCCTGCGCGCGCTGTGCTCGCTGCCGCTGTTGTGCGCCTACATGGCTTACCGGGGTGCGTTCGCGCGCATCCTCAAGGTGCGCTGGCCCATGCACATCTTGCGCGGTGCGCTCGGTATCGCCATGCTGACCATGTTCGCCTTCGGCCTGCGCGACCTGTCGCTGGCCGAAGCGTATTCCATCTTCTTCATCGCGCCCTCGCTGATCGCCGCCCTGTCCGTGTTCGTGCTGAAGGAAAAAGTGGGCCGGGCCCAGTGGGCCGCCATCGTCGCGGGCATGGTGGGCGTGCTGGTCGTGCTGCGCCCGGAAGGGACGGGCTTTTTGTCCATCGGCGGCCTGGCCATCCTGGGCGCGGCCGGCGCCTACGCCGTGTCGGCCATCGCCAGCCGCATCCTGAGCCGCACCGACAACAGCGAATCGATGATGTTCTGGTACCTCCTGATGATGGCCGGCGGCGGCCTGGCCATGTCCGCCAGCGGCTGGGTGCCCGTACGGCGCGAAGACTGGACGGTGCTGGTGGGCCTGGCGCTGAGCGGCTTTTTCGGCCAGCTGGCCATCACGGAAGCGTTCAGCAAGGGCAAGGCGTCGACCGTGGCCTCGTTCGAATACTCGGCCCTGGCCTGGGGCGTGGCCATCGACTGGCTGCTGTGGCACACCCTGCCGGACGGCTACACGGTGCTGGGCGCGGCCATCATCGTGGCCAGCGGCATCTACCTGGTGCGGCACGAGGCCGTGCATGCCGAGGCGGAACATCCTTGAACTGCAGGCAACGGTGCGGAAACGTGGCTGGGCTAACTTCGCTATAATCGGGGCATGCTTAAACAACGCACCATCAAACAACTGGTCCGCACCACGGGAGTGGGCCTGCATTCCGGCACCAAGGTCGAACTGACCTTGCGGCCGGCCGCGCCCGATACGGGCATCGTGTTTCGCCGGGTGGACCTCAATCCCATCGTCGACTTCCCGGCCAGCGCCATGGCCGTGGGCGACACCCGCATGGCCTCCGTGCTGGTCAAGGATGGCGCCCGCGTCTCCACGGTCGAGCACCTGATGTCGGCCTGCGCCGGCCTGGGCATCGACAACCTGTACATCGACGTGAGCGCCGAGGAAATCCCCATCATGGATGGTTCGGCCTCGTCGTTCGTATTTCTTTTGCAACAGGCGGGCGTAGAGGAACAGCCGGCGGCCAAGAAATTCATCCGCGTGCTGGCACCGGTCGAAATCCGCGACGGCGTGGGCGACAAGGAAAAATGGGCCAGGTTGTCGCCATACAACGGCTTCAAATTAGACTTTTTCATCGAATTTAACCATCCGGCCGTCGATGGCACCAGCCAGCGGGCCCAGGTCGATTTCGGCGACGTGTCCTACGTGCACGACGTGGCGCGGGCCCGCACCTTCGGCTTCATGCAGGACGTGGAAATGCTGCGCGGCATAGGCCTGGCCCGTGGTGGCTCGCTGGAAAACGCCATCGTGATGGACGAATATCGCATCCTCAACTCGGACGGGCTGCGCTACGACGACGAATTCGTGCGCCACAAGATTTTGGACGCCATCGGCGATTTGTACCTGGTAGGCCATCCCTTGCTGGCCAGCTACGAGGCGCACAAGTCCGGCCACGCGCTCAACAACCAGCTGCTGCTGGAGTTGCTCAAGCATCCGGAAGCGTACGAAATCGTCTCGTTCGACACCAACGAAGCGGCGCCGCCCTCGTATCTGCGCCAGATGGCGCGAGAGTGGGCACTGACTTAACAAAAATGGGGACGTACCCCATTTTCTAGAAAATGGGGTACGTCCCCATTTTTTAGCCGCCGCCCTGGCGCCGGCGCGCGACCATGCGCTGCAGGGCTTCGATCAGGATGGCGTTCTGGGGCGTCTGCTCGAGCGTGTGGCCCAGCTCGTCGAAGGCGGCGACGGCCGCTTCCGGCAGCGACAAGGCCCGCATCTGTTCCTTGATTGCGGCCGGCTTGACCATCTGCACCCGCAGCTTCACGCCCGTGACCTGCCAGCCGCGCCGGGCCAGCGTTTCCTGCAGCTTGGGCACTTGCTGCTTGAGCTTGGCCGCCAGCGCCGCATTGGGCGTGGCCAGCAGCAGCTGGCCATCCTCGAACGACAATATCTCCACGAACTTGAACATGGCCGGCAGGGCCGCCGCGCAATCGCGCTGCAGCGAGGCCATGCGTTCGATGGCCGGCAGCAGGGCGGCCATCTTGTCGTCACGCCGCAGGAAATCGGTGGCGACGACGGCCGTCGGCCGCTTCAGGGACAGGTTGGAGGAGTTGAATCGCATGGGCGAAACATAGCACAAGCCGGCCCATCCGTGCCGGTCGCTGTCACAGCCCCGCAGCAATTTCGCGCTGCATTCCGCTACGCACGTGTAAAATGTATTGATTTTGTGACATTGTTCTGCCTTGGGCTATTGTTATATAGGCCAATACCCCAATGTTGGCGACGGCGCATGATAAAATCATCGTCTTTTGCCATAGTCGAACTCCGTGCGGTAAAGCAACTTTCACCAACAGAGCTTTTTTTAACGGCGTTTTTTCAAGAATTCAAGCATGTCATTACTGACCCAGATTTTCGGTAGCCGCAACCAGCGGCTGCTCAAGCAATACCAAAAAACGGTACGCGAGATCAATGCGCTCGAGCCTGTCATTGAAAAGCTGTCGGATGCCGAGCTGCAAGCGAAGACGCCCGCCTTCAAGGAACGCATCGCCGCCGGTGAATCGCTCGACGCGATCCTGCCGGAAGCGTTCGCCGTCTGCCGCGAAGCGAGCAAGCGCGTGTTCAAGATGCGCCACTTCGACGTGCAGCTGATCGGCGGCATGGTTCTGCACTACGGCAAAATCGCGGAGATGGGCACGGGCGAGGGCAAGACGCTGACGGCAACCCTGCCGGCCTACCTCAATGCGCTGGCCGGCAAGGGTGTGCATATCGTCACGGTCAACGACTACCTGGCCCAGCGCGACGCCGACACCATGGGCAAGCTGTACGGCTGGCTGGGCTTGACGACGGGCATTAACCTGTCGCAGATGGAGCACGCCGCCAAGCAGGCTGCCTACAACGCCGACATCACCTACGGCACCAACAACGAATTCGGTTTCGACTACCTGCGCGACAACATGGTGTTCGAGTCGCGCGACCGGGTGCAGCGCGTGCTGAACTTCGGTATCGTCGACGAGGTGGACTCGATCCTGATCGACGAGGCCCGCACCCCGCTGATCATCTCCGGCCAGGCCGAGAACCACACTGACCTGTACTACAAGATCAATGAAGTGCCGCGCCTGCTGACCCAGCAGATCGGCGAGGAAACCCCGGACGGCAAGGGCAAGGTCGAAGTCCCCGGCGACTACACCAAGGATGAAAAAGCGCACCAGGTGCTGCTGACGGAAGCGGGCCACGAAAAGGCCGAAGCCATCCTGACCAAGATGGGCCTGCTGCCCGAAGGCGCCTCGCTGTACGACTCGGCCAACATCACGCTGGTGCACCACCTGTACGCGGCCCTGCGCGCGCACGCCCTGTACTTCAAGGACCAGCACTACGTGGTGCAGAACAATGAAGTGATCATCGTCGACGAATTCACGGGCCGTCTGATGACGGGCCGCCGCTGGTCCGATGGCCTGCACCAGGCCGTGGAAGCGAAGGAAGGCGTCAAGATCCAGAACGAGAACCAGACCCTGGCCTCGATCACGTTCCAGAACTATTTCCGCATGTACGGCAAACTGGCCGGCATGACCGGTACGGCCGATACGGAAGCGTACGAATTCCAGGAAATCTACGGCCTGGAAACGGTCGTCATTCCGCCCAACCGTCCATCCCAGCGCAAGGACCGCCACGACCAGGTGTACAAGTCGTCGGCCGAGAAGTACAACGCCATGATGCTGGAAATCCGCGAATGCTACGACCGCGGCCAACCGGTGCTGGTGGGTACCACCTCGATCGAGAACTCGGAACTGCTGTCGGCCATCCTGACCAAGGGCGACCTGCCGCACAACGTGCTGAACGCCAAGCAGCACGCCCGTGAAGCGGAAATCATCGCCCAGGCCGGCAGCCCCAAGGCCATCACTATCGCCACCAACATGGCCGGTCGCGGTACCGACATCGTGTTGGGCGGCAACGTGGAAGGTCAGATCCGGGTCATCGAAGCGAACGCCGAGCTGAGCGATGCCGACAAGGCCGCCCAGGCGCAGGCACTGCGCGACGGCTGGCAGGCGCTGCACAACCAGGTGGTGGCGGCCGGCGGCCTGCACATCGTCGGTACCGAGCGCCACGAATCGCGCCGGGTCGACAACCAGCTGCGCGGCCGTGCCGCGCGCCAGGGCGACCCCGGTTCCTCGCGCTTCTTCCTGTCGCTGGACGACCAGTTGCTGCGCATCTTCGCCGGCGACCGCGTGCGCGCCATCATGGATCGCCTGAAGATGCCGGAAGGCGAACCGATCGAAGCGGGCATCGTGTCGCGTTCGATCGAATCGGCCCAGCGCAAGGTGGAAGCACGCAACTTCGACATCCGCAAGCAATTGCTGGAATACGACGACGTGGCCAACGACCAGCGCAAGGTGATCTACCAGCAGCGCAACGAGTTGCTGGAAAGCGTGGACATCTCCGAGCTGATCCAGTCGCTGCGCCACGGCGCCTTCACCGACATGGTGCGCGAATACGTGCCGGCCGAATCGGTGGAAGAGCAGTGGAACATCAAGGGCCTGGAAGCGGCGCTGGCGGCCGAATGGCAGATCGAACTGCCGCTGGGCGCCATGCTCGAGTCCGAGCAGAACCTGACGGACGAGGACATTCTCGAGCGCGTGCTGGCCGCGGCCGATGCGCTGTACCAGTCCAAGATCGACATCGTGGGCAAGGAATCGTTCGGCGGCTTCGAGCGCAACGTCATGCTGCAAAGCGTGGACAGCCACTGGCGCGAGCACCTGGCCGCGCTGGACCACCTGCGCCAGGGCATCCACCTGCGCGGCTATGCGCAGAAGAACCCCAAGCAGGAGTACAAGCGCGAAGCGTTCGAGCTGTTCGGCCAGATGCTGGACATGATCAAGAACGAAGTGGTACGCCTGATCATGACGGTGCGCATCCAGTCGCGTGAAGAGATCGACGCGGCCGAAGCGGCCATGCAGCAGCCGCATGTGGGCAATGTGCACTACCAGCATGCCGACTTCAACCCGAACGCGGCGCCGGAAGACTTGCTGGCGCCGACGGCCAACGCCGAACCGGCCACGGGCGAGCCCCTGCTCAACATGGGCCTGAAAGTGGGCCGCAACGACCCATGCCCTTGCGGCAGCGGCAAGAAGTACAAGGCTTGCCACGGCAAGCTGGCCTGATTCTCCTCAGGCTGCGACAAAAAAAGCGGAAGCGCCCCGGCGCTTCCGCTTTTTTTTCGAACAATGGGGGAAATGGGGACGTACCCCATTTCCTGAAAAAAGGGGTACGTCCCCATTTTCTCCGTGTCCTGGTCTGTCCCTTTCCCGGGCTGGCGCTAGCGGGCCCAAAAAGGGGTACGTCCCCATTTTTCGAAAAGGGGTACGTCCCCATTTTCCGTCCCCATTTTCTTCGCGTCCTGCTCGTCCCTTTCCCGGGGCCTGCGCTAGCGGGCCGGGTCGCGCTGGGGGGCCACGCGGGGGATGGTGATGCGCACCGTGGTGCCCGCATCGGGCGCCGAGTCGATGGCGATGCGCCCGCCCAGCACACCCGTGACGATGTTGTAGACGATGTTCATGCCCAGCCCCGTGCCGCCCTGGCCCATCTTGGTGGTGAAGAAGGGATCGAACACGTGGCGCAGCACTTCTTCCGTCATGCCGGCGCCGTCGTCGGCAAATACCAGCTCCACCATGTCGTCGGCCGCGGCGGCGGCCCCTATCGTCACGGTGCCGCTGGCGCGCTGCTCGAAGGCGTGGGCCAGGGCGTTGTTGAACAGGTTGTTGAGGATCTGGTACAGGCCGCCGGGGTAGGAGTCCAGCTTGATGCCGTCGGCTATGTCCACCTGCACCGCGCAGTTGCTGCGCCGCAGCCGCGGCATGTAGGTGGCCACCGTGTCGTGCACGGCCGTGGCCAGGTCGAACTGGCGCCGCTGGTCGTTGGTCTGGTCGACGGCGATCTGCTTGAACGACGAGATCAGGTCGGCCGCCTTGCGCAGCGAACCGGAAATCAGTTCGCTGGCCAGCCGCACCTCTTCCAGGTAGCGCTGCAGCTCGGAGCGGCGCAGGTTGCCGCCGGCCACCAGCGCATCGAAGGCGTGGACCCGGTCGCCCAGCGCCGTCGAGGCCAGCAGGCTGTTGCCGATCGGCGTGTTGAGCTCGTGCGCGATGCCGGCCACGAGCGAGCCCAGCGATGCCATCTTTTCCGCCGCCAGCAGTTCGTGCTGGGTGCGCCGCAAGGTGTCGAGCGCGGCGCTCAGATCGGCGTTGGCGCGCTCGAGCGCGGCCGAACGTTCCTTGACCCGGCTCTCGAGCGACACGTTCAAGTCCTTCAGCTCGCGCTTGGCGTTCAGTTCCTCCGTCAGGTCCAGCAGGGCCCAGATGATGGCCTGGCGCCCGTCCAGCACCAGCGTCGAGGACCAGATGGCCACGCTGCCCACGCTGCCGTCGGGCAGCAGCACGCCGGCCACGTCGCCCTGCACGGCGCCGTCGCGCAGGAAGATGTCCCACATGCGGTCGCGCTCGCGCGTGCTGGCCCAGAACGACACCTGGTCCGAGCGCAGGCCCACCAGTTCGTTGACGGGGTGGCCGAAGGTGCGGGCCAGGGCCTGGTTGGCGCCGATGATGTGGCCGTCGAAATCGGTCACGCTCAGCGGCAGCGGTGCCATGTCGAACAGGGTCTTGAAGCGGGCCTCCGATTCGGACAGGCGCTGCTGCGACTGTTCCAGCTGGGCCACCCGCTGGCGCAGCGCGGCGCTCATGGCGTTGAGCGAACGCGAGAACTGGTCGATCTCGTCGCCCACCCGGCGCGGCGCCGGCAGCTCGGCCACGTCCAGCCCCGGCGCCAGTTGGCGGGTCTGGCCCGTCAACGCCTGCAGCCGCCGGCCGATGCCATGCGTGAACAGGTAGAACAGGGCCACGCCCAGCACCAGGCCGGCCAGCGAAATGAAGCCGCCTTGCCACATCACTTCGTCGCGCGCCTGCTGCAGGTCGCGCGTGGACAGGCCGAAGTTGAGCGAGCCGACCTTGTTATCCTGCAGCAGCAGCGGGGTGCGCGCGTGCAGCGTGCGGCCGTCGTCGTAGGTGCGTACGGCCTGGCCGGCCAGGTCGGTGCCGGCCGCCAGCGCGAACGGCAGGGTGGTGGCGCGCGTGCCCACTTCGATGATGGGGTGGCGCTCGGCATCGAGGATGACGATGTAGCGCAGGTAGCTGTCGTTGGGGTCGGCCAGCATTTCGGCCAGGTAGTTGCTCAGCTCGGCCAGCTTGCCGTGGGTGGCGTAGGGGCTGAGGGAAAGATTGAGGGTGACGGCGTATTCATGGGCCACCCGTTGCGCATTCTTGTTGACGGCGCTGTCCATCAGCCGCAGGCTGTTCCAGATCAGCAAGCCGACCACCAGCGCCTGCACCAGGGCGCTCAGCAGCAGAAATTTCGCGCGCAGCGATAAACTCAAGACTAGTCTCCCATGCCAGCATGACGGAGCCGGACGAGACAGCGCCCGCGACCCGGAACAGGCCGCGGGCGCGGGGAACGCCAGCGTTACGGCAGGGTCAGGATGACCTTGACGGTATCGTCCACTGCCGACTTGTCAATATAACCGATTGCCTTGGGATCGGCAGCAACGGCTTTCTTGACCTCGGCGTTGGAGGAGTATTCCTTGGGCGGCGTGCCCTTGCCCGTGAACACGATCTTGGACCAGATCGCCTTCACCTGGGCCGGATCCTTGTCGGCCGCCTTGTGGTAGAAGTCAGCGCGGATGGGCGAACCTTCGGCCTGGTCGACGGGCGTGAACATGGTCGATTTGCCCAGGAAGAACTGGGACGCCTGTTCCGAGAACATGCGCGTGGCGGGATTGGCCTTGTTGACGATGACGACCGTTTCGGCGCTGGCCGAGAAGGCGGTGGCGGACAGGGCGCACAGCAGGGAGGCTTGGATGATCAGTTTCATGTCGTCCTCCCGGTCAGAATACGAAGTCGAGCGAGGCGGCCACCACGTTGACCGTGTCCGTCAATCCCGTCGCCGGGCCGTTGATCAGGGTGCCGGTCTTGGTCTTGGGCTTGACGCGGTCGAGCTGCACCTTCAAGTCCACGTTCTTGGCGAAGTCCCAGCGCACGCCGATCAGGTCGGTGCTCTGCTCGGACGACGTCAGCAGGCCGTTGACACTGTTGAACAGGGCGCCGGCGGGCGGGAAGCCGGCCGGCAGCGTCACCGAACGGCCGTGCTGAGTGACGGCCGAGTGGGCGTAGTAAGGCAGCACCTTGCCCATGCGGTAGCCGACCATGGCGTACCAGGCGTTGTTGTCCGGGATGTAGACGGGATCCTTGGCGCGACGCATGCCATATTCGGCCTGGCCGATGATGTTGTTCCAGTCCAGCAGCGCACCGACGGCCGAGAACGCCACTTTCTTGGTGTGGTTGACGCCCAGCTCATCGGCCAGCGTGGGGAAGCCGACCTTGGTCAGCACGCCTTGCAACTGGTTGAGCGGGGCCACGTCGTTGCTGCTCAGCCTGGCTTCGAGGTAGGACGCGCGCAGCGTGACGGGGCCGTGCTCGACGGACATGCTCAGGGCCACCATCGGTGCGCGGTAAGTGGCCACGGCGGTAGCGCCGGCCAGCACCAGCTTGCCGCGGCTGACGCCGACGACGCCCTGGGCCGTGAAGTTGGTGTCGCCAAAGGCGTGCTGGTAATTGAAGTCGGCGCCGTCAGCGCTTTCGATCGGGTCCTGGGCGTACATCTCGACGGGAGGACGCATCATCGTGTTGGCGTAGCCCACGTTCTGGTAATCCGAGATCAGGAAGGTGGGAATCACGACCCGGCCCACGCGCACGTTCAGCTCATCGTTGATCTTGTACTTGAGGAAGGCCCAGGTCAGGTCCGTGGTGAAGGTGGGGCTGGTATTCTTGCGGGTCAGCACTTGCACCGTGCCCGACACCTGCTCGTTGACCTTGTAGCTGGCCTGCAGGCCCAGGTTGGTGTCCAGGCCTATCCTGGCTTTGTCCTTGACACCTTCGGCCTGGTTGTAGCGCGTGAACTCGGCCTTGTCCGTATCCGTCTTGGCCACACCGAGGGTGCCGAAGCCGCTGATGCTGAGATTGCCATCGTCCATCACGCCCGCGTGGGCGCCGCCGAAGGCTGCGAAGATTGCACTTGCCAATATAATTTTTTTCATAGTCCCCTCTTGTTGTCCTGCGAGAAATTCGGTGCTTGCAGGCATGTAGCGGTCAGGATCGCTGCCGCAGCCATGCGCGCTTAGCCATAACCTTAGTCGAATTTCCTGGAGGCATAAAACTAGAATGGCCAGAATTGAGTTGCTGCGGTGAAAACTGTGGTTTTTTCACCGACGTTCAGGACAAACAGGTGACAACGTCGCGCAAATGGCAGGAAATGACAACGCCCGGCACGGGGCCGGGCGCTGTTGAGGGGAGGCGGACGGTGCTTACGGCAGCGTCAGGATCACCTTGACGCTGTCATCCACCGCGGCCTTGCTGATGTAGCCGATGGCCTTGGGATCGGCCGCCACGGCCTTGCGCACTTCGGCGTCGGAGTTGTACTCCTTCGGTGGCGTGCCCTTGCCGGTAAACACCAGCTTGGACCAGATGGCCTTGACCTGGGCCGGATCCTTGTCGGCCACCTTGTGGTAGAACTCGGCGCGGATGGGCGAGCCTTCGGCTTGGTCGATCGGGGTGAACATGGCCGACTTGCCGAGGAAGAACTGGGCCGCCTGTTCCGAGAACATGCGGGTGGCCGGGTTCTGCTTGCTCACGATTACGACGGTTTCAGCCGACGCCGGCAGCGCAGCAGCAGCCAGGGCGGCGGCCAGCAGCAAAGAAGTCATCTTGGATTTCATTGAGGGGCTCCCGATCAGAATACGAAGTCAAGCGCTGCCGCAACCACGGTCACGCTGTTGGTGATGCCGGCGGCCGGCTGGACGAAGATCAGCGAACCGGACTTCGACTTGGGTTTGACGCGGTCCACTTGCACCTTCAGGGCCAGCGACTTGGCGAAGTCCCAGCGCACGCCGATCAGGTCCGAGCTCTGCTCGGTGGCCGGCAGCAGGCCGCGCACGGCCGCGCCCAGCGGGTGGGCGGCCGGCAGCGTGGCCGGCACGGTGACGGACGTGCCGGCGTAGGTGTTGGCGGCGTGGGCGTAGTACGGCAGCACCTTGCCGAAGCGGTAGCCGGCCAGCGCGTACCAGGCGTTGGTGTCGGGTACGTACACGGCTTCCTTGGCGCGGCGCTGGGCATATTCCGATTGCAGCAGGATGTTGTTCCAGTCCATCGTCACACCGACCGAGGTGAAGGCGATCTTCTTGCCCGGTGTCAGGCTCAGGTCGTTGGCCAGGTCGGGGAAGCCGCTGCGCGCCAGGATATTGGTCAGGTTGTTGATCGGGGTCAGGTCATTGGTGGTGAGCTTGGCGCGGGCATGGCCCAGGCGCACCAGGAAGGGGCCGTATTCACCGGTGAAGCTGACGCCGGCCGCAGGGGCGCGGTAGGTCGCCACGGAACCGGCGCCGGTGGGGATGAACAGCTTGCCGCGGCTCACGCCGGCGAAGGCCTGGGTGGTGAAGTTGAAGTCGCCGAAGGCATGCTGGTAGTTGACGTCGGCGCCGTCCACGTTCTCGATCGGGCACTGGCCGTACAGCTCGATCGGCGGACGCATCATCGTGTTGGCATAGCCCACGTTCTGGTAGTCCGAGATCAGGAAGGTCGGCAGCACGACGCGGCCCACGCGCACGTTCACTTCATCGTTGAGCTTGTACTTCAAAAAGGCCCAGGTCAGGTCCGTGGTGAAGGTGGGGCTGGTGTTCTTGCGGGTCAGCACTTGCGCCGTGGCCGACAGCTGCTCGTTGAATTTATAGGTGCCTTGCAGGCCCAGGTTGCTGTCCAGGCCGATGCGCGCCTTGTCGGAGATGCCTTCGGCCTGGTTGTAACGGGCGAACTGGGCCTGGTCCGTGTTGCTCTTGGCCACACCCAGCGTGCCGAAGCCGCTGATGCTCAGATTGCCGTCGTCCAGCGTGCCAGCTTGCGCGTGCAGCACGCCGAAGGCGGCCAGGATGCTTGCTACTAACAGTTGTTTTTTCATTCGTAGGATTCCGTTCAAGTCTTTATTTTTGTCGGCGCTCTGTCGGTTGGCGCAGCACGCCTGTCTGTTTGGCACGCCCGTTTGGCGCACTGCCGTCACCTTAGACGAATTTCCAGGTGGCATCTATTGCCGGGAAAGGAAATAGAACGAGTGTTCTAATATTAATGTAGTTTTGCGACCAAAACGCAACAATGGTAGCGATATCAATCCGATAAGTTATTGTTATTGAATGTCTTTTTGACAGCATTGCTGGTCTGGGCCGGTGATCGCCGCAACCACCAACCGCCGGCTGTCGGTCTGTAACTTTTGGTGCTTGCCTGCCGGCCCGGCGCACGCCGGCCCTGCCCGCCGGCCGTACCCTTTCCCGCGCCAGGCATTACAATAGCGGCTACCTTTTTCCCTTCCATCCCTAGCACGAGAACATACTATGGCCGTCAACTCCCCCAAGCCCCATGCAGCAGACCTCCAGCCCGTCGCCGGCGTCGCCATCGGCTATGCCGAAGCCGGCATCAAGAAGCCGAACCGCAAGGATGTGCTGGTGTTGCAGGTGGCGCCGGGCGCCACGGTGGCCGGGGTGTTCACGCTGAACCGCTTCTGCGCCGCGCCGGTGCAGGTGGCCAAGGCCCACCTGGCGGCCGTGCAGGCCGGCGGCAAGGCTATCCGCGCGCTGGTGGTCAACACGGGCAACGCCAACGCCGGCACGGGCGAGGCCGGCCTGGCCGCCGCCAACGCCAGCTGCGCCGCCCTGGCCGGCCTGCTCGGCTGCGAAGCCCAGCAGATCCTGCCATTCTCGACCGGCGTCATTCTCGAGCAGCTGCCAGTCGCCAAGATCGTGGCCGGCCTGCCGCAAGCGGTGGCCGGCCTGCAGGCCGACAACTGGTTTAACGCGGCCGAAGCCATCATGACCACCGACACCCAGCCCAAGGCCGCTTCGCGCCGCGTCACCATCGCCGGCCACAGCGTCACGCTGACGGGCATCAGCAAGGGCGCCGGCATGATCAAGCCCAACATGGCCACCATGCTCGGCTTCCTGGCGCTGGACGCCAAGGTGGCCCAGCCCGTGCTGGACGTGCTGGTCAAGCAGGTGGCCGACCGCAGCTTCAACTGCATCACCATCGACGGCGACACCTCGACCAACGACGCCTTCATGCTGATCGCCACCGGCGCCGGCACGCTGGAAGTGACGTCCGTAGACAGCCCCGAATACGCCGCCCTGGCCGCGGCCGTGACGGAACTGGCCCTGTTCCTGGCCCAGGCCATCGTGCGCGACGGCGAAGGCGCCACCAAGTTCATCACCGTCACGGTGGAGGACGGCAAGGACGTGGCCGAATGCCGCAAGATCGCCTACTCGATCGGCCATTCGCCGCTGGTCAAGACGGCCTTCTTCGCCTCCGACCCCAACCTGGGCCGCATCCTGGCCGCCATCGGCTACGCCGGCGTGGACGACCTGGACGTGAGCCGCCTGAACCTGTACCTGGACGACGTGTGGGTGGCCAAGGACGGCGGCCGCAATCCCGACTACAAGGAAGAGGATGGCCAGCGCGTGATGGCGCAAAGCGAGATCACGGTGCGCGTCAAGCTGGCGCGCGGCACGGCCGCCGCCACCGTCTACACCTGCGACCTGTCGCATGAGTACGTGACCATCAACGCCGACTACCGTTCCTGACATGAGTACGCCCCTGGAACAGTTCCTGGTGCGGGCCGAGGCGCTGCTGCAGCGGGTGGAAGCGATCCTGCCGCAAGCGCCGCGCCAGCCGGACTGGCGGCTCGGCTATGCCTACCGCTGGCGCCGCCACCACAGCGGCGCCAGCTACCTGCAAGCCGTGGCCCACGCCTCGTCCATCGCCCTGACCGACCTGCACAACATCGGTCCGCAAAAGGCCCAGATCGAACAGAACACGCGCCAGTTCGTGGCCGGCCGTCCGGCCAACAACGTGCTGCTGACGGGCGCGCGCGGCACCGGCAAGTCGTCGCTGATCAAGGCATGCCTGAACCAGTTCGCCGCCGACGGCCTGCGCCTGATCGAAGTGGACAAGGCCGACTTGGCCGAGCTGCCCGACATCGTCGACCTGGTGGCGGGCCGGCCCGAGCGTTTCATCATCTTCTGCGACGACCTGTCGTTCGAGGAAGGCGAGAGCGGCTACAAGGCGCTCAAGGTGGCGCTGGACGGCAGCGTGGCGGCCCAGTCCGACAACGTGCTGATCTACGCCACCTCCAACCGGCGCCACCTGATGCCCGAGCGCATGTCCGACAACGCCAGCTACCAGCATGACGAGGATGGCGATCTGCATCCGGGCGAGACGGTGGAGGAAAAGATCTCGCTGTCCGAGCGCTTCGGCCTGTGGCTGTCGTTCTACCCGTTCAAGCAGGACGACTACCTCGACATCGTGGCCCACTGGCTGGGCTCCTTCGGCTGCGACGCGGCCCACATCGCGGCCGCCCGCGCCGACGCGCTGCGCTGGGCCCTGCAACGGGGTTCCCGCTCGGGCCGGGTGGCCTGGCAGTTCGCCAAGGATTACGCGGGCAAGCTGCCGCAGGATGGGGCGGCATGAGCGGCGTGGCAGCGCGCCCCATCGACGTGGCCGTCGGCATCCTGATCCAGCCCAACGGCGACGTGCTGCTGGGCCAGCGTCCGGTGGGCAAACCTTACGACGGCTACTGGGAATTCCCCGGCGGCAAAGTCGATCCGGGCGAGACGGTGCTGGAGGCGCTCAAGCGCGAATTCGTCGAGGAATTGGGCTTGACCATCCGCAGCGCGCAGGAGTGGTGCGGCATCGAGCACGTCTATCCGCACGCCCACGTGCGGCTGCATTTCTTCATCAGCCGCGACTGGGAAGGCGAGCCGCAAGGGCTGGAAGGCCAGGCCTTTGCCTGGCAGGGGACAGTGGGAGTGGAACCGCTGTTGCCGGCCACCATACCGTTGCTGGAGTGGCTGGAGCAGGTGCGTTACGGCTGAGACTGAGCCTGAGCCTGAGACTCAGGCTGACGCTGGGCGCGCAGTTTATTCCTCGTCCAGCGGATCGACAGGCGGCGCGGCGGGGATGGCGTATTTTTCTTCGGCCCAGGCGCCCAGGTCGATCTGTTTGCAGCGTTCCGAGCAGAACGGGCGGTATTTGTTTTCCGGCTTCCACTCCACTTTGGCGGAGCAGGTGGGGCAATCGACTACGGTCATGGCATTCACTTCAAAAGTTACAGAGCGTGAGCTCGAAGGGGACATCGTCTTCCAGCGGCTTGGGCTTGAGGTCGCCGCCCTGGGTGGTAAAGCGTACCCACAGCATGTATTTGTTGGCTGAAATTTCGGGGATGGCGCCCAGCGTTTCATCGAGCGTCAGGCGCAGCATCTGGTACACCTTGCCTTGCAGCATTTGCTGGTAGCTGCCGCCGACGGCGATCATCTTGACCGGGCCGCCCGAGTCGCGCAGCAGGCGCAGCACCAGGGCCAGCGCGTCGAACAGGGGCGCCAGCGGGGCGAACCAGTTGGCGATGTCGTTGAAGCGCTGTTCGGCGCTGCGCTGCTGCCACGCATAGTAGGACGGCAAGTCGAACTCGCAGGCGCCGCCGGGGATGATGGTGCGGCCCCGGATCGACATCAGCCATTCGTTGTCGCGCACGTTCTGGCCCGTCTTGCCCTGGGCCGCCACCAGCGCGCTGCTGACGGTGTCCAGTTCGCCCAGGATGGCGTCCAGCGTCTCGGCCTGGACGTTGGGGTTCATGCGGTAGCCCAGCAGGCTCTGGCGCTGGCGTTCCAGCTCTTGCAGTAAATCGGATTTGAGGTCGGCCCGTCCGGCCACTTCCAGCATGTCGAAGATGGTGGCCAGGGCGACATGGTGCTGCATCGGATGTTCTTGATGTACAAAGAACTTGAATTTCTCGTACAGGTCCTCCAACCGCAACAACGTACGTATGCGCTCGTTGAAAGGATATTCGTAGACGATCAAAATAACATCCCTTTATGTGTGGACCCGCTGGTAATCCCGTGATTTTGAAGCAAGCGAAGCAAAATTACAAACGTTGTGCGGGGTTTGACGCCGTTCTGTCCGAAAATGCCAGATATAACTGGTGCAGACGCTCGATTTGGGGCGCCAGCGCGTCCAGCCCGGCGTCGTTGACGATCACGTCGTCGGCCGCGGCCAGCCGGGCCTGGCGCGTGGCCTGTGCCGCCATGATGGCCCGCACTTGCGCTTCTGGCAAGTGGTTGCGCGCCATCACCCGGGCGATCTGTACCGATTCCGCGCAGTCTACCGCAAGCACGCGCGACACTCGCGCACGCCATGTGCCCGATTCCACCAGCAGGGGGATGGCCAGCATCACATAGCAGCCGGTGGCGGCGGCCGTGGCCGCCTCCGTCTCGGCCCGGATGCGGGGGTGCAAAATCGCTTCCAGCCTGGCCTTGGCGCCCGCGTCGGCGAACACCAGCTGGCGCATGCGGGTCCGGTCCAGGGCGCCGGCGGCGTCGGCGAACGCGGGCCCGAACGCGGCCACGATGGCCGGCATGGCCGCGCCGTCCGGCGCCGTCAGCCGGTGGGCGATCTGGTCGGTGTCGATCACGGACACGCCGCGCGCGGCGAACAGGTCGGCCACCGTGCTCTTGCCGCTGCCGATGCCGCCCGTCAGGCCCACCGTGAAACGTGGCTGCCCGCCCATGTCAGCCCAGCAGGCCGGACGTGAAGCCCGACAGTTGCTTGCCGTACAGCAGGGCGATCAGGCCGGCGGCGGCCAGGTAGGGGCCGAACGGGATGGGGTTGTGGCGGCCGTGGCGAGCGAACACGATCAGGCAGATGCCGACCACGGCCCCCACCACGGACGACAGCAGGATGATGGCCGGCAGGATGGCCCAGCCCATCCACGCGCCCAGCGCGGCCAGCAGCTTGAAGTCGCCGTAGCCCATGCCCTCCTTGCCCGTGGCCAGCTTGAACAGCCAGTAGATCGACCACAGGGCCAGGTAGCCGGCCGCGGCGCCGATCACGGCGTCCTGCAGCGGCACGAAAGTGGCGTTGATGTTGAGCAGCAAACCGGCCCACAGCAGGGGCAGCGTGAGGTCGTCCGGCAGCATCTGGGTGTCGTAGTCGATGAAGGTCATGGCCACCAGCGCGCACACGAAGCCGATCGCCGCCAGCCCGGCCCAACCGCTGCCGAAGTGCCACACCATGAGGGCCGCCAGCGCGCCCGTCAGCAATTCCACGGCCGGATAGCGGGCCGAGATGGGCGCCTTGCAGGCCCGGCACTTGCCGCCCTGCACCAGGTAACTGAGCACGGGCACGTTTTCCATGGCCGTGATCTGGTGTCCGCAGTGGGGGCAGGCCGACCGGGGCACGACCAGGCTGTAGCGGTCCGTGTGGGGCGGCTCCTTGCCGCTTTCCGTGGCCACGTAGTTGTCGGACTCGCGCTGCATCATTTTCGGCAGGCGGTAGATGACGACGTTGAGGAAACTGCCGAACATGAGACCGAACAGGCCGGCGATCAGGCTGATGGGGAGGTCGAAAGGCGCAGCGAAGAACAGGGTAGATTGCAGCATGGAGTGATGCGCCCTGGGGGCGTCGTTATTGTCACGGGTCGAGTTTAAAGCATTCCGGTGCGCCGTTGCGGCGCTTTTTGAGTGGCGGGGGCCGGCGCGCGGCCCCCCCCGGCGTTACACCACGGAGCCGAGCTTGAAGATGGGCAGGTACATGGCGATCACCAGGCCGCCGATGATCACGCCCAGGATCACCATGATCAGCGGTTCCATCAGGCTCGACAGGGAAGCGACGGCGTCGTCCACTTCTTCCTCGTAGAAATCGGCCACCTTGCCCAGCATGGCGTCGAGCGAACCGGATTCCTCGCCGATGGCCACCATCTGCGTCACCATGTTGGGGAACACGTCGGCGTTCTGCATGGCTACCGTCAGGCTGGTGCCGGTGCTCACTTCGCTCTGGATGCGGCGCGTGGCGTCCAGGTAGACGGCGTTGCCGGCCGCCCCGCCCACCGAGTCGAGCGACTCGACCAGCGGCACGCCGGCCGCGAACATGGTGGCCAGGGTGCGGGTCCAGCGGGCGATGGTGGCCTTGCGGATCACGTCGCCGAAGATGGGCGCCTTGAGCAGGGCCACGTCCATGAAGCGCTGCACCTTGAGCGAGCGCTGCCAGGCCCGGAAGAAGAAATAGATGCCGCCGAACAGGCCGCCGAAGATCACGTACCACCACTTGACGAAAAATTCCGAGATCGCCATCACGGCCAGGGTGGGGGCCGGCAGGTCGGCGCCAAAGCTCTTGAACACTTCCTTGAAGGCCGGCACCACCCAGATCATGATGACGGCCGTGACGATGAAGGCCACGGCCAGGATGGAGACCGGATACATCAGGGCCGACTTGATCTTGGCCTTCATGGCCAGCGTCTTTTCCTTGTAGATCGCCAGCCGGGTCAGCAGGTCTTCCAGGATACCGGCCTGTTCGCCGGCCCCCACCAGGTTGCAGAACAGGGGGTCGAAATACAGGGGGAACTTGCGGAACGCCTGGTTCAGGCTGGTACCGGTCTCGATGTCGGCCCGCAAGTCCAGCACCAGCTTGGACACGGACGGGTTGCTGTGGCCCTTGCCGACGATGTCGAACGATTGCAGCAGGGGCACGCCGGCCTTCATCATGGTGGCCAGCTGGCGCGTGAACAGGGAAATGTCCTTGTCCGTCACTTTCTTGCCGCTGCGGTAGACCTTTTTCTTGACCTTGGTCACCATGATGCCCTGGCGGCGCAGCGTCACGTTGACGACGGCCTCGCCGCCGGCGCGCAGTTCGCCGCGCACGGTCTTGCCGGTCTTGTCCTTGCCCTCCCAGGCAAAGACGGATTCCTTGATCGGGGTACCGCTCGATGTGGCCATGGTCACTTTCCTATTCGTTGGTGCAGCCGAGGACTTCTTCCAGGCTGGTCAGGCCGTTCTTGACCTTGACCAGGCCCGACTGGCGCAGCGATTTGACGCCCTCGGCCTCGGACTGGGCCGCAATTTGCATGGCGTTGCCGCTGGCCAGGATCAACGCTTCGATGGCCGGCGAGATCGGCATGATCTGGTAGATGCCGACCCGGCCCTTGTAGCCGCCGCCGTTGCATCGTTCGCAGCCGACCGGGCCGTACGGCTTCCAGCTGCCATCGAGCTCCTCGGGCCCGAAGCCGGCCTTGATGAGCAGTTCGTCGGAAATGTCGACCGGCTGCTTGCAGGTGCACAGCCGGCGCGCCAGGCGCTGGGCCGTGATCAGGATCACGGACGAGGCGATGTTGAACGGCGCCACCCCCATGTTCATCAGCCGCGTCAGGGTCGACGGGGCGTCGTTGGTGTGCAGGGTGGAGAACACCATGTGGCCGGTCTGGGCCGCCTTGATGGCGATGTCGGCCGTCTCCAGGTCGCGGATCTCGCCCACCATGATGATGTCCGGGTCTTGCCGCAGGAACGACTTGAGGGCCACCGGGAAGGTCAGGCCGGCCTTGTCGTTGACGTTGACCTGGTTCACACCGGGCAGGTTGATCTCGGCCGGGTCTTCGGCCGTCGAGATGTTGATGCCGGGCTTGTTGATCACGTTCAGACAGGTGTACAGCGAGACCGTCTTGCCCGAGCCGGTCGGCCCCGTCACCAGCACCATGCCGTAGGGACGGTGGATGGCGTCAAGCAGCAGGGCCTTCTGGTCCGGGTCGTAGCCGAGGGCGTCGATGCCCATCTGGGCCTGGGTGGCGTCCAGGATACGCATCACCGTCTTCTCGCCGAACAGCGTGGGCAGGGTCGAGATGCGCAGGTCGATGGTCTTGGTGGGCGACACGATCAGGCGCATGCGGCCATCCTGCGGGACGCGCTTTTCCGATATGTCGAGCTTGGCCAGCACCTTGATGCGCGATACCAGCTTTTCCTTGATCGAAATGGGCGGCTGGGCGTGCTCGATCAGCACGCCGTCGACCCGGAAGCGGATCCGGTAGAACTTTTCGAACGGTTCGAAATGCAGGTCGGAGGCGCCCATGTTGACGGCGTCCATCAGCATCTTGTTGAGGAAGCGCACGATGGGCGCGTCTTCCACTTCGCTGGCGGCCTGGTCGGCCGCGGCCGTGGTGACGGGACTGTCGTCCTCGGCGAACTGGATATCCTGTTCCTCGCCCACCATGTCGTTGATGCTCTGTTCGGTGCTCTTGCTGAGCGCGGCCAGCAGCTTGAGCAGGGCGTCGTGGGCCACGATCACCGGTTCGACCGTCGATTCGGTCTGGAACTTGATCTGGTCCAGGGCCTGCAGGTTGGTCGGGTCCGAAATGGCGACCGACATCTTGTTGCCGCGCTTGGCCAGGGCCAGCACGCGCTGGCCGTACATCAGTTTGCTGTCTATGCTCTTGGGCGGCAGCACGTCCAGGTTCAGGCTGGCCAGGTCGACCTGGGGGTAGGCATAGGTTTCCGAGCAAAATGTGGCCAGTGCGGCGGCGTCGATGGTGCCGCTGGCCAGCAGCGTGTCGATGAAGGGCAGCTTGTCGTTGGCCGCCTTCTTTTGCAGCGCCTCCGCCTGCTGGGCGTTCAGGCGTCCGGCTTGCATCAAAGCCCGCGCCAGCCCCGGCAAGGGGGGCGTGGGCGCCGTGTTGGGGAGGACTGCTGCCATAGGAGCGCGCTGTGAGGAAATCAATCGGGAAAGTGGAGCGGACAGCAGTGGCCTGCCGCGCGACTAGCCATCGGATAATGCCCTTAGGAATCAAGTTTGTAAAGCAATTCGTTGCCGTGCGGCAACAATGTGTCTCCGCACAACCGGCACCCGTGCGCCCCGCGCGGCAGGACGCCAGCAACGGCGGGGTTGCCGCGAATCTGCTCAGGAAGCGCGCTTGCTGCCCGGCCGTATCAATTTCACCACTTTGATCGACTGGTGCTGCACTTGCACCACCTCGATCACGCACTGGCCGATCTTGACGCTGATGGGCGCTTCCGGAATTTCCTGCAACAATTCCAGCATCATCCCATTCAGGGTTTTCGGCCCGTCCAGGGGGAAGTTTAATCCCAGACGCTTATTAATGTCACGCAATGCCGTGGCCCCTTCGAGCAGGCATTCGCCCTGCTCGTTCCAGCCGAAGCTGTCGGCCCGGGCCGCGCCCGGCATGGAGGTGGTGAACTCGCCTATCATTTCCTCGATGATGTCGTCCAGCGTGACCAGGCCCTGCACTTCGCCGTACTCGTCGACGATGATGCCCAGCCGCTCGCGGTTTTCCTGGAAGTATTGCAGCTGGGTGAACACGCCCGTGTCCTGGGGAATGAAGTAGGGCGTCGTCAGCAGGGCGCGGAAGTGCTCCACGGTCAACTCTTCCTCCTGGTTGAGCAGGGCCACGGCCTTGCGCACGTGCAGGATGCCGACGATCTGGTTGATCTCGCCCTCGTAGACGGGCAGCTTGTTGTGGTAGCAGGTGGTCAGCTCGTGCTTGATCTCGTCCACCGGCAAGGCCAGGTCCAGCGCCTCGATCTGCGAGCGCGGCGTCATGATGTCCTCGACCGAGATGGTTTCCAGGTCGAACAGGTTGAGCAGGATGCTCTTGTGCTTTTGCGGGATGAAGTTGCCCCCTTCGAGCACGATGGAGCGCAGCTCCTCGGGCGACAGGCGGGCGTCGTGCTGGTGGGTGCCATCCTTGATGCGCAGCGGCTTGAGCACCAGGTTGACGAACAGGTTGACGAACCAGATCAGGGGCTTGGCCACGGCCATCAGCGGCTTGAGCACCATGCTGGTGGGCAGTGCGATCTTTTCCGGATAGGTGGCGCCGATCACCTTGGGCGAGATTTCCGCGAACACGATCAGCAGGAACGCCACCACGCTGGTGGAGATGGTGATCACGTTGTCGTCATGGCCGAAGGTGTCGATGGCGATCGCCGTCACCAGCGCCGTGGCCATGGCGTTGATCAGGGTGTTGGCGATCAGCACCAGCGACAGCAGCTTGTCGGTGCGGTCGAGCAGCCACAGGGTGGTGATGGCGCTGCGGCTGCCGCGCTTGGCCAAATGGCGCAGCCGGTGGCGGTTGGCCGCCATCAGGGCGGTTTCCGCCATCGCGAAGAAGGCCGAGCACAATATCAGGAGGGCGAGCGCAAGCAGTTGCACCCAGAACGGCACGGTATCCAAGGGTCACCGTAAAGAATCTTGCATGGGAAACTGGCCGGCCAACAACGGCACGGAGCCAGAACGGGATGGCCCGCACGGCGGCCACAGAGTTCTGGATTCTAAGGCAAGGGCGACATCGATGCAAGTTTGCCCGTTTTGCCAGCAGATGGCGCGAGCTTGCCGGCGGGGCGGCGGCGCCCGTCCGGGCCGGTGCGCGCCCGCGGCCGGGGGCGCCGCCAGGGGAGGTTCGGCGTCGCGCTCACGCGGGCCGCGCGCGCCCGAACGTCAGGTAGCCCATGACGGCGGCCACGATGGCGTGCTCGATGTCGGCCAGCGGATAACCGGG
This sequence comes from Rugamonas sp. FW305-51, assembly GCF_058786935.1. Classification (NCBI taxonomy): domain Bacteria; kingdom Pseudomonadati; phylum Pseudomonadota; class Betaproteobacteria; order Burkholderiales; family Oxalobacteraceae; genus Rugamonas; species Rugamonas sp. FW305-51. The sequence goes on from NZ_JBYSZG010000012.1 coordinate 53,983, forward strand.
GGCGTCGATCACGGCCGCATGCACCATCGACTCCATGATGTGCAGGATGACCCAGGTCGCCAGGTCCAGGTCGCGCGGCGCGATGGCGTCCTGCCACGCGTCGAGCAGCGCCCGCACCCGCAGGAAGATGTCCTGGTCGGCCGCGTTGTCCGCCTGTGGCGCGTCGAAATAGGGAAACTCCCGTTCCAGCATCTTGTGCAGGGCCGGTTCGACCATGTGCGCGGCCAGCAGGGCCCGTATCAGGGCCTGGATCTGTCCTTCGAGCGTCGTTGCGGCCGCGTGCGCCAGTACGGTTGCCACCGTTTGCCGCATGTGCTCGCCATGGCGCTGGTGCAGGGCCGCGATCAGGGCATCCTTGTTGTCGAAGTACTGGTACAGCGAGCCGACGCTGATGCCGGCCCGCTCGGCGATCAGGTTGGTATTGGTGCCGGCATAGCCGTGGACGGCGAAAACGCGAGCCGTCGCCTCCAGGATGGTGTCGACGGTATGCCGGGAACGGGCCTGGCGTGGCGCTTTGCGGGGCTGCGGGATGGTGGGCATGGCGGCGGGCGGATGCGAGTTTTCGTGGCGGGATGTTAATTTTACAATATGGCCTATATGTGAGCAATTGCTCGCATTTTGAGGCCGGCCGTTCCGTTACTGACGATGGCGGCCGGCGCTTCCCATCCATCGACGAAAGACGCAATATGATTCCGCAAAAAAAACCTGCCCACCCGGCCCCGGCCAGCGGGCCCGGCATGGCCCCGCCTGCCGCGCACAGCGTGCTGGCGCGCATCCTGCCCATCGTGGCGGCGGTGCTGCTCAGTTTCATGACCATCGGCCTGGCGTTGCCCGTGCTGCCCTTGCACGTGCATGACCGTCTGGGCCTGAGCACCGTGCTGGTCGGCGTGGTGGCCGGCGCACAGTTCGTGGCGGCATTGCTGACCCGTGCCTGGGCCGGCGCCATGGCCGATACGCGCGGCGCCAGGCGCACCGTGGTGACCGGCTTCGCGCTGGCCGCCGTTTCCGCCCTCATTTACGCCGTCTCGCTGGCGCTGCTGCGCCAGCCGGCGTTGTCGGTGGGCGTGCTGCTGGCCGGCCGCCTGCTGCTCGGCTGCGCCGAGAGCCTGATCGTGACGGGCGCCTTGAGCTGGGGTGTGGGCCTGGTCGGTCCGCAACACGCGGGCAAGGTGATGGCCTGGGTCGGCATCGCCATGTACGGCGCCTACGCGGCCGGCGCGCCGGCCGGCGTGGCCATCTACGGCGGCTACGGTCTGCTAGGCATCGCCGTGGCCGGCATGGCGGCGCCGCTGTGCGCCATGCTGGTGTTGCTGGGCAGGGCCGGCCCGGTGCCTGCCAGCACACGCCGCATGCCGTTCTACAAGGTGCTGGGCGCCGTCTGGTGGCCCGGCATGGGGTTGGCCTTGTCCAGCGTCGGCTTCGGCGTCATCACCGGCTTCATTTCGCTGCTGTTCGCGGCGCGCCAGTGGGGCAACCCGGCGCTGGCCTTTACCGCGTTCGGCGCCGCCTTCATCGGCGCGCGCCTGCTGTTCGGCTACTTGCCCGACCAGATCGGCGGCGCGAAAGTGGCCCTGGTGTGCGTGCTGATCGAAATCGCCGGCCAGCTGTGCATCTGGCAGGCGGGGGCGCCGCCGCTGGTGTATGTGGGCGCCGCGCTGACCGGCTTTGGCTATTCGCTGGCCTTTCCCGGTTTCGGGGTGGAGGCCGTCAAGCGGGCGCCGCCGCAAAGCCGCGGCGCGGCGATGGGCGCCTACGTGGCCTTCCTCGACATCTCGCTCGGCGTCACGGGGCCGTTGGCCGGTGCGCTGGCCAACGGCGGCGATATCGGGGCCGTCTATCTGGGCGGCAGCATCGCCGTCGCCTGCGCCCTCGTCATCGCGCTGCGCCTGCTGATGGCGCCGCGCCCGGCCTGACAGCATCAGGACCGGCCCGCCGGCGACAGGACCAGCCGGATGGCGCCGCCCCCGGTCCGGCGCGCCGTCTTTATTGCCTCTGTTGCAGATAGGCGGCCAGTTCGGCGATGGTCAGCTGCACCAGGTCGTGGGTGGCGGCATACTGTGCGACCTGCGTGCCCTTGCTCATCGTCCCATCAGGGTTCATCAGCTCGCACAGCACGGCCGCCGGCTGCAGGCCGGCCAGCCGCATCAGGTCGACCGACCCTTCCGTATGGCCCCGTCGGCTCAGCACGCCACCTGGCACGGCCCGCAGCGGGAACACGTGGCCGGGCCGGGCCAGGTCGTCCGGCGTGGCGCCGGGCGCGATGGCGGCCCGTATCGTCGTCACGCGGTCGGCCGCCGACACGCCCGTCGTCACGCCGTGCCGCGCTTCGATGGTGACGGTGAAGGCGGTGCCGTGGCGGCTGCCGTTGTGCGCCACCATGGGCGGCAAGTCCAGCTGGCGCAGGCGCTCGTCCGTGAGGCACAGGCAGACGATGCCGCTGCCATCACGGATCAGCCTGGCCATGGCGTCGACGCTGAGGTGTTCGGCCGCGACGATCAGGTCGGCCTCGTTCTCGCGGTCGAAATCGTCCATCAGCAGTACGGCGCGGCCGGCCCGCAAGTCGGCCAGGGCCCGTTGCAGGCGCTGGGCGAACGGCGCCTGCGGCGCAACGGTATGGTTGGGATCTATCGTCGGGTTGGTGGTATTGAACATGTAGAAACGCTCCGCAAAGTGAAGTTGCAAAAGACGTTTCAGGGGAGAAGTGCATGGCCAAGCGACAGCGGCCCGGCGCCCGCCGCGAACGGCAGGGAGCAGGCATATCAAGTTGGGCACATCGTCTTTCATCCGGACTGTTACCGTCGGCCCTGGCATCGCACCAGATCTGCTGACCTTGCCGTTGTTCCTGACGAAACGATGGCAAGCGCTCGCGGGCTTGGCCGGACACATCGCAACGATGCGCCGGCCTTACCGCCGGTGGGGAATTGCACCCCGCCCTGAAGACGTACATAACTTGCCGGCTCAACCGGCAGCCCGATTATACGTATTTTCTGCGGGTGGAAAATGGCTGGCGGGCGCTGGAATGCGAGCCGCCGTGCGCGGCGTGTCGTGCCGGACCAGTGCCGTGGCGGCGGCCCGGTGCGACGGGAACGCGAGCCCGCGGCAGTGGTGGTGCGCGGCGCCGGGCGCTCAGTCGTCGAGATAGGTCCAGCTGTCGGCGCCGTCGAAGCGGCGGATGCGCACGTCGCCGATCTGCTCCGGTTCGAAATTGCGGATGTTGACGCCCATCCGGTCCTTGGCCTCGTCCGTCAGTGGTTCCCAGTGGGTGACGCAGCCGCAATGGCGGCAGCGCACCGTGCTCAGCGTCCGGTCGCCCCAGACATAGCCGGTCGTATGCTCCGGGTGGCCGCTGATGGTGACGGTGCCGACGGGATAGTAGGCCCACAGGGCGCCGAGCCGGCGGCAAATGGAGCAGTTGCAGTTGATTACCGTCTCCGGCGCGTGCGGAATGGCGATGCGGACGGCGCCGCAGTGGCAAGTGGTGGTGAGCATGGTGGTCGTGGCGGGGGCGTTGCCGTTACGTTGGTGCTGGCAATGTTAGCAATTCCGGCCATGTTCCGCTACGTGGCACGGCAGTGCGGGAGGACGGTCTCGGATCATTGGACCGTCGCCACATCCTCCGGCTCCGCGGCCCGCACCAGCGGCAGCACCACCCGGAACACGGAGCCTTTGCCCACCTCGCTGTGCACCTCGATGTGGCCGCCATGCTTTTGCACGATGCCGTACGATAGCGACAGGCCCAGCCCCGTGCCCTTGCCGACCGGCTTGGTGGTGAAGAAGGGCTCGAAGATGCGGTCGCGGTGCTCGGGCGGTATGCCCTTGCCGCTGTCCTCGATCTCGACCCACACATGGGTATCGTCGCTGCCGGTGCGCACCGTGATGCGGCCCTTGTCTTCGATGGCGTGGGCGGCGTTGACCAGCAGGTTCATGAACACTTGGTTCAGCTGCGACGGGAAGCAGGTGATCTGGGCGATGCCGCCATATTCCTTGACCACCTCGGCCTTGTACTTGATCTCGTTCCACACCACGTTGAGCGTGCTGTCCAGCCCCTGTTCCAGGTTGGCCATTACCAGCCCGCTGCTGTCCACGTGCGAGAAATACTTCAGGTCCTGGACGATGCGCATCACCCGCTCCAGCCCCTCGCGCGATTCGTCGAGCAGGCTGCCCAGGTCTTCGCGCAGGAAGTCGGCATCGATTTCCTGCTTGAGGCGGGCGATGGTGGCCAGCCGTTCGGGCGCCAATGCCGCTTCGCCCGCCTCGTATTCGTCGAGCAGGCGCAGCATGTCGCGCGCATATTGCTGCAAGGCGTTCAGGTTGGAATTGACGAAGCTGATGGGGTTGTTGATCTCGTGCGCCACCCCGGCCGCCAGCACGCCGATCGAGGCCATCTTTTCCGACTGCAGCAGCTGGTTCTGGGCTTCGTTGAGCTTGTGGATCAGTTCCTGCTGGCGGGCCTTTTCCGTCTCCAGCGTGGCATTGGCGCGTTGCAGGTCGGCCGTGCGGCTCAGCACGCGCGCCTCCAGCTGGTCTCTCGATTCGCGCAACGCCACCTCGGCCCGCTGGCGCTCCGTGATGTCGGTGTAGCTGAACACCCGGCCGACGATGCGCTCGCCCAGGTACTGGGGGCGCGAGCGGCATTCGAACACGCGCCCGTCCAGCAGCTGCAGCAGGTCCTCTGTTTCTTCTTCGCTCACCACTTCGCGCAGCAGCGTGTGGCACAACGCGCTTTGCGTCACCCGGGCCGACAGGAAGCTGAGGATGGCGTCGTCGTCGCGCGCGTCCAGCAAGCCGGCCGGCACCCCCCACATATTGCTGAACAGGCGATTCATGCTGACGATCTTGCCCTGCCAGTCCAGCACCAGGATGCCGTTGCCTGTCGATTCGAGCGTGGCGCGCAGCTGCGACAGGGTCTGTTCCAGCAGGTCCTCCACCTGGCGCTCGTGGCGGATGTCGCGTGCCTGCACCAGCAGCAGCGGGGCTCCTTCGTGCTCGATCACGCGCACCGACTTGGCCACCGTCAGCATGGTGGCGTCGGCGCAGCGGTATTCGCCTTCCTGCGCTTCGATGTCCTGGTACACGCCGTTGCGCACGTCCTCCCAGTAGAACACGTCGGGTAACGAGCTTTCGATTTCCGTGATGGCCATGCCGTCCAGCTGTTCCTCGCGATAGCCCAAGGCCAGCGCCACGCCGCGGTTGGCGCCGATGATGCGCAGGCTGTGCGGCTCGACCAGCAGCATCATGTGGGGGCTGTGGTCGAGCATCAGCTGCTGGAGGCTGCGGCTGCTCATGAGGCCGACGCCCCCTGGCCGCCGGTGTTGGCGTCGAAGTAGTAGCTGACCCGTTTGCGCGGACTGAGGTAGAGCAGCACGTCCTGCGGCACCTGGGCCGGCTTGAGCGACTTGACGATGTTCAGGCTAGACTCGCGCTCCATGTCGACCAGGATGGCCTCGTGCTTGGGCACGGCCGCATCGTAGATGACGACGATGGGCTTCATGGGCTTGCTGGTGTTGACGGTGGCCACCATGCCCAGCACGCCGTTCGACAGTTGCACCACGGTGCCGGGCGGGTAGACGCCCAGGCAGCGGATGAAGATCTGCAGCAGCTTGGGATCGAACTTGTCGCGCTGGCGGGCGAACATCTGCGACAGGGCGTCGTGCGGCGTGAGGGCGGCCGCCAGGTGGGCCGGGTTGCACAGTTCGTCGTAATGGTCGGCGATGGAGACGATGCGGGTCAGCAGGCCGATGGCGTCGCCCTTGAGCGCACGCGGATAGCCGCTGCCGTCGTACAGCTCGTGGTGGTCGCGGATGATGGCCGCCACGGCCGGTGCCAGGCCCAGCTGCTTGGCCATGTCGGCCCCGTACTGGCAGTGCAGCTGGTAGACGTTCTGTTCGGCGCGGGTGAGGGCGTCGGGCTTGTTGATGATCTTGTCGGGCACGTTCTTGAGGCCGATGTCGTGCAGCAGCGCGCCCATGCCCAGCATGGAGATGACGGCGTGCGGCAGTTCGATGTCGCGCGCGATCATCATCGACAGCATGGTCACGTTGAGCGAGTGCAGATACAGTTCCTCGCCGCCCACCTTGTCGCCCATCACGTGGATCGCCAGTTCCGGCGCGCACAGGATGGAATCGACGATCTGCGTCACCAGCTGGCTGGCCTTTTCCACGCTGGCGGCCGGGTTGCTGAACAGATTGGTTTCGATGGTGCGGATGGTGCGGGCCGCGTCGAGAAACGCTTTTTCGATAAGGCCGGCCTGCTCGCGCTGCTGGTTGATGCGTGCCATCATGGCTCGCTTGGCCTGCTGCATGGTCGACAGGGCGGGCGCGTCGGCCGGCGCCGGCGCGGGTGCCGATGCCGTTGCCGATGTAGGTGCAGGTGCAGGTGCAGATGCGGCGGCGCCAGTGGCCGCCGCCGTGGCGGCGCCCGGATCGCTCAGGGCCGGGCTGATGCGCACCGTGCGCAAGCCCAGTCCGCGCAGCACCTGGATCTGCTCCTCATCCTTGATCTTGAAGTGGCTGAAGGCGAACGGATGCTCGAACCACTTCAAGTCCAGGTGGACGTACAGGCCTACCCGCAATTGCTCGATGGAGACTTCGGCGTGGTCTTGCATGATTTCGGTTGTCCCTGGTAGCCGGCGCGATTGCCCTTGCACAGTGCAGGCGGGGAAGGCGCGTGGCGGCGCCCGCGACTATCCCGATGCAAGCCTGCTGCCGCCGGTTGGCCCCGGCCGCAAGCGTCATCATGCTACGGATTTAGCCGTTATGCACCAAGGAATCGGCGCATTCTTGAGCGGAAGTCGGTTACCGGCGACGCGGGCGACCGGGATGCCCGTGTCCGATATTGACTATCAAATTGCTAGCGTTGCGCGCAGGTCGCACGGGCAGGCGGGCGACCGCGCGTTGGAGGAGGGGGAAATCAGCTGCCGCGGTAGGTGGAGTAAGCCCATGGCGATACCACCAGCGGCACGTGGTAATTCTGCTCCACGCTGGCGATGCCGAAGGCCAGCGTTACCTGGTCGATGAAGCGGGGCGACGGTTGTTGCACGCCCTGCGCCGCGAAATAGTCGCCCGCATCGAACACCAGCTCGTATTTGCCGGCCTGCATGGTGTCGCCTTCCAGCAGGGGCGCGCAGCGGCCGTCGGCGTTGGTGACATCCGTTTTCAGCAAGGTCTTGCCGGCCGGCCCGACGGCATACAGCGCCACCTTGACGCCGGCGCCAGGTTTGCCCACGGTGATATCGAGCACGTGCGTACTAAGCTTTCCCATGATCTGTCCTTTGTATATGTTTGGGTATAACTGTCTATGCAACAAATCATATACCGGCGCAAGTGGAGCAATATATGATGCGCCATATATCCTTCATTGCCCCCCCTTTCCGACTGACTGACGATGACAACTTACGACAACTACCCGCGCGACATGATCGGCTACGGCCGCAACCCACCGCACGCCAACTGGCCCAAGCGGGCCCGGGTGGCGCTGCAGTTCGTGCTCAATTACGAGGAAGGCGGCGAAAACAACGTGCTGCACGGCGACCCGGCCTCGGAAACGTTCCTGTCGGAGATCATCGGCGCGGCCGCCTTCCCCAGCCGCCATCTGAGCATGGAATCGATCTACGAGTACGGCTCGCGGGCCGGCCTGTGGCGTCTGCTGCGCATGTTCGAGGAGCGCAAGCTGCCGCTGACCGTGTTCGGCGTGGCCATGGCGCTCAAGCGCAACCCGGAGGCGGTGGCCGCCTTCCAGCAGCTGGGCCATGAAATCGCCTGCCACGGCCTGCGCTGGATCTCCTACCAGAACATGGACGAGGCGACCGAGCGGGCCCACATGCAGGAAGCGGTGGCCATCATCAAGGACCTGACGGGCACCACGCCGCAAGGCTGGTACACGGGCCGCGATTCGCCCAACACGCGCAAGCTGGTGGTCGAGCATGGCGGCTTCCGCTACGACGCCGACCACTATGGCGACGACCTGCCGTTCTGGCAGCAGGTGGACTACACGGACGCCAACGGCCAGGCCGCCGTGGCGCCGCAGCTGATCGTGCCCTACACGCTCGACACCAACGACATGCGCTTCGCCGCCATGCAGGGCTTCAATTCGGGCACCCAGTTCTTCGACTACCTGAAGGATGCCTTCGACGTGCTGTACGCGGAAGGCGACCCGGATGGCCTGAACCAGCCGAAGATGCTGTCCATCGGCCTGCATTGCCGGCTGGTGGGCCGTCCGGCCCGGGCCGCCGCGCTGGCGCGCTTCCTCGACTACGTGCAAAGCCACGACCAGGTGTGGATCACGCGCCGCATCGACATCGCCGAACACTGGCACACGCACCATCCGTTTGTGGCGTAACGGCAGCATGGGCTGACGGCCGGCGCGGCCGGGCGGGCAGATTCGGGCGTATGATGGCGTAGTCTCCCGAGGTGCCGCGCCAATACAGGCCGTGGCCGGCGCCAGCCGCTTTCACGCTCACCGCGCCTGAAAGGATGTCGCCATGAACTACGCCGGCGCAACGGAACGCCAGGTCACGGCATGGGCCGCCGTCGGCCTGCCCAGCCCCCATGAATCGGCCCGCCTGCATGTGCTGGGCAAGGCCACCTACGCCGACGACGTGCCGGAAATCCAGGGCACGCTGCACGCGGCGCTGGGACTGTCGTCGCGGGCCCACGCCCGCATCACGGCGCTGGGCCTGGCGCCCGTGCTGGCCGCGCCCGGCGTGGCGGCCGTCTACACGGCGCAGGACTTCCCCGGCGTGAACGAATGCGGTCCCATCCTGCACGACGATCCCATCCTGGCCGACGGCGAAGTGCTGTACGTGGGCCAGCCCATCTTCGTCGTGGTGGCAGACACCCACGACAACGCCCGCCGCGCGGCCCGCCGCGCCGTCGTCGGCTATGCCGATTTGCCCGCCATCTTCACCCCGCAGCAGGCCAGGGACGCGCGCGCCCACGTGCTGCCGCCCATGCTGCTGCAGCGGGGCGACTGCCAGGCGGCGCTGGACCAGGCCTTGCACAAGGTGCGGGGCCGGCTGTTCGTGGGCGGCCAGGAGCACTTCTACCTGGAAGGCCAGGTGGCCTACGCCATCCCGCGTGAAGACCAGTGCCTGCAGGTGCTGTGCTCGACCCAGCACCCGAGCGAGATGCAGCATGTGCTGGCCCACGCGCTGGCCCTGCCGGCGCACCAGGTGCAGGTGGAATGCCGGCGCATGGGTGGCGGTTTCGGCGGCAAGGAATCGCAGTCGGCCCTGTGGGCGGCCGTGGCCGGGCTGGCCGCCCACCGGCTGCAGCGTCCCGTCAAGCTGCGCGCCGACCGCGACGACGACATGCTCGTCACCGGCAAGCGCCACTGCTTCTACTACGAATACGAGGCCGGCTACGATGCGGACGGCCGCATCCTGGCCGCGCGGGTGGACATGACGCTGCGGGCCGGCTACTCGGCCGACCTGTCCGGCCCCGTCGCCACGCGCGCCGTGTGCCACTTCGACAATGCCTACTATCTGTCGGACGTGGAGATCCGGGCCGCCTGCGGCAAGACCAACACCCAGTCCAACACGGCGTTCCGCGGCTTTGGCGGACCGCAGGGCGCCATCGCCATCGAATACATCATCGACGACATTGCCCGCCACCTCGGTTGCGATCCGCTCGACGTACGGCGCCGTAACTTCTACGGCATCACGGAGCGTAACGTCACGCCCTACGGCCAGCCCATCGTCGACAACGTGATCGCGGAACTGGTGGCCGACCTGGAGCAGGGCAGCGACTACCGGCTGCGCCGGGCCGCCATCGCCCGGTTCAACGAGCGCAGTCCCGTGCTGAAGAAGGGCATTGCGCTCACGCCCGTCAAGTTCGGCATCGCCTTCAACGTCACCCATTTGAACCAGGCCGGCGCCCTGGTGCACGTCTATGCCGACGGCTCGGTGCTGGTCAACCACGGCGGCACGGAGATGGGGCAGGGCATCAACACCAAGGTGATGCAGGTGGTGGCGCATGAACTGGGGCTGGACCTGGACCGGGTGCGGGTGACGGCCACCGACACGGCCAAGGTGGCCAACACCTCGGCCACGGCCGCCTCCACCGGCGCGGACCTGAACGGCAAGGCGGCCCAGGACGCGGCGCGCCACATCCGCGAGCGGCTGGCCGTGCTGGCCGCCTGCGTGTATGGCGGCACGGCCGCCGCCGTGCGCTTCTGCGGCAACCAGGTACACGTGCATGGCCAGGCCGTGCCGTTCGCGGAACTGGTGCGGCAAGCCTACCTGGCGCGGGTCCAGCTGTGGTCGGACGGCTTCTACGCCACGCCCGGCCTGCACTGGGACCCTGTCACCATGCAGGGCCACCCGTTTTCCTATTTCGCCTACGGCGCGGCGGTGGCCGAAGTGGTGGTCGATACGTTGACGGGCGAATGGAAGCTGCTGCAGGCCGATGTGCTGTACGACGCGGGCCGTTCACTCAATCCTGCCATCGACATCGGCCAGGTGGAGGGCGCCTTCATCCAGGGCATGGGCTGGCTGACGACGGAGGAATTGTGGTGGAACGGGGACGGCAAGCTGATGACGCATGCGCCGTCGACCTACAAGATCCCCGCCGTCTCCGACTGTCCGGACGCCTTCCGCGTGCGCCTGTACGCCAACGCCAACGTGGAAGACAGCATCCACCGCTCCAAGGCCGTGGGCGAACCGCCGCTGCTGCTGCCGTTCTCCGTGTTCTTCGCCATCCGCGACGCCATTTCCAGCGTGGGCCAGCACCGGGTGCGGCCGCCGCTCGATGCGCCGGCCACCAGCGAAGCCATCCTGCGCGCCATCGCGGCCGTGCAGACGGCCGTCTGATCGGGGACGCCGATGCAAGCCTACCGCGCCAGCCTGCTCCACTTCCACGCCGATCCCGCCTTCAGCGAGCAGGCCCACGCCTGGCACGACGATGGCCTGCTGCTGGTGGACGAGGGCAAAGTGGTGGCGGCCGGCGACTACGCCGCGCTGCACGCCACGCTGGCCCCCGGCACCGAGCTGCACGACTACAGCGGCAAGCTGATCACGCCCGGTTTCATCGACACCCACGTCCACTATCCGCAGACGGACATGATCGCCTCGCCGGCCCCGGGCCTGCTGCCGTGGCTGGAAACCTATACCTTCCCCACCGAGCGCCTGTTCGGCGACCCGCAGCACGCGGCCCAGGTGGCCGAGTTCTTCCTCGACGAGCTGCTGCGCTGCGGCACCACCACCGCCATGGTGTACTGCACCGTGCACGCGGCCTCGGTCGACGCCTTCTTCGCCGCCAGCGAACAGCGCCAGCTGCGCATGGTGGCCGGCAAGGTGCTGATGGACCGCCACTGCCCGGAATTCTTGCGCGACACGGCCGAATCGGGCGCGCGCGACAGCGAGGCGCTGATACGGCGCTGGCACAAGCGGGGCCGCGCCCTGTACGCCATCACGCCCCGTTTCGCGCCCACCTCCAGCGAGGCCCAGCTGCGCCTGGCCGGCGAACTGGCCGCCGCCTGGCCGGACACCTTCGTGCAAAGCCACGTGTCGGAAAACGAGGATGAATGCCGCTGGGTGCGCGAGCTGTTCCCCGCCGCCCGCAGCTACCTCGACGTGTACGACCGCTGCGGCCTGCTGCGCCCGCGCGCCGTGTACGGCCACTGCATCTGGCTAACCGAAGCCGACCGCGCCCGCATGGCCGAATCGGGCGCCGCCGCCGCCGTCTGTCCCACCTCCAACCTGTTCCTGGGCAGCGGCCTGTTCGACTTCGCCCGGGCTGACGCGGCCGGCATGCGGCTGGCGCTGGCCACGGATGTGGGCGGCGGCACCTCGTGCTCGATGTTGCAAACCATGAATGAAGCCTATAAAGTAGCGCGCTTGACAGGCAGCTACCTGCCGGCCCTGCGCATGTTCTACCTGGCCACGCTGGGCGCGGCCCGCGCCATGCAACTGGAGGGCACGATAGGCAGTTTCGCGCCCGGCGCGGAAGCGGACTTCATTGTGCTCGACCCGCAAGCCACGCCGCTGCTGCAGCGCCGCACCAGCCGTTGCGACAGCCTGGAGGAATTGCTGTTCGCGCTGGCGCTGCTGGGCGACGACCGCGCCGTGGCCGCCACCTTTGCGGCCGGGCGTCCGGTCCACGTGCGCGACGCTGCCTGAAGATAGCCGTTCAACCTTAGCGAGTACACTGCATGCATAAAACGATCGCCAGCCTGATGGTATCCGCCACCCTTGCCGCCTGCGCCTTGCCGCACGCGGCCCATGCGGCCACCGCTGCCAGCAACGAAGAGATCACCAGGCGCCACTTTGCCGCCCTGGTGGCCGGCAGCGAGCCCAGGCTGGCCGAGCTGACGATGTTCTTCACCATGATGCCCAAGGGCGGCGACCTGCACCACCACTATTCGGGCGCGATCTACGCCGAGCAGTACCTGGAGTGGGTGGACCAGCAGCACTACTGCGTCAAGCGCGCCAACTACATGATAGAGACCGACCAGGCCGCCATCGCCGCCGAGCTGGCCAAGCCGGCCGCCGAGCGCAGCTGCGTGACGGGGCAGCAGGTGATGGGCGACAACACGCTGCTGGCCCAGCTGCTGCAGCACTGGTCGGACAAGGATTTCTACAACCACAGCGGCCCGCAGCCGGCGCCGGACCGCCAGTTCTTCGACACCTTCGCCTATTTCAATCCCGTCGCCTCGACCAACGCGCATGACGGCCTGCAGCGCCTCAAGCAGCGCGCCATCCAGGAAAACCTGAGCTACATCGAGACCATCTTCGAGCTGGCCCCGTTCACCCACAACGACGACTTCGACCGCGAAGCGCTGGCCCATGGCGTCACCGATGCGGCGCTGGCCGACTACAGCGCCAGGCTGGAGCAGGAGCAGGGCTACCAGCAGTGGATCGCCTCCTACCTGGAGAACCTCAAGACGGGCAGCGCCGGCATCGACGACGCGCAGTTCACCATGCGTTACCAGCCCTTCGTGCTGCGCTTCCTGTCGCCGTCGCAGGTGTTCGCGTCCATGGTGGCCAGCTTCAAGCTGGCCGCGCTGAGCCCGCAGATCGTGGGCGTTAACATCGTCGGCCAGGAGAGCGTCAACGTCTCCATGCGCGACTATGCGATGCACATGCAGATGTTCCGCTTCCTCAAGGCCAAGTATCCCGGCGTCAAGCTGGCCCTGCACGCGGGCGAGCTGGCGCTGGGCATGGTGCCGCCGGAAGGCCTGACCTTCCACATCAAGGATGCGGTCGAGGTGGCTGGCGCCAGCCGCATCGGCCACGGCATGGACATCGCCCACGAGACCGATGCGCTGGGCATCATGAAAACCATGCATGACAAGGGCATCGCCGTCGAGGTCAACCTGAGCAGCAACGACTTCATCCTCGGCATCAAGGGCGCGGCCCACCCCGTCACCCTGTACCGCAAGTATGGCGTGCCGTTCGTGCTGGCCACGGACGATGCTGGCGTGTCGCGCAACAACTTGTCGGGCGAATACGTGTTGTACGCGGCCCGCTACCGGCCCGATTACGCGGAAATGAAGAAGCTGTCCTACGACAGCCTGCGCTATGCCTTCCTGGCCGACGGCGACAAGCAGCGCCTGCTCAAGGCGCTGGACGGCAAGTTCGCCCGTTTCGAGGCGGCCATCGCTGGGGCGGAGCCGAAAAAGAAGTAAGCCCGTCCCTTTCCCGCCCCATCCCGGCACGCCATGCCGGGATGGGGCACGGGGTGGTGTCCCGCCGGGGCGCCGCTCAACTGCTCATCTTCCCCATCTCCCTGTTTGCTCCCGTTCCGCGTTGCCTTCCCGCGACATAAATTGGTGGGCTTCCTCTAGTTCTTCCGCTGCATTTTTGTCATGAAACAATTTCATGTTCCTATGGCCTGAACTATAATCGCGGCCGGCAGCCCGGCTACACGCTCTGCTTCACCAACGTCATGCAATTTGCGGTCTTATTTATTTGTTCTTCGTCTTAATTCCTAAAATAAATCGTATTTGTCATACTTTTTGCAATCATGCATAGTGGGACGAAATGATCCAAAAAGGCAATATTTTTGCCTTTTCCACAGAAATAAAGATGGGCTCACACAGGGTTATGGGCAGTCAGGCGGCGCTTACGGCGCCATTTTCTTTATAAGGCAACATTGCCATAAAGACGTCATCACCCTGAAATATTGAACCGATACACTTATGCGTTGCGCCCAGCGGGCCAACGCCAGGCATGGCGTGCGGAGGCAGAAGTCCGGCCACGCGGCCACGCGGCTTACCAGTTGCAGCACAGTAGAGAGGAATACCCGTTATCCGCGCGGATTCCATATAACTATTAGTCTTTTTTGGGGTTATACAATGATCAATCACAAACGGCTCCGGCTAACGCAGATTGCGCTTAGTCTGTCTATCGCGCTCGCGGCAGCTCCGGCCTTCTCGCAAAACACCACCTCGGCCATCGGTGGCCGCATTTCGGCGGCCGACGGCAAGCCGGCCGGTGGTGCCGTCGTCTCCATCGTCCATACCGAATCCGGTACGGTCAACAATGTGGTGACGGACGCGGAAGGCCGCTACGTGGCGCGCGGTCTGCGCACCGGCGGTCCGTACACGATCACCATCACCAAGGACGGCGTGACGGAAAAGCGCGAAAACGTGTTCATCCAGCTGGCTGAAACGGCCAACGTCGATGCCACCCTGGGCGCGCCCGCCATGCAGACTGTGACCATCGCCGGCGTGGCCGGCGGTCGTTCCGAAAAATTCTCCAAGACCACCATGGGTACCGGCACCAGCATCGGCCGTACCGAACTGGACATCCAGGGTTCCATCAACCGCAACCTGCAGGACTATGCCCGCGCCGATCCGCGCGTGTCGCAAACCGACAAGGAACGCGGCGAAATGTCCGTGGCCGGCCAGAACTCGCGCTACAACTCGCTGACCATCGACGGCGTGGCCGTCAACGACACCTTCGGCCTGGAGTCGAACGGCAGCCCGACGGCCAAGCAGCCGATCTCGATCGAAGCGATCCAGTCGGTGCAGGTCAACGTGGCCAACTACGACGTGACCCAGAAGGGCTACACGGGCGGCAACATCAACGCCGTCACCAAATCCGGCACCAACACCGTGCACGGCAGCGCCTACTATGTGTTCCGCAACGACCGACTGGCCGGCGACCGCTACAACGCCAGCACCGACAGCTACTACGCACCGGCCCCGTTCAAGGAAACCACCAAGGGCGCCACCGTGGGCGGCCCGCTGATCAAGGACAAGCTGTTCATCTTCGCGGCCTATGAGAAGCTGGAATCGACCCGCGCCGCACCGGCCTTCGGTCCCATCGGCAGCCCGCTGACCAACGTCGGCATCACCAACTCGGCCATCGCCGGCGCCACCGCCATCGCCAAGGACAAGTATGGCTTCGACGTGGGTACTTCGGTCACTCCGAGCAACGCCGCCCTGAACGTCGATGACAGCCTGGTCAAGCTGGACTGGAACATCAACGACAACCACCGCGCCATGTTCCGCTGGGCCAAGACCAAGCAGGACGAGCCTAACTTCTCCGGCCTGGACGCGTCGAGCATCTCGCTCAACTCGCGCTGGTTTAACCAGGGCAAGACCATTGAGACCAAGGTGGCCCAGTGGACCGCCGACTGGACCCCGACCTTCTCGACCGAACTCAAACTGTCCTCGCGCGACTATGACAGCGTACCGTCCCTGAACTCGGAACTGCCGCTGATCAACCTGTCGTTCACCGGTCCCACCCCGGCCGGTACGCCGGCCGGGGTGTCCACGGCCAGCCGTACGCTGTCCTTCGGTACCGACAACAGCCGTCACCGCAACATCCTGGGCACCAAGACCAAGGACGGTTACCTGGGCGCCAACTGGTCGCTGGGCGACCACGAAGTCAAGTTCGGCGGCGACTACCAGAAGAACGATGTGTACAACGCCTTCCTGCAGAACATCTGGGGCAACTACACCTTCTCGTGCATCAACAACCTGGCGTATTCGTTCGCGGCCGCCAACACCCTCGATTGCGGCAAGGCCAGCAACGCCCAGATCGAGCAGGCCGTGCTGGAAAACTTCAGCCGTGGCCGTCCCTCGTCGTACACGCTGCAAGTGCCTAACACGGGCCTGACCCTGGACGACGCCGTGGCCCGCTTCAGCATGAAGAACTACGGCCTGTTCGCCCAGGATACCTGGAGCGCCACGTCGCGCCTGACGGTAAGCTACGGCGTGCGCTTCGATTCGGCCCACGTCGACGGCCATCCGCTGCGCAACGTGGCAGTGGCCGCGCCTATGGTGGCCGGCAACCCGGCTACCGGCGCGCGCCAGACCGGCGGCTTCGGTCTGGACAACACCACCACCTTCGACGGCCAGACCCTGTGGCAGCCGCGTGTGGGCTTCAACTACACCTTCGACAGCGCGCGTCAGATGCAGATCCGCGGCGGCACCGGCCTGTTCCAGGGCGCGGCGGCCACGGTCTGGCTGTCCAATCCGTTCTCCAACCCCGGCGTGGCTACCCACAACGTGGTGTGCGGCGGTTCCGGCGCTTGCCCTACGACGGATGGCAACTTCAGCCCCGACATCAACAAGCAGCTGACCAGCCTGCCTGGCGTGAACAACGTGGCCAACGTGGACGCCCTGGCGCCCGGCCTGAAGCAGCCTTCCGTGTGGAAGTCCAATATCGCGTTCGACACGGAACTGCCATGGTTTGGCCTGGTGTTCAGCGCCGAGTACCTGAACACCAAGGTGCATGACGGCATCTACTACCAGAGCATGAACCTGGGCGCGCCGACCAAGATCGGTACCGATGGCCGCGAGCTGTACTACACCCAGCAAGCCTACAACCCCGCTTGCTGGACCACCGCCGGCGTGATGATCAGCAACGGCGCAACTTGCACCGGCGCCCGCAACAAGGCGCTGAGCAACAAGGACTACGGCACCGTGATGGTGGCCACCGGTACTGACAAGGGCCGCAGCAACCTGGCCACCGTCTCGCTGAGCCGTCCGATGACCAACGGCCTGAACTGGTCGGTGTCGTACACCTACTCGGATGCGACGGAAGTGTCGCCGCTGACCTCGTCGACCTCGGGCTCGAACTTCAACAGCCGTTCCGTGTTCAACCCGAACGAAGAAGTGGCCGCCAACTCGGGCTACCTGGTCAAGAACCGCATCAACGCCCTGGTCAACTTCCAGAAGCGTTTCTTCGGCTCCTACAAGACCACCTTCGGCATGTTCTATGAAGGCCGCAGCGGTAAGCCATACAGCTGGACCGTCAACAACGACTTGAACGGCGACAGCCAGGGCGGCAACGACCTGATGTACATCCCGTCCGCGCCCGGTTCGGGCCAGGTGGTGTTCGCCGGCGACACGGCCACCAGCCACGCCAACGAAGACAAGTTCTGGTCCATCGTCAACGCCAATCCGGTGCTGAAGAAGGCCGCCGGCGGTATCGTGAGCCGCAACTCGGACTTCTCGCCATGGACCAACTCGATCGACCTGCGCATCAAGCAAGAGATCCCTGGCTTCTTCAAGGATCACAAGGGCTCGCTCACCTTCGACATCTTCAACTTCGGCAACCTGCTGAACAAGAAATGGGGCCGTATCAACGAAGTGGGCTTCCAGCCTGCCGGCGGCCAGGCGCGCAGCTTTGTCGACTACGTCGGTCTGGATGCACAGGGCCGCTACATCTACAAGGTGCGTGACGTGGAAACGCTGGACACCCGCCAGGTCAAGGGCGAATCGCAGTGGGCCATCCAGGCTACCGTCAAGTACGAGTTCTGATGGCACTGATGCATAGCTAGGTAGAACCAGACGGCTGATGGCGACATCAGCCGTTTTTTTTGCGCTGTTTTCTCCGCGGCGCGGGCCGCAAGCAGGGCCGCGCCGCCTGTACAATATCCGCTTCTCACCGACCCACGATGCGATGAATTCCTTGCTCCGTTTCCCGGCCGCCGGCGCGCTGGCCGCCTCGCTGCTGGCCGGCTGCGCCAGCGCGCCGCCGCCGCTGCCGTCCAATACGGCCGTCATCAACCTGGTGGCCCTCAACGATTTCCACGGCAACCTGGAGCCGAGCGCCTTCAGCTACACCGGCGCGCGCGACCGGCGCGAGACGACGGTGCAGGCCGGCGGCATCGACGCGCTGGGCGCGGCCCTGCAAGCCTGGCGCAAGCAGGACAGCGAACTGCTGCTGGTGGGCGCGGGCGACCTGGTGGGCGCCAGCCCGTCGATCTCGGCCATGTGGGCCGACGAGCCCACCCTCGGCGCGCTCGACCTGCTGGGCCTGCGCGCGAGCGCGCTGGGCAACCACGAGTTCGACCTCGGCCGCGCCGAACTGCTGCGCCAGCAGAAGGGCGGCTGCGCCTCGCCGCGCGCTGCCAAGGCGTGCCAGTACGCGCCCAACTATGGCGGCGCCCGTTTCAGCTACCTGGCCGCCAACGTCATCGACATGGTCACCCGCAAGCCCATCATGCCGGCCTACAAGATCGAGACGGCCCATGGCGTGCGCGTGGCCTTCATCGGCGCCGTGCTCAAGGACACGGCGGCGCTGTCGCTGCCCTCCAGCGTGAGCGGACTGGAGTTCGGCGACGAGGCCGACGCCATCAACCGCCAGCTGCCGGCATTGCGCCAGCAGGGCGTGGGCGTGTTCGTGGTGCTGATCCACCAGGGCGGGCGTACCACCGACGATTTCGACGAACCCGGCTGCAGCCACCTGACGGGGCCCATCGTGGACGTCGTCAAGCGGCTCGACCCAGCCATCCGCCTGGTCGTCAGCGGCCACTCGCACAAGGGCTATCTGTGCCAGGTGGACGGGCGCACGGTGACCCAGGCCGAGACGGCCGGCCACGTGCTGTCGCGCATCCGGTTGACGGTGGACACGGCCAGCAACAGCGTGCGCGAAGTCAGCGCCAGCAACGAGATCATGCTGCCAGGCCGCTATCCGGCCGATCCGGCGCTGGACGCCTACCTGGCGCGCGCCCGCGCCCGCGGCACGGCCGCGCTGGCCCGCCCCGTGGCGCGCCTGGCCGTGCCGGTCGTCCCGCTGGACAAGGATGACGTGGACGAGTCGCCGCTGGGCGACCTGGTGGCCGACGCCACGCTGCACGCGGGCCTGCCGTTCGGCGCCCAGATCGCGTTCATGAACATCGGCGGCATCCGCCATGACCTGGAAACGGGCAAGGATGGCCGCGTCACCGTGGGCCACGTGCAGACCGTGCTGCCGTTCGTCAATACGGTGGTGGTGATGAACCTGACGGGCGCCCAGATCGTCACCTTGCTGGAGCAGCAGTGGCAGGGCGCCGCCACGGACGCGCGGGGCTTGCTGCAAGTGTCGCAAGGCTTCCGCTACCAGTGGAATCCCAAGCTGCCCGAAGGCGCCCGCGTGGTGCCCGGCAGCGTCACCCTGAACGGCGTGCCGCTGGAGCCGGACAGCCCGTACCGCGTGGCGCTGACCAATTTCCTGGCCGAAGGGGGTGACTTCTTCCCCATGTTCACCAACGGCCGCAGCCGCGCCGACACCGGCATCTACCTGAGCGACGCCGTGGCGGCCTACCTGGCCAGCCGCGACCAGCTGGGCAAGCCGGCCGGCGCCACGCAATCCCTGGGCCGCATCGCGCGCGCCCCGCAACCATAAGGACCATGATGCGTCGTTTGTCTTCCACCCTGTTTGTTTCCGCCCTGCTGGGCACGGCCGGCCTGGCCCACGCGGAGTTCGCGATTCCCGGCTTCGAGCTGGTGCAGACCGCGCCGCGCGAAACCACCCTGTCGAACGCCGACCTGCGCGACCCGGCCACCGTCTGGAGCGAACTGTTCGACCAGGCCCGCAAGGAAATCGTGCTGGGCCAGTTCTACGTCGTCGGCCAGGCCGGCAGCGCCTTCGAGCGCGTGCTGGCGCGGCTGGAGGCGGCCGGCCGGCGCGGCGTGCATATCCGTTTCCTGCTGGACCAGAAGGGCGTGCGCCTGTCCGACGCGGCCACCATCGCCCGCCTGAAGGCGATTCCCAACCTGGACCTGCGTATCATCGATTTCAATAAGCTGACCGGCAACGGCATCCTGCACGCCAAGTACCTGGTGGTGGACCGCGCCACGGCCTACGTGGGCAGCCAGAACTTCGACTGGCGCTCGTTCGAGCATATCCACGAGACGGGCTTGCGTATCACCGAGCCGCGCATCGTCGGCCAGGTGCAGGCCGTGTTCGACCAGGACTGGCGGGCCCAGGCGCTCGCCACCCAGGGCCTGGAAGTACCGGCGCTGAACCAGCAGCCGGTGGCGGCCGACTACCGCCAGGACGCCTTCCTGCTGGCCAGTCCCAACCGCTACAACCCGGCCGGGGTGGGCGACTCCGAGACGGGCTTGCCGGCGCTGCTGGCGGCGGCCCAGAGCGAGGTGCGCATCCAGCTGCTCGATTATGCCCCGCTCAGCTACGGTCCCAAGGGCACCCGGCCCTATTACGCCGTGATCGACAACGCCGTGCGCAGCGCCGCCAACCGGGGCGTGAAGATCAAGCTGATGGTGTCGAACTGGAACCTGGAAGAACCGGAGCAGGTCTACCTGAAAAGCCTGGCCCTGCTGCCCAACGTGGAAGTGCGGGTGGTGACCCTGCCCGTGGCCTCGAGCGGCTTCATCCCGTTCGCGCGCGTGATCCACAGCAAGACCATGGTGATCGACAACAAGCTGGCCTGGGTCGGCACCAGCAACTGGACGGGCGGCTACATGGACCTGTCGCGCAACCTGGAAGTGGTGATGCGCAACGAGAAGATGGCGCAGCGCCTGGCCGCCCTGCATGAGCAGACGTGGAGCTCGGCCTACGCCCAGCCGCTCGACATCAACAAGGCCTATGCCAAGCCGGCCAAGGGGAGCCCGCAATGAAGCGCAGCGTGCAGCAGCTCGCCATGGCCGCCGCGCTGGCCGGCGCTTGCCTGTCCGGCGACGTCCTGGCCTGGGGCAGCGACGGCCACCGGGCCGTGGCCGCCATGGCCGGCCAGCTGATCCGCGGCAGCCACGCCGAACAGCACGTGGCGGCCCTGCTGCTGCCGGGCGAAACCCTGGAACAGGCGGCCAATTGGGCCGACTGCGTCAAGGGCACGTTCTGCGGGCCGCAGACGGCGGAAATGCAAGCCTACACGGCCGCCCATCCCCAGCACAGCGAGTTTCACTACACGGACGTGCCGTTCCAGCTCGAGCACTACCGCGACCACGCGGTCGGCACGGCCGACGACGACATCGTCCAGACCTTGAAGCAGGCCATCGCCGTGCTGCAGGGCAGGGATGGGGCGGCCGATAATCCGCAACGCTTCACCCAGCGCCAGGCGCTGCTGCTGGTGACCCACCTGGTGGGCGACATCCACCAGCCGCTGCACGTGGGCGCGGCCTATGTGGGCAAGGATGGCGGCTTCGTGCTGCCGGAACGGCGCGGCCAGGTCGATGCCGTCAACATGTTCGACGCCCGCGGCGGCAACAACCTGCTGCTGGACGACGCGCGCCTGGGCGAAGCCAGCGCGCGCCTGATCCCGCCGCCGCTGCCGCGCCCGGCCGACGAGGCGCCGGCCTGGGTGCCGCCCAAGTCGGCCACCAAGCCGTTCCACAGCTACTGGGACACGACGGTGGTCGATTACGCCTTCCGCCGCAGCGGCGTGCGCACGCCGCTGCAATTCGCGCAGGCCATGATCGCGGCGCGGCCGGCCATCACGGCCAACACGGGCGACCCGGTCAGCTGGCCCTGCCAATGGGCCGACGACGGGCTGGCCGTGGCCAAGCTGGCCTACGCGGACGCCACCCCGGGCGCCATCGCCCGGCAGGTGGGCCGCAACGGCGAGGTTTATTACGTGTGGGGATTGACGGTGCCGGACGACTATCCGGTGCCCAGTTCGGCCATCGCCCGCACCCAGCTGACCAAGGGCGGCTACCACCTGGCCGCGCTGCTGCAGGCGATCTGGCCCTGAGACGGGCGGGGCGGGCCGCCCCGGCCGTGCGGCATTTCGAACGCATGCCGCCGGGATGACAGGCGTCGTTCCGTTAGTAGGCGCCAAACACCCGGTCTAATGCAGACTGGATGGCGAATTGGTGGGCTTGAGCGGAGCCCACTTTGCTTTTTAGTTCAGTCGACGGGATGGCACCCATTTGCGGCATGTCCAGAAAATGGTCTACCCCGTCAATCGCGATCAGCGGGAACAAGTCGCCAGGCAAAGACAGCGATGCAAACTTTGCCAGGGGACGTAAGGGGACCACTACCCTGGTGGCCAATCCACTAATTACATTGCTTTGTATATCAACTAGAAACGGTACGCTTTTCCTGTTCTTGCCAGGATTGCTGTAGATGTCGAAGCGCGCCATCAGAAGGCGCGCCATTCCTGCAGTGCGACGCCTTCCTCTTCCACCAGACCGTTGTAGGCTGCGATGAAGTCGGCATGTTGCGCATTCCACTGTTGTTCCTTGCGCGTCTGTATTTCCTCGCGCAATCGTTCCTCGCAGACTTGAGAAATGTTGATGCCCAACGCTTTGGCATCAAGGTACACATCCATGGCCAGGCTGATATTGGTCGCCTTTTTGGACGGGACTTTCTTCACTGGTGCCGTGGCGTTTGCCGGTTTCATGTTTGGTATTGTGCGCATCGAAAATGTGGATCGCTAATGCGCATTATACGCACGTCCGATCAACGTGGCTGTGTGCCAAATCGGATGGGTCAAGCGCGGCCGTCAAATGGCCGCGCTGTTGCGGGCGACCCGGATCGAACGCCGAGATCACTTACAGCCCGGCATCCCAGCGGTACGCGGGCAGCGTGTGCTGGACGGTGCCGAGCTGGATGACGATGGAGCGGTGGCTGGTCAATTCCAGGTCGCCGATTTCGCCGGTCCATTCCAGCACCGCGTCGCCATCGTTGTAGAACACGTTGACGGCCTGGCCGCTGATGCCGGCCACGTTGCTGCGGCTGAGCGGTTGGCCCCAGACGGCGAACAACTGCCCCAACGTGAACTTGCGGGCAGCCGACGTTTCGATGTGGATCACGCCCGACTGGTCGTGGGTGTGCAGCTCGTAGGCGCAGCCTTGCAGGCCGATATGGGCGGGGATGGCCAGCGCATTGCCGTCGCGCAGTATCGTCAGGTGGGCGTGGATGTGGTAGTCCTCGGTGACCAGGCAGTTGACGCCCGCCACCGGCGCGCCGTTGCCGCCACTGGCGGTGGAGCCGTCCGGCCAGTTGGGCGTGCCGACCGTGATGCCCGCTTGCAGCAGGGTCGGGCTGGCGGCCAGCTGATAGGCTGCGACGGGCGTGGTGACGGGAGCGGCGGCTGGCGTGGCGCTGCCCCCGCCGCCGCAGGCGCCCAGGGCGCTGGCGAGTAACAGGGCAATGGTGTATTGGATAGCGCTGCGGTTACCTGTCATGGTCGGAACTCCTGATCGAATGTAGTGGGACGACGGAGGTGCGTCGCGCAAAAAGCGCTGACTGTATCAAAAATACAATAGTTCGTCTAACGCAATTTTGTGCAAGCGCAAAGGCTGGCGGCGGCGCCGTTCACTTGCCATTCAGCGGGTCGTACCACAGCTCGCTGCGCGACAGCGGCGTCTGGGGCGACAGGGTGGGATTGGGGATGGTCAGCACGCGCCGTTGGCGCAGGTTGGCGCGGGCGATGGTGGCGCCCTTGTAATGCTGGAACAGGGTGTTGAGCGAGCCGTCGCGCACCATGGTTTCCAGCCCCGCCTCGATGCGGGCGGCCAGCTGCTTGCCCTCGGCGTCGCGCCGCAGGAAGAAGTAGCGCGGCAGCGGATAGTGCAACAGCACGGTCGGTTCGATGGCCAGCTTGGGATGGCTGGCGCGGCGTTCATCGTATTCGCGCAGCGCTTCGTCGGCCCCGCGCGAGAAATAGTCGAAGCGGCCCGCTTCCAGCATGGAGAACAAGCCTTCGTAGGCCGATCCCTCCTCGGTCGGCAAGCCGGCCGCGCGCAGCACATGCACGTCGACCCAGTCCTTGCCCAGGCCGGCGCGCAGCCGGCGCAGGTCGCCCAGCGTGCGCACGGCCGCGAAGCGGGGCAGGTCGTCCTGGCGCACGAGGAAGACCCGGTAGCCCAGCAGGCCGCGATCGACGGGGATGCGCACGGGCAGGAATTCGCGCTCCAGTTCGGGCGCCGTGGCCCGCACCAGGATATTGATGTGGCCGGTGGGCATGAGCATTTCCTGGGTGATGCGGGCCGGCGACATGGAGGTGGTGGCCTGGTGCAGGCTGTAGGCGCCATAGCGGCCCCGGCTCTTGTCGAGCGCCATGCGCAGCACGGCCCAGTCGTACTGGTAGCGGCTGTCCACGCCCACCGACAGCGGATAGACCAGGCGGTCGAAGGCCTGGGCCCAGGCGCCGGGCAGGCACAAGGCCGCCAGCAGCGCCAGCTGCCGGGCCGGGATGCGCCATTTCTCGAAGTGTTTCATGCTGCGCCGTGTCCACGGTGAAAGTCAACGCCAGTGTGGCATGTCATGTTGGTGTCTGGCAAGCGGCCCCCGTCAAGCCAGCACCAGTGCGATGCCGCGCCGGCGGTAGGGCGCCAGCAGCGCTTCCGGCGTGCCGGCCTGCACCACGATGGTGTCCACCTGGGACAGCGGCGCGATCTGGTAAGGCGCGGCCGTGTCCAGTTTTTCCGGCGAGGCCAGCACCACCGTGCGCCGCGCCGCGTGGCTGATGGCGCGCTTGATGCCCGCCTCGTCATAGTCGCCCGTGCTCAGGCCCAGGTCCGGATGCAGGCTGCACACGCCCATGAAATACAGGTCGGTATGGATGCCGGCGATGGCGGCCAGCGCGGCCGGCCCCATGGCGACGATGGAGTGCTTGAACAGGCGGCCACCCACCATGATGACCTCCACCAGCGGATGCTCGGCCAGTTCCACCGCCACCGACGGGCTGTGGGTGACGACGGTGGCGCGCAGGTCAGGCGGCAGCTGGCGGGCCAGCTGCACGGCCGTCGTGCCGCCGTCGATGAACACCACCTGGCCCGGTTCGATCATGGCCGCCGCCGCGCGCGCGATGGCCGGCTTGGCTTCGGTGGAAATGTGCTGGCGCTGGGCGAAGGTGCCCAGTGCGGGCGAGGGCGGCAGGGCCAGCGGCAGCGCGCCGCCGTGCACCCGCTGCAGCAAGCCGTCGCGCGCCAGTTCGCGCAGGTCGCGCCGTATCGTGTCTTCCGACAGGCCCAGCTCCGCGCTGAGGGTACGGGCCACGATCTGGCCATCCTGTTTCAGGCGTTGCAGCAGCAGTTCCTTGCGGTGGCGGGTCAGCATGATGTGCATGAATTTTCTTGATATTGCACGATATTGCATGATAATGTAGAAAAAAGCAAGTTTGCGTTTACCTCAGCAGGAGTCTCGCCATGTCCCACGACCACATCCGCATCCAGCGCGTCGACACCCTGTCGCATGACTGGTATCTGCTGCAAAAGACCACCTTCGACTACCGCCGCCGCGACGGCAGCTGGCAGACCATGACGCGCGAGACCTACGACCGCGGCGACGGCGCCACCATCCTGCTGTATAACCGTGCCAGGCGCAGCGTGGTGCTGATACGCCAGTTCCGCTTTCCCGCCTACCGCGACGGCCACGACGGCTTTTTGATCGAGACGGCGGCCGGCCTGCTCGACAGCGCCAGTCCCGAAGAACGCATCCGGGCCGAGGTGGAGGAGGAAACGGGTTACCGCGTGCAGCAGGTGCGCAAGGTGTACGAGGCTTACATGAGTCCCGGCTCGGTCACCGAGCGGCTGCATTTTTTCGTGGCCGAATACGAAGCCCATGCGCGCGTGGGCGAGGGC
This sequence comes from Rugamonas sp. FW305-51, assembly GCF_058786935.1. NCBI lineage: Bacteria > Pseudomonadati > Pseudomonadota > Betaproteobacteria > Burkholderiales > Oxalobacteraceae > Rugamonas > Rugamonas sp. FW305-51. The sequence goes on from NZ_JBYSZG010000012.1 coordinate 79,690, forward strand.
GGCGGCATCGCCCACGAGGGCGAGGACATCGAAGTGCTGGAACTGCCGCTGGAGCAGGCCATGCGCATGGTGGAGCAGGGCCAGATCGCGGACGGCAAGACCATCATGCTGCTGCAGTATGCGCAGCGCCACCTGCTGCCAGCGCCGCCGCCGCGCGGCATGATGATACTGATCGCCGGTCCCTATCGCTCCGGCACGGGCGACGATCCGGCCCTGATCGCCCGCAACGTGGCGGCGATGGAAGCATACGCGCTGCCCTTGTATGAGGCGGGCCACCTGCCCGTGTTGGGCGAATGGCTGGCGCTGCCGATGCTGGCGCTGGCCGGCTCGCGCCGCGCGGGCGACGCCGTGTACGACGCGCTGTTCCACCAGCACGCGCAGCGCCTGCTGGCCCGCTGCGACGCCGTGCTGCGCATCGGCGGCCCCTCGGCCGGCGCCGACCTGATGGCCGACACGGCGCGTGATCTTGGTTTGCCGGTGTTCCATGCGCTGGAGGATATTCCCGCGGCGACAGTGGCCACGGCCGAGGCATAATGCCGGGCAGCGCGAAGTGCGCTGTATTTGGAACGAATGATGAAGATAGGACGAAAGTTTATGTTACTGCCGGTGCTGCTGGCCGGCGCCGCGTCAGGGCCGGCCATGGCCGCCGGCGACGTGGAAGCGGGCAAGGCCGCGTTTCGCAAATGCGCATCGTGCCACCAGGTGGGGCCGTCGGCGCGCGGCGGCTTTGGGCCGCAGCTGAACGGTATCGTCGGCCGTCCGGCGGCATCGACTACGGACTACAAATATTCGGACGCGATGAAGCAATCCCGCATCGTATGGGACGACAAAACCCTGGCCGCCTTCCTGCATGGGCCCAGCGACGTGGTGCCCGGCACGCGCATGCGCTTCTGGGGCATCAGCGACGAGCAGCAGATCGCCAACCTGCTGGCGTATCTGCGCACGTTACGCTAAGCAGCGATACCAGATAACGACACCAAGCGGCGACACTAAGGGACGCTACTAAGCGACGACACTAAAGAACGACGCCGTCATTTGGACGTCTTGTGGCCGGCGTTGTCGTTGCGGCCCACGTTTTTGTGGCGGCCCGCCACTTCGGCTTGCTCGGCCTGCTGTTTCTGCTTGCTGACGGTGTCGATCTTCGATGGTGGTGCGTGCATGGGCCGGGGTTGGTGGCCTTGGTTGGACTTGGGCATGATTTCCTCCTGTGCGGTGGGAACGCGACAGCCCGAGCGGGCATCGCGGAAAGTCCATCATACGCCCAAGCAGGGCACGGCACCGCACGTCAAATCAAGTTGACCTGTACGGCGGCAGTGAAGGGAAGTGAAGCAGGGAGAGGGGCAGCACGCGCAACGGCGCGCTACCCGCTTGGCTGAGCCGGCGGCTCAGCGCGATTTGACGAACGGCGTGCCCAGCGCCTTGGGCGCCACCGACTTGGCCATCAGGCCGGCCAGCACGACGACGGTGACCACATATGGCACCATCTGGATCAGCGAGCCGGGAATGCGGCCCACCACGGGCAGTTCCACCCCTTCGATCTGGATCTGCACGGCGCCGAAGAAGCCGAACATGAGGCAGCCGAGGAAGGTGTAGAGCGGACGCCAGTTACCGAACACCATGGCCGTCAGGGCCAGGTAGCCGGCGCCGGCCGACATGTCGCGCAGGAAGAAGCCGCTCTGCACGATGGCCAGGTAGGCACCCGAGAACGAGCACAGCACGCCGGCCACCAGCATGGCCAGGTAGCGCTGGCGCCCGACGCTGACGCCGGCCGCGTCGGCTGCGTGCGGGTTTTCGCCGCAGGCCCGCAGGCGCAGGCCGAAGCGGCTGTGGTACAGCACCCAGTGCACCAGCGGCACCAGGGCGAAGGCCAGGTACACCAGCACCGAGTGGCCGCCGATCAGGTGCGCGTACAGCCAGCCCAGGAAGGGAATGGCTTCCACCGCCGCCGAACCGGGCAGCACCACGTCGAACAACCGGGCCTGGCCCAGGTCCGGCGTGCGGCCGCCCTGCTGGAAGAAGTACTGGGCCACCACGAAGGTCAGGCCGCTCATGGCGATGTTGATGGCGATGCCGCCCACCAGCTGGTTGCCCTTCTGGGTGATGGCCACATAGCCTTGCAGCATGGCCAGCGCGACCGAAACGGCCATGCCGGCCGCCACGCCGTACCAGGGGTTCTGGGTGGCGAAGGCGACGGCGGCCGAAACGAAGGCCGAGGCCAGGATCTTGCCTTCCAGGCCGATGTCGATCACGCCCGAGCGTTCCGCGAACAGGCCGGCCATGGCGGCGAAGATAAGCACCGGCGCGTTGCGCACGGTCGAGACCAGGATGCTGGCCAGGTGGAGGTCTTCAAAAGTCATGCTTATCCTTTCTTACGCTTGAGCACGGCGGCGAGGGCCGGCGCGTAGAAGTTTTCCATCGCGCCGCAGAACAGAATGATCAAGCCCTGGATGAAGATGAAGGTTTCGGTCGGGATGTTCGGCTTTTCCAGCGACAGGTCGAAGCCGCCCTGGATCAGCGCGCCGAACAGCACGGCCGACAGGAAGATGCCGACCGGGTGCTGGCGTCCCATCAGGGCGATGGCGATGCCGACGAAGCCGGCGCCGCCCACGAAGTTCAGGCTCAGGTAGTGGGTCGAGCCGAGGATGGAGTTGACCGAACCGAGGCCGGCCAGCGCGCCCGAGATCAGCATCACGGTGATGATCATCTTGCTCAGGCGGATGCCGGCGTAATGGGCCGCGTGCGGGTTCTGGCCCGTGGCGCGCAGCTTGAAGCCCCAGGCCGAACGGCTGACGACGACGCCGTACACGGCCAGCGCCACGATGGCCAGCAGGAAGCTGATGTTGAGCGGGGTGTCGCCCAGGCCGGGGAACCAGCTGTTCAGGCGCGGCATTTCGGCCGCGGCCGCGAACACGCGGCTGGCCGTGTTCTGCTCGCCGACCGGGATCAGGTACTTGACGATGATGAAGTTCATCAGCGAAGCGCAGATGAAGTTGAACATGATGGTGGTGACCACGATGTGGCTGCCCCGCTTGGCCTGCAGGTAGCCGGGCAGGAAGGCCCACAGGGCGCCGAACAGGGCGGCGCCCAGCATGGCGGCTGGAATCAGGGCCCAGGTGGGCAGCGTGCTGTCGAAGGCCAGCATGGCCAGGGTCAGCCCCAGGCCGCCGAAATACATCTGGCCCTCGGAGCCGATGTTGAACAGGCCGGCCTGCATGGCGATCGACACGGACAGTCCGGTGAAGATGAAGGTGGAGGCGTAGAACAGCGTGTAGCTCAGCCCTTCCGGATTGATGATGGCGCTGTTGATCAGGATGCCCAGCGATTCGGTGGGGCTTTCGCCCAGCAGGTAGATGACGCCGGCCGCGACCAGCAAGGCCGACAGCAGGTTCAGGACGGGCAGGACAAACGCGGTTGCCCAGCGTGGCAGGTCATTGTTGTTCATGATTTGTGCATTCCCCCCATCAGCAGGCCGATGCGGGTGGTATCGAATTCTTCAATTTTCAGTTCGCCCGTGATGCGGCCGCCGCACATGACGAGGATGCGGTCGGCCAGCGCCCGCACTTCCTCCAGCTCGACGGACACCAGCAGGATGGCGACGCCGGCGTCGCGCAGGGCCAGCAGTTGGGTGTGGATGCTTTCGATGGTGCCGATGTCCACGCCGCGCGTGGGCTGGCCCACCAGCATCAGCTTGGGCTGGGCCAGCACTTCGCGCGCGATCACCACCTTTTGCTGGTTGCCGCCCGAGAGCAGGCCGATACGCAGGTCGCTGTTGGCCGGGCGCACGTCGAACTTCTTCATCAGGTCGGCGCAGCGGGCCGCGATGGCCTTGAAGTCGAACAGACCCCAGCGGTTCTTGAGCTTGTCCTGGTAGCCGAGGATGGTGTTGTGCATGACGGAGAAGCTTTTCACCACGCCGTCGCGCAGCCGGTCTTCCGGCACGTGGGCGATGCCCAGTTCGCGGAACGCGAGCGGCAGGCCGTCGGCGTCGTGCCGTCTGGCGTAGGGCAGTTCCTGGCCCAGGTAGGTGAGCTTGCCGGAACTGGGCAGGCGCATGCCGGCCAGGATTTCCATCAGCTCGCTCTGGCCGTTGCCGGACACGCCGGCGATGGCCACGATCTCGCCGGCCCGCAGCGTGAAGCCGATGTCGGCCAGCAGCTTGACGTGCTGGGCGTCCTGCAGCTGCAGGTTGTCCACCGTCAGCACGGGCGCGCCGGGGTTGTAGGGTGCACGGGGCAGGTTGTTCTCGATCGGGCGGCCCACCATCATGTTGGCCAGTTCTTCCTTGGTGGTGCCGGCCGTGGGCACGGCGCCGATCACGCGCCCGCCCCGCATCACGGTGACGGTGTCGGTGATGTCGAGGATTTCCTGCAGCTTGTGGGTGATCAGGATGATGGTCTTGCCTTGTTCCTTGAACAGCCGCAGGATGTCGAACAGGGACGCCGTTTCCTGCGCCGTCAGCACGGCCGTGGGCTCGTCCAGGATCAGGATGTTGGCGCTGCGGTAAATCTGCTTGAGGATCTCGACCCGCTGCTGGGCGCCCACGGACAGGTCGGCGATGGTGGCCAGCGGATCGACGTCGAGCCGGTAGCGGCTGCAGATCTCGCGCAGCTGCGCTTCCACGGCGGCGCGCTGGGCGGCCAGCCGGAAGCCCCCTTCGGCGCCCAGCATCACGTTGTCGAGCACGCTCATGTTCTCGACCAGCATGAAGTGCTGGTGCACCATGCCGATGCCGAGGCGGATCGCTTCCTGGCTGTTGCGGATGGGCTGGGCCTGGCCATCGAGCAGGATCTCGCCGCCGTCGGCGCGGTAGTATCCGTACAGGATGCTCATCAGGGTCGATTTGCCGGCGCCGTTTTCCCCCACCAGGCCATGGATGGAACCCTTGGCGATGGAGAAAGAGACGTCCGAGTTCGCCTTCACAGCTCCAAACTGCTTGGAGATGGCGCGAAATTCAACTGCTGGCTGCATAGGAGTAAGTAGTTAAAACGCGCCGCGCGGGGACGAACCCCGGCGGCGCGCTATGTTCTGAAGCAGGGAATTAAACCGGGCAGTGGTTGCCGGCGCGGTAGTCGATGACTTTGACTTTGCCGTCGATGATGTCCTTGCGCGCACCCAGTACGCGCTTTTCGATCTCGGGGGTGATCAGCTTGCGATTGTTCTCGTCGAGCGCCCAGTCCACGCCGCCTTCCTTCAGGCCCTTGGCGGTGACGCCGGCCTTCCAGCTGCCGTTCTTCATCTGCATGAAGGAATCGTAGACGGCGTTGTCGACCCGCTTGACCATCGAAGTCAGGATGGAGCCGGGATAGAGATGGTTCTGGTTGGAGTCCACGCCGATGGCCAGCTTGCCTTTTTCCTTGGCCGTCTGCAGCGTACCCATGCCGCTGCCGCCGGCCACGGCGAACACCACGTCCACGCCGCGGTCGAACTGCGAGCGGGCCAGCTCGCCGCCCTTGGCCGGGTCGTTCCAGGCGCTGGCGGTGGTGCCCACCATGTTCTGCACCACTTCCACTTTCGGATAGGTGGCCTTGGCGCCCTGCTCATAGCCGCAGGCGAAGGCGCGGATCAGGGGAATGTCGATGCCGCCCACGAAGCCCAGCTTCTTGGACTTGGAAGCCATGGCCGCGGCCACGCCCACCAGGTAGGAGCCTTCCTCTTCCTTGAAGGTGACGGAATTGACGTTGGCGCCCTGCGCCACGCCGTCGATCAGCACGAAGTGCACTTTCGGGAATTCCTTGGCCACCTTCTGCACGGCCTGGGTCTGGGCGAAGCCGATCGAGGCGATCAGGTCCAGGTTCTTGCGGGCCAGGCCGCGCAGCACTTGCTCGGCCTGGGTATCGCTGGAGGCCTGCACCTCGATGAAATTGATGTTGGTTTCCTTCTTGAAGCGCGAAGCGCCTTCAAAGGCGGACTGGTTGAACGATTTGTCGAACTTGCCGCCTGCGTCATACACGATGCCCAGCTTGGGGTCAGCCGCGGACGCGCTGGCGCAGGCGCCAGCTGCAGCCATGGCTGCAATCGTCAAACTAAATTGTAAAAGTTTCATGAATAGGCTCCTGGAAGATCGATATTGTATATTTTTATTGGTCGAAACATCTAATTTGGCAACACTTAATCTGGCCCCGGACGCCCCGCAGGGCGCGCTTTTAGAGGCTTTCCTCTGGCAAAAGGGCGGAAGTCCCGTGCCGCCGCCGTGCCGCCCCGTACCGTCCCCGCTAGCCGACCAGGGACAGCAACTCGTCGAACGCCTGTTCGAACTGGGCCAGGCCGGCCTGCAGCAATTGCTGGCCCACGGTTTCCAGGTCGATGCCGTGGCGGGCCAGCTGGGCCAATACAGCCTGTTCGGCCTGTTCTTTCGGTTCCGTTCCCGGCGCGCCGGCCAGCGTGGCGGCCGCCTCGCCATGGTCGCGGAAGGCGGCCAGGGTGGCGTCGGGCACGGTGTTGATGGTGTCGGGGCCGATCAGCGCTTCCACGTAATGGACGTCGCGCAGGGCCGCGCTCTTGGCGCCCGTGCTGGCCCACAGCAGCCATTGCGGGGTGGCGCCGAAGGCGGCGAACACGGCAAAGCCGCTGTCGCGCTGCCAGTCGCGGTAGGCCAGGCGGGCGGCGGCCACGGCGGCCCGGCCGCACAGGGCGGCCGCGTCCGGCGCGCTGCCCGCCAGCAGCAGGGCGTCCACGGCCACGTCGATGCGGCTGATGAATACGCTGGCCACGCTGGCGATGCGCTGCACCGACAGTTTCGCTTCCAGCCGGCGCGCTAGGCCGCGGCGGTGGGCGGCGCGCACGGCGGCCGTCTGGCTGGCCGTGAAGATCAGGGTCATGTTGACGTTGATGCCGGCGAAGATCACTTCCTCCAGCGCGGCGATGCCCGCCGGCGTGGCCGGGATCTTGATCATGGCGTTGGGCCGGTTGATGGCTTGCCACAAGCGGCGCGCGGCGGCCACGGTGGCGGCCGCGTCGTGCGCCAGCCGGGGCGACACTTCAAAGCTGACGAAGCCGGCGCGCCCGTCGCTGTCGGCGTAGGTGGCGGCCAGCAGGTCGCAGGCGCGCTGCACGTCCGGCAGCACCAGCGCCTCGTAGCGCGCTTCCGGCTCGGCCACGGCGCGGCGCAGGCCGGGCAGGGCGGCCCGGTAGGCCGGATCGTGGCGGATGGCCTGGTGGAAGATGGCGGGATTGGAGGTGACGCCGGCGATGCCGTCCACGGCGATCAGTTCGGCCAGCTGGCCGGAAGCGACCAGGTTGTGGCTCAGGTTGTCGAGCCAGATTTGCTGCCCCAGCGCGCGAACGGCGCGCAGGCGGCTGTGCTGCAGGATGCTGCTTTCGATCATATCCATACCCGGGCTCCGGTGAGGCATCAAAAGTTATTCTTTGCTAAAGCTTGCAAATTGCATGTCGCTCGGCGACAACAGTTGGTGCATGTCAAGATTTTTAAATGGCTGTTGCTTTTTTGTCCGTTTGGAAAAAATTAGTCCGGTCGGAAAAGCCAGGAATTGGCCTGCTTCATGGTGCGGCCCCGGGGCCGCACTGGCCATCCCCATGCAAGGGCGGTCCCCTACTATGCTACAGGGGCGATATGTTCGACAAATACGATTTTTGTTCGCTATTTATATGAATAAGATATGAATATTTGCGTGCACTTAGGAATTTTCCCTCATTTTTTTTCATGCTAGCATGGCCGTTACTTTGCAGAATGCAAAGGCAAATGTGGGGAATTTCACATGTTTCCAACGCCCGCGGACCGTTGCGGGCGCGATGACAGATGTCCTGCCCGGCCCACCCGGCCGGCGTGGATTTTTAAACTGGTGTTCTACCAAAGGGAGTTGCACTCATGATAAGAAAAAACAAGGTTTTTGCCGCCCGTACGCTGATCGCGCTGGCCGTGGCCAGCGCCTTCCCGCTGCACGCGGCCATGGCGGACGAAGCGGGGCAGGACGCGCCCGCCGCCGACAAGGCCGTGCCGGGCCAGCTGGAAACGGTGATCGTGACGGCCCAGCGCCGCGCCGAGAACATCAAGGACGTGCCGATGTCGATCGCCACGCTGAAAGGCGACAAGCTCGACGTGCTCACCTCCGGCGCCGCCGACGTTCGCTTCCTGGCCGGCCGCTCGCCCAGCGTGAACGTGGAATCGGACTATGGCCGCACCTTCCCCCGTTTCTACATCCGTGGCCTGGGCAATACCGACTTTGACTTGAACGCTTCCCAGCCCGTGGGCCTGGTGATGGACGACATCGTGCAGGAAAACGCGATGCTCAAGGGCTTCCCCGTGTTCGACGTGGACCAGATCGAAGTGCTGCGCGGCCCGCAGGGCACCCTGTTCGGCCGCAACTCGCCGGCCGGCGTGATCAAGTTCGACTCGGCCAAGCCCGTGTTCCGCCAGGAAGGCTATGTCACGCTGGGCATCGGCAATTACTCGTCCAAGACGGCCGAAGGCATGTTCAACATTCCCGTCAACGACACGGTGGCGCTGCGCTTCTCCGGCACCAGCCAGCACCGCGGCAACCGCGTGCACAACACCAATCCCAACCCCAACACGGGCACCCAGGACTTCGAAGGCTACGGCGACCAGGCGTTCCGCCTGCAGGCGCTGGTCCAGCCGAACAAGGATTTCAGCGCCCTGTTCAACTACCATGAGCGCGACTACCACGGCAGCGCCACCCTGTTCCGCGCCAACATCATCAAGAAGGGCACCAATGACCTGGTGGACGGCTTCGACTACGGTTCCTACCCGACCGACGGCCAGAACTACCAGCACCTGCAGACCAAGGGCAGCAACATCCGCCTGAAGTACAACGCGGGCGACATCACGCTGCACTCGATCACGGGCTACGAGAAGCTGGACTTCTACAGCCGCGGCGACGTCGATGGCGGTTTTGGCTGCACGCTGTTCTGCGGTCCGGTGCAAGGCGCGCTGCCGAGCGGCCCGGGCGTGATTCCGTTCCCGGTCGAGACGGCCGACCTGCTGCCTAGCCACCGCCAGTTCTCGCAAGAGCTGCGTGCCGAGTCCAACTACAAGGGCCCGCTGCAGTGGATCGGCGGCCTGTTCTACTTCGACGAGCATATCCGCATCGACAGTATCGCCTTCGATTCGCTCACGCCGGGCAACCCGCTGTCGCCGAACTACGCCACCCAGACCCAGGACGCCAAGTCGTGGGCCGCGTTCGGTTCGCTCAACTACACCGTCACCGACCAGCTGAAACTGCGCGGCGGCCTGCGCTACACGAACGACAAGAAGAACTTCTCGGCCAGCCGGGTGGAACCGCCCCAGTCCTCGTTCCACGAAATCGACAACACCTCGCATAACGTGAGCTGGGACTTCAGCGGCACCTATGAGCTGGACAAGACCACCAACCTGTTCGGCCGCGTCGCCACCGGCTACCGCGCGCCCAGTATGCAGGGTCGCCTGTTCGGGCTGACGGACCAGCCATCGTTCGCCGGCGCGGAAAAAGCGCTGTCGTACGAAGCCGGCATCAAGCAGGACCTGTTCAACAAGCGCGCACGCCTGTCGGCCAGCCTGTTCCAGTACCGCGTCAAGGACAAGCAGCTGACGGCCGGCAGCGGTTCCGTCAACATGAACCAGCTGATCAACGCCGAGAAGGTGACGGGCCAGGGCGTGGAAGTGGACTTCCAGGCCAACCTGAGCGACGCTTTCAGCATGACCCTGGGCGGCAGCTACAATGACACGGAGATCAAGGACAAGAACCTGTTCGTGCAGTACTGCGGTAACGTCAACAACAACGCCGCCAGCGGCTGTACGCCGACCAACGCGCCCGGTCCGTTCGCCGGCACCTCCAAGATCGACGGCAACCCGCTGCCGCGCGCGCCCAAGACCCAGCTGAACTTCACCCTCAAGTACAGCAAGGAAATCGGCGACGGCGAGTTCTATGCCTACACCGACTGGACCTACCGCAGCAGCTACAACTTCTTCCTGTACGAAGCGCCCGAGTACAAGGCCAAGCCGCTGACCGAAGGCGGCCTGCGCGCCGGCTACAAGTGGGGCAACGGCAAGTATGAAGTGGCTGCCTTTGGCCGCAACATCACCAACAAGCAGGTACTGATCGGCGCCATCGACTTCGACAACCTGACCGGCATGCTGAACGAACCGCGCACCTGGGGCGGCACGTTCAAGGTCAATTTCTAAGCCGTAGCTGTTTCATCAAAAGCCCGCGCACCGCAAGTGCGCGGGCTTTTTCACTTCTAAGCGAATCGATGGGAACGCCCACGTACGGGGTAGGCCCCGGTGTTCCAGATCTCCTCTACGGTCTAATCCGGCCCAGTTGCAGCCGAATGAGGCTAAAACGGTCGGGATTTTGCAAGCGCCAATCTAATACGGTCGATGAAATCGGAGCTAAAGTCGAAATCGATCGTTTCTTTCGTCGAGAAAGTCCAAAGCGAACCAATGTTTGATTCCATTGTCCAACTTATAGACTGATTTGACCGCATGGAGTACCGATGATGAGAAGCGTCCCCCATCACGCCGTAATGGCCGAGATGTATCGCACTGATTCCGCGCTCGCGCTGGAGGTGATCAACGGCATTCTGGAAGACGGCGATCAGGCCGAACTGCTGATCGTGTTGCGCCAGATGGTACAGGCATTCGGCGGTGTTCAGGCAATCGCCGAACAGGCGAAGCTGAACCCAACCCAGCTCTATCGCACGCTCTCACCGAAGGGCAATCCGGCGCTTAACAGCTTACTTGCGATCCTCAAGGCGATGGGGCTGCGGCTGGCGGTGCAGCCATTGACTTCGTCGGCCCCGGTCAAATGACTTTTTGAATGTTCCGTGTCGGGGCCTGGCCACCACATTCAAGGTTACTACTGAGTTTTAACTGCCCATGAAAAAGCCCGCGCACCGCAAGGTGCGCGGGCTTTTTCACTTGCGCAGGACATCAGCGCTGCGGTTGGTGCTTGCGGGTCTGCGCCACATCCATATCCACTTCCGTCTCCGGCACCTCGCCCTTGCTGCGGGCCGTGAACAGGGCGGCCCGCACCTGTTCGCGGGTCAGGCCTTCAGCGGCCGGCTGGGACCGGACGGAGGTGGAGGACGATGCGGCGGCGTCCGCGCGCGTGGCGTCGGGCGCATCGGCGGCGGAAGCGGTGGCGCTGGCGGCAACGATGATCAGAGTGGCAATCCATGCAGTGGTTTTCATGATATAGCTCCTGTCGTGAGTGAATGAGTACAGCGGTTGAAAAAAAACGTCGTCAGTCAAAAAACGGGGTAAATCGAAAACGGGGTAAATCGTTCAGTGGGCACCGCCCGCATCGACCTTGCCGGCGGCGGCCACGGGCCGGGCCAGCCACACCACGCCGATCAGCAGCACGAACAGCAGGGCCGAGCCCCAGAACAGGTCGTTGGCGGCCAGCATGTAGGCCTGGGTGTTGATCTGGCGTTCCAGCAGCTGCCACGACTGGGCCGCCGAATAGCCCAGTTGGCCCAGCTTGTCGAGCGTGTCCTGGGTCGCTTGTGCGTAGGGCGACACGGCTTCGGCCAGGCGTACGTGGTGCAGGCTGGCGCGGTCGTCCCACAGGGTGCCGGCGGCCGAGGCGCCGAACGCGCCGGCCGTGATGCGGGCGAAGTTGCACAGGCCGGAGGCGGCCGCCAGCCGCATCGGCGGCAGGCCGGACAGCGTGAGCGCCGTCAGCGGCACGAAGAAGGTGGCCATGGCGGCGCCCTGGATCAGCTGCGGCAGCATGATGGTGGCCACGTCGGCCTGCATGTTGAACTGCGAGCGCAGCCAGCACACGATGGCGAACACGAAGAAGGCGAAGCTGGCCAGCCAGCGCACGTCGAAGCGGCCGATATGCTTGCCCACCAGCGGCGACAGCAGCAGCGCCAGGATGCCCACCGGCGCGCTGACGATGCCGGCCCAGGTGGCCGTATAGCCGGCGAACTGCTGCAGCCACAGGGGCAGCAGCACCAGGTTGGCGAAGAACACGCCGTAGCCCAGCGACAGCGCCAGCGTACCGATCGAGAAATTGCGGCGCTTGAACAGGCTCAGGTCCACGATCGGGTGTTCATGCGTGGTCTCCCAGATCACGAACAGGGCGAAGGCGATGGCCGACGTCAGTGCCAGCACCACCGTTTCCGTGGAGCTGAACCAGTCCAGTTCCTTGCCCTTGTCGAGCATCACCTGCAGGCAGCCGACCCACACGATCAGCAGGCCCAGGCCCACGCCGTCGATCGGCTTTTTCACGCGCACCGATTCGCGGTCGCGCAGCAGCAGCCAGGTGAGCCAGGCGGCGAACAGGCCGGTGGGGATGTTGATGTAGAAGATCCACGGCCACGAGATATTGTCCGAGATCCAGCCGCCCAGGATGGGGCCCATCACGGGTGCGATCATGGTGGTCATGGCCCACATGGCCAGCGCCATGCCGGATTTTTCCTTCGGATAGCTTTGCAGCAGCAGCGCCTGCGACAGCGGGATCATGGGGCCGGCCACGGCGCCCTGCATGATGCGGAACACGATCATGCTTTCCAGGTTGGTGGCCAGGCCGCACAGCAGCGAGGCCAGTACGAACAGCAGCACGGCCGTCACGAACAGGCGCACCTGGCCGTAACGCTGGGTCAGCCAGCCCGTGAGCGGCACGGCGATGGCGTTGGCCACGGCGAACGAGGTGATGATCCACGTGCCCTGGCTGGCCGAGACGCCGATGTCGCCCGCGATGGACGGGATGGAGACGTTGGCGATCGTGATATCGAGCACGTTCATGAACGTGGCGAGCGCCAGCGCGATGGAGGCGAAGACGAGGCGCATGCCCGTCAGCGGCGGCGGAACAGTCGGAGCAGCCGGCGCGGCGGGGGCTGCGTTGGCGGTGGCAGTGGTCATGGCAATGGCTCCGTTCAGCGCACCAGGTTGGCGCGCACGATGTCGTTGGCCAGGTCGGCCGCGCCGGTGCGGGCCTGGTAGACGCTGGTCTGGGCCACGGGCGCGCCGCTGACGGCGCCGGCCAGCTGGGCGCCGCCCTGCTGCGACACGTCCACCTCGGCCACCATCGACAGCCCCACCCGCAGCGGATGGGCCGCCACTTCGGACGGCTCCAGCGCCACCCGCACCGGCAGGCGCTGCACCACCTTGATCCAGTTGCCCGTCGCGTTCTGGGCCGGCAGCAGCGAGAACGCGCTGCCGGTGCCGGCGCCCAGCCCGGCCACGCGGCCGTGGTACACCACGTTGTGGCCGAACAGGTCGGCCGTCAGCGTGACAGGCTGGCCGATGCGCATGTTGCGCAGCTGGCTTTCCTTGAAGTTGGCGTCCACCCACAGCTGGTCCAGCGGCACCACGGCCAGCAGCGGCGCGCCCACGGCCACCCGCTGGCCGATCTGCACGCTGCGCCGGGCCACGTAGCCGCTCTGGGGCGCGATGATGGCCGTGCGGTCCAGCGTCAGCTGGGCTTCCTGCAGGGCGGCCACGGCCTGGGCCACGGCCGGGTGTTCACGCACGGCGCCGGCGCCGGCCAGGGCGCGGCTGGCTGCATACTGCTGGCGGCTCGCTTCGAGCGCGGCGCTGGCGGTGCGGGCCGTGTCCTCGGCGTGGCGGATTTCCTCTTCCGACACGGCGCCGCTGCCTTTGAGCACCGTGCGCTGGGCCAGGTCGGCCCGGGCCCGGCGCAGTTCCGCCTCGCGCAGGTCGACGGCGGCCGCCTGGGCGGCCTGGTTCAGGTACAGCGCCTCCGTCTGGCGCACGGCCTGGGCCAGCTGGGTCTTGGCCCGCTCCAGCGCCAGCTTGGCGTCGCTGGGGTCGAGCTGGGCCAGCACGGTGCCGGCCTGGACGAAGTTGGTGTCGTCGGCGTGGATGGCCACCACGGTGCCGGCCACCTGGGGCGTGAGCTGGATCACGTTGCCGGCCACATAGGCGTCGTCGGTCGACACCTGGAAGCGGGCGCTCGTGTACCAGTAGCTGCCGTAGCCGACGCCGGCCACGGCCAGCGCGGCGGCCAGCGCCACCAGCATGGTCTTGCGGCGCGCGGCCGGCGGCGTGGCGGCCGGCTGGGGGGCGATGGCCTGGTTGGGAACTGCGGGGGCTTGGGTAGTCATGTCGTGCTCCGGTAAAAAATCCAGTGATGGCGGGGGTCAGGATTGGGCCGGCGCGGCGCCCAGCGCCACACCGTCACCCAGTGCGTGATTGAGACGGATGGCCGTCTGCAGGCGGCGCGCCTGCAGGTCGGCGTCGGCCTGGGCCTGGCTCAGCTGGCGCTGCTGCGCGCCCAGCACCACCAGGTAGCTCGACAGGCCTTGCTGGTAGCGCTGGCCGGCCGCTTTCTCGGCCGCGTCCAGTTCGCGCAGGGCGCTGCCGTGCGCGGCCAGGCGGCTGTCGAGCATGCGCCAGGTGGCCACCTGGTCGGCCACGTCGCGCATGGCGTCCAGCACCAGCTGGTTGTAGCGCGCCACTTCCAGGTCGTAGGCGGCGTGGCGCACGGCCAGCCCGGTGCGCAGGCGGCCGGCGTCGAACAGGGGCAGGTGCAGGGCGGGACCGACGCCGAACAGGCGGCTGCCGGCCTGCAGCAGGCTGCCCGCGTCGAGCGCGGCCAGGCCGGCGCTGCCGGTCAGGTCGATGTTGGGATAGAAGTCGGCGCGGGCGGCGCCGATGTCGTGGCCGGCCGCGTCCAGCCGCAGGCGCTGGGCCACGATCTCGGGGCGGCGGCCCACCAGGTCGGCGTCCAGCTTCGCCGGCAGGGTCAGCGCCTGGTTCAGCTGCAGCGTGGGCGTGGCCAGCGCTTCGCCGAACGCGGGGCCGGCGCCGGCCAGGGCGGCCAGCTGGTGGCGCAGCAGCACGGCCTCGTTGGCCAGCTGGGCCACGGCTGCCTGCGCCATCGGCACCTCGGCCGCCGCTTGGCGCCATTCCACTTCCGTATCGAGGCCGGTGCGGATGCGGGCCTGGCGCAGCGTCACTTCGCGCTGGCGCAGTTCCACCTGGCGCCGGGCCAGGGCCAGCTGCTGTTCGGTGCGGGCCAGTTCCACATAGCTGTGGGCGATGGCGCCGGCCAGCGTGGCCTCGGCGGAGCGCGTTTCGATGCGGGCCGCGTCGGCCCGCGACAGTTCGGCCGCCACCCGTTCCCCGTTCTGGCCCCAGAAGTCGAACTCGTAGCGGAAGCCCAGCGTCAGCGCGGCCGAGGTGTGGTTGGTGCCGGCCAGGGCCGGCGGCACGGCGCCGTTGCCGCTGTAGCGCAGGCGGGCCGCGGCCGCGTCGGCGCTCAGTTCCGGGCCGCCGTCGGCGCGGCGCGCCTGCAGCAGGGCGTCGGCCCGCGCCAACCGGGCGCGCGCTTCGGCCAGGCCGGGGGCGCCGGCGCGGGCTTGTTCGATCAGACGGTCGAGCTGGGCGTCGTGAAAGGCGCGCCACCAGTCGCTGGCGGGCCAGTCGCCCAGCGCGGCGCTGGTGCCGGTGGTCACGGCGCCGGCGGCCAGGGGCGTGGCCAGCGGGCGCTGCGTGCCGGGGCTGGCGCAGCCGGCCAGCAGCAGGGTGGCCAGCAGGGCCGGCAGCAGGGCCAGGGTAGGGGACGGTTTCATCTTGGTTCTCCGTTTATGCGTATGTTCAGGTTCAGGCGCTGTGCAGCTGCGGTTCGGACACGGGCGCGCTTTGCACATACAGCAGGGCGCCCAGGGCGATCAGGATCATGGTCAGGTGCACCGACTGCACGGCGCCCTGCTTGATCCAGTAGCCGAACCACAGGCCGCCGCAGGCGAACCACAGCCACAGCAGCAGGAAGCCGGACAGGGCCAGCACGCCGGCGCTGCGGGCCTGGCGCAGCTGGCGCAGCTTGCCGCTCCAGCCGGCGCGGGCGAACAGGGCGGCCGCCAGCCACAGGGCCGCGGCCACCGTCACCTGCACCGCCGCCACCGCGTACAGCAGGGTCGGTACGTGCTCGGTGGGCCAGGCGTGCCAGGCCAGGCCGCTGCCCAGCACCGGTTCGCTGCGCAGCAAGTCCATCGACAGCATGTGGCCCAGCAGCAGGCGGTTGGTGCCGGGGTCGGTCAGGTTGTTGAAGACGGCGATGCTGAGCCAGGCGGCCAGGCCGGTCAGCAGCACCAGGCGGCTCAGGGCGGAAATGCGGACAGACATGGTGCTCTCCTTACATGGTGGGGTGGGGGATCAGTACCGGCCAGCCGCGTTCATTGGCCAGGGCCAGCATCTCCAGTTCATGCGCGACGACGGTGGGGTGGCCCACGGCTTCCAGCAGCGGCAGGTCGGAATAGTGGTCGCCATAGCCGTAGCACTGGGCGCCGTCGGCGCCGTGCGCGGCCAGGAAGGCGTCCACCGCCACCCGCTTGCCGGCGCCGATGGTCTGCGGCGCCAGCAGTTCGCCCGTGTAGCGGCCCTGTTCGACGGCCATGCGGTTCACCAGCAGGTGCTGCACGCCCAGCGCGTCGGCCAGCGGCTCGATGATTTCCAGCGCCGAGCCGGACACGAACACCGGCTCGATGCCGTCGGCCCGGTGGCGCTGCAGGGCGCGCAGCACGGGCGCGATGTAGAAGCCGGGCTGGCCCGAGGCCTGGGCGAACCAGCGCCGGGCGCTGGCCGCCAGCGCGCTCTGGGTGTGGCCGCGGAAGGCGCGGTAGTAGGCGCGGTTCACCTCCGACCGTTCGCAACCCTGGCGCAGCAGGGCGCGCAGGTGGCGCTGGGCCAGCCAGTCGGCCGCCGCGCCGCGCCAGGCGCCCAGCCGCTCGCGGTAGTAGAAGGCGCGGAAGCTGAACATGCTCTTCTGGTCGATCAGGGTCTCGTCGACGTCGAAGAAGGCGTATCGTTTGCTAGACATAAAATTCTCCTGAGGACCGGCACGCCGTAGCGCGCGCCGGCCGGTTGCGGTGATCCGGTCAGACTGGCACGGCCACGGCGGAGGCCGGGGTGGCGGCGGGCTGGCCCAGACCACGGGAAATTAGGTCGGCCATCACCAGGTCCAGGCTGTGCGACAGGGCCTGGTCGGCCAGCTGGTTCTCGCGCGGGCCCAGGTAGGCGTCGTCGAACACCCCGAACTTGACGGCCATGCCGGCCACGGCGCGCCCGTTCTGCCACACTTCCATGTCGGCCACCACGCTGACGCGGTCCGGACGGGGGCGTTGCAGGTCGATCAGCTGGTAGCGGATGGTGGCCGGCAGCGGGAAGGCGAACTGCAGGAAGCGCATGTTCATCTCGTTGATGACGAAGTAGCGCTTGGCCGGGGCATCTTCGCCCATGCAGTGCGCTTCCGTGGTGGCGATGAACATCTGGCGGCAAGCCTCCGTCAGCACCATGCCCTGCACGTGCAGGCCCGTCAGGTGGTCGAGCATCAGTTCGCCGCGGGCGTCGATCAGCAGGTCGGCCTCGAAGTGGCTGTCGTCGATCTTGCGTGGCACGGAGATCAGCACGTTCTGGTCCTGGTGCTTGTGCGACAGGGCATGGCCGGCGCGGCTGTGGCGGTTCAGTTCATTCCAGCAGGCAAACTCCTGGCTCAGGCCCAGGCTGATGGCCAGGCAGTAGGCATGGTCGATCTGCATGCTGCTCAGGCCTTGGCCCGCCACCAGGGTCTTGCCGCGCAGGGCCTCGACCCGGTTGTGGCGCAGTTGCTCCAGCAGGGCGTTGTAGGCCAGCACGCCCGGTTTTTGTACGAACTTGTTGAATTCCTCAGCGATAACGAGTTGCAGATTCATAAATCCTCCTGTTTAAAAAAGTGAATAAAAGAGCCTTCGGTCCCGAGCACCATGCTCAGGCCAGGGCTGGCAACTGCCCTGTCAACCAACTGTCGTGCAGCCATTTTTCCGTCTGGCGCAGGCTGCGTGCGAAGTCCCAGACGATGTTGCGTTCAAACGTGAGCACCACGCCGCCGGCGCCGACGATGACCCAGAAGTAGCGCCCGTCCGCCTCGTTGCGGCACTTGACCTTCATGCCGGTCAGCGTGTGGCGGCGGCGCTGGCCATCGGCGCCGGTGGTGCGCAAGGTTTCCTCGTGCGGCTGCACCCACTGCAGCGCCATCCCCGGCAGCAGGTCCGGCGCATGCTGTTCCAGGTAGGAGTGGGCGATGCGCTGGGCCTGGGCCGCCGAAGGCTGCTCGCCCTGGCATTGGGCCGCGCTGAACCAGGTCTTGCCCAGCAGCTGGCCGGCCGGCGACAGCACCATGCTGTAGTGTTCGCCGCCAAGGCCGCCGTTCTGGCCATCGTTGCGCTCGTAGCGCAGGTGCCAGGCGGGCACGCCGTCCAGTGCCACCGGGTTCACGCTGGCCAGGTGCTCGAAGCCGGCCGGCGGGCGCAGCCGGGTGTCGAGGCGTACGGGCAGCGGCATGTTGTTGTGATCGTTCATAGCGGTTCTCCTCGTTGTAGGGTGGCGGGCGGTCAGCGCGCCGCCACGGCGGCGGCGGCGGCCTGCCGGCCGGTTGGCAAACTCAGTAACAGGGCGCCGCTCACCAGCAGGGCCAGGCAGCCGAAGTACTGGCCGGCCGGCAGCGGGGCGGCCACGCCGGCCAGCCATGGGCCCAGGCTGGCGCCGCTGAACAGCACGAAGGTGTACAGCGACACGGCCTGGCCACGCCAGCTGGCCTCGGCCAGGGCACTGGTGCGGGCAATCAGGCTCGGTACGCTGATGCCCACGCCGGCCACGAACAGCACGCTGGCGGCCAGGGTGGCGGCCAAGGTGGTGGCTACTGCACCGGCCAGGGCGGCCATGGCCAGCCCGGCGGCGGCCGTCGCCAGGCCCACGCTGACCATGCGCTGGGCGCCGAAGCGGGGCAGCAGCACGGCCACGGCCAGCGGCATGAGGAAGCCGGGGATGGCCACGGCACGCACGGCCAGCGGGCTCAGATGGGCGGCCCGCAGGGCGGCGCCCAGGTGGCGGTCCAGCCCCAGGTAAAAGGCCACGAAGCTCATCATCAGGGGCAGGGCGGCGCCGTACACGGTGCGCAGGGCAGGCTGGCGCAGGACACGGAACAGCCCGCTGTAGCTGGCCAGCAGTGGCGTGCGGACCGGGGTGCGCAGTTCCTGCGGCAGGCGGGCCAGCATCCAGGCCGTGGCCAGGTAGATAGGGCAGGGCAGGGCCACGGCCCAGCCGAAGCCGTAGGCCGCGCCGGCCAGGCCGCCGTAGATCTGGCCCACCAGGCCGGCCAGCAGGAAGGCCGTGCTCAGCCAAGCCAGGCCCCACAGCCGCAGCCGGCCCGGCAGCGACTCGGCCAGGAAGGCCAGCGCGGCCGGCGGGAAGGCGGCCGTGGCCAGGCCTTGCAGGGCGCGGCCCGCATACAGCTGGGCCGGCGTGCTGGCCTGGCTCAGCAGCAGGGTGCACACCGTCAGGGCCAGCAGGCCGCCCACCATGACGGGCTTGCGGCCGATGCGGTCCGACAGCGGACCGAACAGCAGGAAGCCGCTGGCGTAGGCCAGGCTGAACGCGCCCAGCGCGGCGCCGGCACCGGCCGCATCGAGCCCGAACTGGCGGCCGATCTGGCCCAGCAGCGGCAGCGGCAGGTAAAGCTGGGAGACGGCGGCCAGGCCGCACAGGGCCAGCAGGGTCAAGACGGCAACGGGGTGTTTCATGTTGATCCTTTCATTTCGTCAGCTATTAATACGGTGGCTTCTATTTAGTTAGGCACTATGTAGCTAGCTAACTATTTACTGCAAAAAAAACTGGGGTTGCCAGCCGGGCTCAATCAGTTATTAATCAAGCATGGTTTCAATATTAGCACAAGAGTAGCCATTAACTATATAGCTGGCTAACTATTTTTTATAAAAAAATGCCGGTCCTGGCCACGCGGCGTCAGCCGCCCGGCCACCGGCGTGACCCTAGGCGGGCACGGCCTTGATATCGGCCATGCTGGCGTTGAGCTTGCGCATCAAGCCGCGCAACTGTTCCCGCTCCTGGGGGCTGAACACGCTCATCAGCTGCGCTACCCAGTTGTAATGTTCGGGCAGGGCTTCGGCCAGCAGCGCCTCGCCGGCCGGCAGCAGCCGCACCACCCAGGCCCGGCGGTCGCCCACGTCCTGCTCGCGGCGGCACAGCTTGGCCTGCTCGAGGCGGTCGACGATGCCCGTCATGGTGGGCGAGGACACGCTCACGCCCTCGGCCAGCCGTCCCACGCCCAGTCCGCCCGGGCTGCGCTTGAGCAGCAGCAGCACGAAGAACTTGGTCTGTGACAAGCCATGGCGGGCCAGGTTGACCTCGAACTCGGCCATCATGTCGCTGCAGCTGCGCGACAGCAACAGCCAGGTCTGCACGCCGTCGATATCGGGGTTCGGATAGAGCTTGGCGAACTGCGACAAGGTATCGAAGCTGGGTAAGTCTTTGAGTTCCAACATGATGGTGATTTCGTAATGATTAGTAGTTGGGTAAATATTAGCGTGCTAAATTGTGCCTGTCAAAGAAAATCTTCAACCAGTGTCGCGCGGCGGCGACCGTCAGCCATTTTATTGCTTTTCAGAACATTTTTGCCGCGCGCCGCGAGGCGGGCTGGGGTAAGATCATGCCAGCAATTTTCCGGGGGAGGAGCGAGCATGCATGCAGCCGTCAATCTGTGGCCGCTGATCGGGGTGGCCGTCATCGTGGCCGGCTTTGCGCTGCGGGTGCACCCGGTGCTGGTGGTGGTGGCCGCCTGCGCCGCCACCGGCGCGGCGGCGGCCATGCCACCGGCCCACCTGCTGGCGGCGCTCGGCACGGCCTTCGTCAAGACCCGCAACCTGCCCCTGATCCTGCTGCTGCCGCTGGCCGCCATCGGCCTGCTGGAACGCTACGGCCTGCGCGAACATGCCCAGGCCGTGGTGGCCCGCATCCGCTCGGCCACCACGGGCCGGCTGCTGATCGTCTATCTGCTGGTGCGCGAGCTGAGCGCCGCCTTCGGCCTGACCAGCCTGGGCGGCCATCCCACCATGGTGCGCCCGCTGGTGGCGCCCATGGCCGAAGGGGTGGCCGCGGCACACTATCCGGGCCTGAGCGAGGCGCTGCGCCAGCGCATCCGTGCCATGGCGGCGGCCACCGACAACGTCGGCCTGTTCTTCGGCGAGGACATCTTCGTCGCCTTCGGCGCCATCGTGCTGATGCAGACCATCCTGCGCGGCGAAGGGCTGGAAGTCGATCCGCTGCGCATGGCGCTGTGGGGCGTGCCGACCGCCGTCACCGCGTTCGTGATCCACGCCTGGCGGCTGCACCGGCTCGATGCGCGCATCGCGCGCGAGGGCGCGCAGGCGCTGGCGGCGCAGGCCCATGGGCCGGCCGCGGGCGATGCCGGGGATGGCGCATGACCATCACGCTCGACTATTTCTACCTGGTGATCGGCGCCATGCTGCTGGCGATCGCCGTCATGACGCTGCGCGACCGGCAGCACCCGCGGCGCCACGCGGGCGCCCTGTTCTGGGCCCTGTATGCGCTGGTCTACCTGGCCGGCGAACGGCTGGCGCCGGAAGCGGTGGGGCTGGCGATGGTGGTCATGGCGCTGCTGGCCGGCTTTGGCGGGGTGCTGCCGGCGCGCCACGGCGAGCGCACGGCCGGCGAGCGCCGCGCCAGCGCGCAGCGCCTGGGACACCGGCTGCTGCTGCCGGCGCTGCTGATCCCGGCCACCACCATAGTCGGCGCCACCTTGCTCAAGGACGTACATGTGGGCGGCCAGCTGCTGCTCGAGACGAAGAACCTGACCCTGGTTTGCCTGGGCTGCGGCTCGTTGCTGGCCGTGGCGGCGGCCTGCCGGCTGACCCGCGCCACGCCGCTGCAGGCGCTGCGCGAGGCGCGCCGGCTGGTCGACAGCATGGGCTGGGCCGTGGTGCTGCCGCACATGCTGGCGGTGCTGGGGCTGTTGTTTACGGAGGCGGGCGTGGGCAAGGCCGTGTCCCAGGTCGTCACGCAGTGGATTGCGCTCGACACCCGGCTGGCGGCGGTGGCCGTGTATTGCGTGGGCATGGCCCTGTTTACCATCGTCATGGGCAACGGCTTTGCCGCCTTTCCCGTGATGACGGGCGGGGTCGGCATTCCCGTGCTGGTGGGGGTGTACCATGCCGATCCGGCCGTGATGGCGGCCATCGGCATGTTCAGCGCCTACTGCGGCACCCTGATGACACCGATGGCGGCCAACTTCAACATCGTGCCGGCGGCCCTGCTGGAGCTGCGCGACAAGCATGGCGTGATCAAGGCGCAGATCGCCACCGCCTTGCCGCTGCTGGCCGCCAATGTCGGCCTGTTGTATTTTTTGATGTACCGGTAACTGGAGCAAATTGCATGAACAAGATCATATTGCTGACCGGCTTTGAGCCGTTCGACAAGGAAGACATCAACCCGTCGTGGGAAGCCGTGCGGGTGCTGGGCGACTGGCACGAGGGCGATTTCACGGTGGTGGCGCGGCAGCTGCCATGCGCCTTCGGCGTGGCCCGCAAGATGCTGCACCAGATTATCGAGGAGGTGCAGCCGAGCGTGGTGATCATGGTGGGCCAGGCCGGCGGCCGGGTCGACATGACGGTCGAGCGCATCGCCATCAACATCGACGACGCGCCCATCCCGGACAACCGCAAGCGCCAGCTGGTCGATATGCCGGTGGTGGCGGGCGGCCCGGCGGCCTATTTTTCCACGCTGCCGATCAAGGCCATCGTGCACCAGCTGCGCGAGGCCGGGT
The DNA here is from genome assembly GCF_058786935.1 of Rugamonas sp. FW305-51. Classification (NCBI taxonomy): domain Bacteria; kingdom Pseudomonadati; phylum Pseudomonadota; class Betaproteobacteria; order Burkholderiales; family Oxalobacteraceae; genus Rugamonas; species Rugamonas sp. FW305-51. Next base: position 102,225 of record NZ_JBYSZG010000012.1, read on the forward strand.
TGCCGGCCTCGGTGTCGCAGTCGGCCGGCACCTTCGTCTGCAACCACGTGTTCTACGGCCTGATGCACCAGGCGGCCGAATGGGGCACCACCATGCGCGCGGGCCTGATCCACGTGCCCTATCTGCCGCAGCAGGCGGCGCGCCATCCTGGCACGCCCAGCATGCGGCTGGCCGACATGATCGAAGGCTTGCGCATCGCCGTGCGCACCGTGCTGGCCTACGACGTCGACATGCGCGAGGCGGGCGGCGTGACGCACTGAGAGGCTATGATTTAAGCAACGGCGGCGAAAAAATATTTCGCGGCGCTGTCACAGAACGCCGGGCCGGCCCGTCTTATGGACATGGAAGGCGCAATGGGCGCCTTCCGCCACCCCGCGAAAGGTCATTCATGTCTCACGCCGCCCCCCGTATTCCATTCTTCACGCTGGCCCCCGCCAACATGAAGGCGCTGATCAACCTGTCCGTTTCCGTCAAACTGAGCTCGCTGGGCGCCCGCCTGGTGGAGCTGGTGCAGCTGCGCATTTCGCAGATCAACGGCTGCGGCGTGTGCATCGACATGCACTGGCGCGACCTGATCGGCCAGGACGTCAACCCGCGCCACCTGAACGCCGTCGCCGGCTGGCGCGAGGCGCCGTTCTTCAGCCCCCGCGAACGGGCCGCCCTGGGCTGGGCCGAAGCCGTCAACGCGCTGCCGCAGCGCGACGACACGGACGCCGCCTTCGCCGAGGTGGCGCAGCACTTCAGCCAGACCGAGATCGCCGAGCTCAGTTTCACCGTGGCCGCCATCCGGGGCTGGAACATGCTCAACCTGGCGCTGCGCAACCCGATCCCGGAAGTGCCGCCGCCAGGTTTCTGAGCGCCGCACGCCACGTCTCCCGCCGCGCGGGCGGTGCCCGGGCGGACTACAATGTCCCGTACCGGCACCGCCCGCACCTTGTTCCAGCATTCGAATCGACGCGCCATGACAGCCTCCGCCCCCACCAACGAGCAGACCTTTGCCGCGCTTCGGCCGCGGCTGTTTTCCATCGCCTACCGCATGACGGGGATACGGGCCGATGCCGAGGACGTGGTGCAGGATGCATGGCTGCGCTGGCACGGCAGCGCGCGCGACGGCGTGCAGTCGGAGGAGGCCTGGCTGGTGACCATCACCACCCGGCTGGCCATCGACCGCCTGCGCAGCCGCAAGGCCGAGCGCGAAAACTACATCGGCTGGTGGTTGCCCGAACCGCTGGTGGAACTGGACGACAACACGCCGGAGAGCGCCGCCGAACTGGCCAGCGAGGTATCGGTCGCCTTCATGTGGGTGCTGGAGCGGCTGGCGCCGGACGAACGCGCCGCCTTCCTGATGCGCCAGGTGTTTGACCATGACTACGCGGACATCGCCGCGATGCTGGGCAAATCGGAAGCGTCGTGCCGCCAGATGGTGCACCGGGCACAGGAGCGTGTGCAGCAGGAGCGCCCGCGCTTTGCCGTGCCCCGCGATACCCACCGCACGCTGCTGGCCAGTTTCATGCAGGCGGCGGCCAGCGGCGACCGCGCCGCCATGAAGGCGATGATGGCGGAGGACGTGAAGCTGGTGTCCGACGGCGGCGGCAAGGCCACGGCCTTCCTCAAGGTGCTGTACGGCGCCGGCCGCGTGGCCGGCCTGTACTGGTCGCTGGAACACCAGTTTCCGGCGCAGGTGGTCTACCGGGCGGCGCGCATCAATGGCGAACCGGGCTTGTTGCGCTACGTCGGCGGCAAGATAGAGTCGGCCCAGTCGTTCATCGTCGACGGGGACCGCATCGCCGCCGTGTTCGTGATCCGCAATCCGGACAAGCTGGCGGCGCTGCCGCAGTTCATCTGAACCGCGGCCTTTACTCGCTGCGCGCCGGCGGATTGATGATGTTGAGGAAGGCGCGCACCACGGGCGCGTCGTCCAGTGCCGGGTAAGTGATGTACAGGTTGGCCGACGGCGGATCGCGCAGCGGCAGGAACACCACGCCGGGCCAGCCGATGCGGCTGGTGGTCTCGGGCAGCAGCGTCACGCCCAGGCCCGCGCCCACCATGGCCAGCAGCGTCTGCGGCTCGTTCGCCTCCTGGAAGATGGTGGGCTGGAAACCGGCCTTGACGCAGCATTCGATCAGGTAGCGGGGGAAGGAGGACTTGTCGAGCGCCAGCGTCAGCATCGGCTCCTGGGCGATGTCCATCAGGTCGATTTCGCCGCGCGCGGCCAGCGGATGGTGCTCGTTGATGGCCACGCACACGTTCTCGCGGTAGCACAGTTCCTGGCGCAGGTTGTCGTGCCTGAGGTCGTCCTCGTCCAGTTTCGGCTCGCGCCAGAAGCCCACGTCCACCTGCTTGGCGCGCAGCGCCTCGTACTGCACGGTGGGGCCCAGCTCGTGCAGGGTCCACGTCACGCGCGGGTACTTGGTCTGGAATTCCTCCAGCAGGCTGGGGATGGGCCCCCACATGGCCGAACCGACGATGCCCACCCGCAGCCGTCCCACCTCGCCGCGGTCGATCTGGCGGATGGTGTCGATGGTCATGCGCATCCTGGCCAGCAGTTCGGACGCTTCCTGCATCAGCGCCTTGCCCGCCACCGTCAGCTCGAAGGTGCGGGTGGTGCGGGCGAACAGGCGCACGCCCAGTTCCGCCTCCAGCTTCATGATCTGTTGGCTCAAGGGCGGCTGCGAGATGTGCAGCCGTTCGGCCGCCCGGCTGAAGCTCTTTTCCTCGGCCACGGCCAGGAAGTAGCGTAACTGTTTCAGGTCGATGGACATGGCGTTGGTCGGTCTGGGCATGGCGCGGTGTTCCGGATTACTTGGCGGTGGCGGGGTGCGCGTGCATGGCGCGCGCCAGCGCGGCGCCGGCGCGGGCGTTGTTCTTCACCAGCGCGATGTTGGTGGCCAGGCTGCGGCCCGCTGTCAGGTCCTTGATGCGGCCCAGCAGGAAGGGCGTGACCTGCTTGCCCGTGATGCCGCGGTGGGCCGCCTCGCGCAGGGCCTGTTCCGTGATGGCGTCGATTTCTTCCTTGGGCATGGCGTCGGCCTCCGGTACCGGGTTGCTGACCACCACGCCGCCGTCCAGGCCCAGTTGCCACTTGGTGCGGATGAAGGCCGCCTGCTCGGCCGGCGTGTCGAGCTGGAAGTCGGCGTCGTAGCCGCTCTCGCGCGTGAAGAAGGCGGGGAAGCCGTGCTGGCCCACGCTGACCACGGGCACGCCGTACGTCTCCAGGTATTCCAGCGTGAGGCCGATGTCGAGGATGGACTTGACGCCGGCGCACACCACGGCCACCGAGGTGCGGGCCAGTTCCTGCAGGTCGGCCGAGATGTCGAAACTGGTCTCGGCGCCGCAGTGCACGCCGCCGATGCCGCCCGTGACGAACACTTCGATGCCCGCCAGTTCGGCGCAGATCATGGTGGCGGCCACGGTGGTGGCGCCCAGTTTGGCCTGCGACAGCACGTAGGGCAGGTCGCGCCGGCTGACCTTCATGGCGTCGGGCGCGGTGCCCAGCAGTTCCAGCTGCTCGGGCGACAGGCCGATGCAGATCTTGCCGCCGATGATGGCGATGGTGGCCGGAACTGCGCCGCCGTCGCGGATGATCTGTTCCACTTCGCGCGCCATCTGCACGTTCTGCGGATAGGGCATGCCGTGCGAGATGATGGTCGATTCCAGCGCCACGATGGGTGTGCCGGCGGCGCGGGCGGCCGCCACTTCGGGCGAGAAGGAGAGGAATTGGTGCATGGTGTCAGTCCTGAATCGGAGGATGGTCATGGAGGGGGAAGGGCGGCGCGTCCAGGTCGAAATCGTTGATTTCGTCCAGCACGTCGGCCGCCAGTACGGGCGAAACGGTGTCCGGGCTTTCCAGCGTCATGGCGGCCACCTTCAGGCCGCGCCGGCAGGCCAGCCCCAGGTCGTCGCTGCCCTGGTACAGCGACCAGCAGACGGCGGCGGCGAAGGCATCGCCGGCGCCCGTCACGTCCACCACCTCGACCTGCTGGGCCGGCAGCCACGCCAGCTTGCCGGCGCCCGTGTGGAACACGCCCTGGCCGCCGCAGGTGACGATCACGTCGCGCGCGCCCTGGGCCTGCACTGCGCGGCAGGCGGCGGCCACGTCATCTTCCGTGGGCAGGGCATGGCCGACCCGCGTTTCCAGTTCGCCGCGGTTGAGGATCAGCAGCCGCAGGCCGTGCAGGTCGGCCGGCAGGCGCGCCATCTTCGGCTGCGACACGGCCACGATAATGAGCGGCACCGCTTCGCGCCGGGCGTCGGCCAGCAGCAGGGAGATGGCGTCGCGCGGCAGGTTCAGGTCGGCCACCGTCATGGCGGCGGCCGTGCGCTGCGGCTGGCGGCTGGCCAGGAAGGCGGGCGTGAGGCGGTCGTACAGCGCCATGTCGGCCAGCGCCACCGTCATTTCACCGCGGTCGTCCAGCACCGCCGTGTAGGTGCCGGTGGCGCAGTCGGTCACGTGCAGGCTGCCGCGCATGTCGATGCCCGCCGCTTCGGCGTGGTCGGCCAGGGCGCGCCCGGCCGCATCCGTGCCGAGCGCCGTCAGCAGGGCGGCCGGAAGGGCCAGCCGGGTCAGGTTTTCCGCGATGTTGCGGGCCACGCCGCCGAACACTTCCTCGGCGCTGGCCGGGTTGGAGGTGCCCAGCTGCAGCGGCGCCAGCGTGCGCAACTTGCGGTCCAGGTTGGCCGCGCCTATGCAGACCACGGGGCGCTTGTCGGGCAGCACATAGGCCCGGCCCAGCAGCCGGCGTTCACGGATCAGGCCGGCGATGTGGCCGGCCACGGCCGAGCGCGACAGGCGCAATTCGATGGCCAGGTCCTGCTGGGAGATGAAGGGGTTGGCGCGGATCAGCTGGTACAGCTGTTCCTTCTTGGAGATTTCCGTCACGGCCACGTCCATATAAACATTTGTTTACAATGCTAGACATATGTTTGCTGCCTGTCAAACGAGCATCCTCATAATACCGTGGATTTATTCGATATTTGTATAAATTGCGAAGAAAAATGGTATTTGCCATACATATAGCGATCAGGCATAGTGACGATCAATAAAAGAAAGTTTGATCTGCAGCACCCCCGCACCACCAGCAGTTGTTGTAGCGGCGCCCGGCGCCCGGCCGGACTGCGCCAAGCGCGCAGGGCAGAAACAGCACAGCAGCACGGCACCGCCATACCAGATACTCACCTATAAAAACGAGGATAACCATGTCTAACAATTCCCCATTCCAGGCCGCCGCCATCGTCCGCGCCCGCATCCCGGCCGACTTCAAGCCGCGCATCGCGCTGATCCTCGGTTCCGGCCTCGGCGTGCTGGCCGAACAGATGACGGACGCGGTGACCATCAGCTACGACGAGCTGCCCGGCTTCCCCATCAGCACCGTGCACGGCCACGCCGGCGAACTGGTGATCGGCACCCTGTCGGGTGTGTCGGTGGTGTGCATGAAGGGCCGCGGCCACGTGTACGAAGGCTATGGCCTGGGCGTGATGACGTCGGCCGTGCGCACCATGAAGCTGCTCGGTTGCGAGATGCTGTTCGTGACCAACGCGGCCGGTTCGCTGCGCACGGAAGTGGACGCCGGTTCGCTGGTGGCGCTGACCGACCATATCAACTACCTGCCCGGCACGCCGATGATAGGCCCGAACGACGAGCGTTTCGGTCCCCGCTTCTTCAGCATGGCCAACGCCTACGACGCCGACCTGCGCCAGCTGCTGCAGGCCGCGGCCGCCGAGAAGAGCGTCATCCTGCATGAAGGCGTGTACATCGCCTACGCCGGCCCCAACTTCGAAACCCCGGCCGAAATCCGCGCCTTCAAGACGCTGGGCGCCGACATGGTGGGCATGTCGGTGGTGCCGGAAGTGGTGTCGGCCCGCCATTGCGGCCTGAAGGTGGTGGGCGTGTCCGTCATCACCAACCTGGCCGAGGGCCTGTCGCCGTTCCCGCTGTCGCACGAGCAGACGCTGAAATACGCGGCCGTGGGCGCCAAGTCGCTGGTCGAGCTGATACTGGGCTTCCTGGCCAACGTGGCGAAAACGCCGCAAGCATAATCCCTGTGGGGCGGCCTGGTCCGCCCCTTTGTTTTTTGGGCGCAGGGCCTACACTGTAAGGCCAGCCCGTCCCGGAGCACATCATGAAACGCGCATTTATCCTCCTGCTGGATTCCTTCGGCCTCGGCGCCACGCCGGACGCCCCCAAGTACAACGATTCCGGCGCCAACACCTTCGGCCACATCGCCGCCTGGGCCGCCAGGGCCGGCACTCCCATGAGTTTGCCGACCATGGAAAAACTGGGCCTGGCCGCCGCCGCCCACGCCGCCTGCGGCCAGTGGGCCGACGGCTTCGCCCTGCGCGACGGCTTCACGGCCGCCTACGGCGCCGCCCGCGAGCGCTCGACCGGCAAGGATACCCAGAGCGGCCACTGGGAAATCGCCGGCGTGCCGGTGGAATTCGACTGGGGCTACTTCCCCCGCACCGTGCCCTCGTTCCCGGCCGAGCTGACGGCGCGCCTGCAGGAACTGGGCGCCGTGCCCGGCTTCCTGGGCGACTGCCACGCCTCCGGCACGGAGATCATCAACAAGCACGGCGACGAGCATGTGGCCACCGGCAAACCTATCATCTACACCTCGGCCGACTCGGTGCTGCAGATCGCCGCGCACGAGGAATCGTTCGGCCTGGAGCGCCTGTATGCGTTGTGCGAGATCGCCTTCAAGCTGGTCGAACCGTACAACATCGGCCGCGTGATCGCCCGCCCGTTCGTGGGCGCCAACGGCAAGTACACCCGCACCACCAACCGTCACGATTACGCCGTGGCGCCGCCCGCGCCCACGCTGCTGGACCACGTCAAGGACGGCGGCGGCGAAGTCATCGCGCTGGGCAAGATCAGCGACATCTTCGCCACCCAGGGCGTGTCGCGCGTGGTCAAGGGGGCCGACAACATGGCCCTGTTCGACGCACTGCTCAAGGTGACGGGCGAGGCGGGCGACGGTTCGCTCACGTTCGTCAACTTCGTCGACTTCGACCAGGCCTTCGGCCACCGCCGCGACGTGACCGGCTATTCGAACGCGCTGCACGAGATGGATGCGCGCCTGCCCGAATTCATGGCCAGACTGCAGGACGGCGACCTGGTGGTCATCACGGCCGACCATGGCTGCGACCCCACCTGGACCGGCTCCGACCACACCCGCGAACACATTCCGATGATCTTCTTCGGCCCCGGCGTGCAGCCGCGCGCGCTGGGCATCTCCGAAACCTTCTCCGACATCGGCCAGACCCTGGCCCATCACCTTGGCGTCAAACCTCTTTCGAACGGAACCAACCTGTTATGAGCATTATTCCCGGCTTCAAGCGCAACGAAGCGGTCCCCCTCGACCTGGGCTGGATCAACCACATCCACATCAACAAGGCCGCCGCCGACCGCCGCGCCGCCAGCCTGGCCAACCGCCGCTCGGTGAAGAAGGAATACCAGGCCGCCTGGCTGGTCAAGGCCATCGGCCTGATCGACCTGACCACGCTGTCGGGCGACGACACGCCGGGCCGCGTCGAGCGCCTGTGCCGCAAGGCCCTGCGTCCGCTGCGCGCCGACCTGGTGCAGGCCATGGGCTTGCAGGACTATGCGCTGACAACGGGCGCCGTGTGCGTCTACCACGAGATGATCAAGCCGGCGGTGCAAGTGCTGCAGGGCCGCCTGCCGATCGCCGCCGTGTCGACCGGCTTCCCGGCCGGCCTGACCAGCATGGAAACCAAGGTGCGCGAGATCGAACTGTCGGTGGCCGCCGGCGCCTCCGAGATCGACATCGTCATCACGCGCCAGCACGTCCTGACGGGCAACTGGCAAGCGCTGTACGACGAGATGGTGGCCTACCGCAAGGCCTGCGGCGAAGCGCACGTCAAGGCCATCCTGGCCACCGGTGAACTGGTCACGCTGGAAAACGTGGCCAAGGCTTCGTGGGTGTGCATGATGGCGGGCGCCGATTTCATCAAGACCTCGACCGGCAAGGAGCCGGTCAACGCCACCATCCCCGTCTCGCTGACGATGGTGCGCGCGATCCGCGAATACCATGAGCAGACCGGCTTCAAGATCGGCTACAAGCCAGCCGGCGGCGTCAGCACGGCCAAGGCCGCGCTGCAGTACCTGACCCTGATGAAGGAAGAACTGGGCAACGAGTGGCTGGAGCCGCACCTGTTCCGCATCGGCGCATCGAGCCTGCTGACCGACATCGAGCGCCAGCTCGAGCACTACGTCACGGGCAGCTACTCGGCCGCCCACCGCCACGCGCAACCTTAAGATCACTACGGATTCGTCATGCCAACAATTAACGAGATTCTCAACACCATGGAATACGGCCCAGCACCCGAGAGCACCAAGGAAGCGCAAGCCTGGCTGGAGCAGCGCGGCCGCACCTTCGGCCTGTTCATCGACAACGCCTGGAGCGAACCGGGCGAGCTGTTCGCCTCGGCCAACCCGGCCGACGCCAGCAAGCTGGCCGACCTGACCCAGGCCACCGGCGCCGACGTGGAGCGCGCCGTGGCCGCCGCCCGCCGCGCCCAGCCGGGCTGGCAGGCGCTGGGCGGCCATGGCCGCGCGCGCGTGATGTACGCGCTGGCGCGCCTGCTGCAAAAGCATGCGCGCCTGTTCGCCGTGCTCGAGACGCTGGACAACGGCAAGACCATCCGCGAAACGCGCGACGTCGACCTGCCGCTGGCCGCGCGCCACTTCTACTACCACGCCGGCTGGGCCCAGCTGCAGGCCGAGGAATTCGCCGACTACCGCGCCGTGGGCGTGGTGGGCCAGATCGTGCCGTGGAATTTCCCGCTGCTGATGCTGTCCTGGAAAATCGCGCCCGCCATGGCGGCCGGTAACACCATCGTCTTCAAGCCGGCCGAATTCACCTCGCTGACGGCCATGCTGTTCGCCGAACTGTGCGTGCAGGCCGGCGTGCCGGCCGGCGTGGTCAACATCGTCACCGGCGACGGCCGCGTGGGCGAAGCCATCGTCAACCATCCCGGCATCGACAAGATCGCCTTCACCGGCTCGACCGAAGTGGGGCGTCTGATCCGCAGCGCCACCGCCGGCAGCGGCAAGAAGCTGTCGCTGGAACTGGGCGGCAAGTCGCCCTTCATCGTGTTCGAGGATGCCGACCTGGATGCGGCCGTCGAAGGCCTGGTCGATTCGATCTGGTTCAACCAGGGGCAGGTGTGCTGCGCCGGTTCGCGCCTACTGGTGCAGGAATCGGTCGAGCAGAAATTCCTGGCCAAGCTGCGCGCCCGCATGGACAAGCTGACCCTGGGCTCGCCGCTCGACAAGTCGATCGACATCGGCGCCCTGGTCGACCCGGTGCAGCGCCAGCGCATCGCCGGCCTGGTGGAATCGGCCCGCGCCGAAGGCTGCACCGTGTACCAGCCGGCCTGCGAATTGCCGGCCGACGGCTCCTGGTTCCCGCCCACGCTGATCACGGGCGCCTCCACCTCGGCCGCCGTGGCCCAGGCCGAGATCTTCGGCCCGGTGCTGGTGGCGATGAGCTTCCGCACCCCGCCCGAGGCGGTCCAGCTGGCCAACAACACCGTGTACGGCCTCGCTTCCTGCGTGTGGACCGAGAACATCAGCCTGGCGCTGGACGTGGCGCCGCAGATCAAGGCCGGCGTGGTGTGGATTAACACCGCCAACCAGTTCGACGCCGCCTGCGGCTTCGGCGGCTACCGCGAGTCCGGCTTCGGCCGTGAAGGCGGCCGCGAAGGCATGTATGAATACCTGACGGCGCTGTCGGAAGACGCCCGTCCGGCCGCGCCGCTGGTCGAAGCGAAAGCCAAGGCCAAGGCCGAGGTTAAAGCAAAAGCGGCGCCGCACGACAGCCCGTTCGGCATCGACCGCACGGCCAAGCTGTACATCGGCGGCAAGCAGGCCCGCCCGGACGGCGCCTACAGCCGCGCCATCCACGGCGCCGGCGGCGAATTCATCGCCGAAGTGGGCGAGGGCAACCGCAAGGACATCCGCAACGCCGTGGAAGCGGCCCACAAGGCCGGCGGCTGGACCAAGGCCACCTCGCACAACCGCGCCCAGGTGCTGTACTACATCGCCGAAAACCTGGCGGCACGGGCCGGGGAATTCGCCGCCCGCATCGGTGCCATGACGGGCGCCAAAAACCCCGAGCAGGAAGTGCAGGCCGCGATCGAACGCCTGTTCTACTACGCCGCCTGGGCCGACAAGTACGACGGCCTGGCGCACCAGCCGCCGATGCACGGCATTACCGTGGCCTTGAATGAACCGGTGGGCGTGATCGGCATCGTGTGCCCGAACGAGGCGCCGCTGCTGGGCTTTATTTCGCTGGTGGCGCCGGCCATCGCGCTGGGCAACCGCGTGGTGGTGGTGCCGTCGGAAGCGCATCCGCTGTCGGCCACTGACCTGTACCAGGTGTTCGATACGTCGGACCTGCCGGGCGGCGTGGTCAACATCGTCACCGGTAGCGCCGACGAACTGGCGCGCACGCTGGCCACCCATGCCGACATCGACGCCGTATGGCGCCACGACGGCTCGGCCGAAGGCTGCGCCGAAGTGGAGCGCCTGTCGGCCGGCACGCTCAAGCGCACCTGGGTGGGCGGCGCCAAGGGCCGCGACTGGTACAGCACGGCCCAGGCGGGCGGCCGCGCCGTGCTGGCGCACGCCTCGCAGGTGAAGAACATCTGGATACCGTACGGCGTTTAAACAAGCTCCGTCGTTTGCGCGCAGGCGGGGCGGCCAACTGCCGTCATTTCTTCGGCGGCGGGAATCCAGGCATTGCCTGAATTGCCCCAAGTGTTGAGTTGGCGTAGCCCGGGTCCCGCCGGCACCGCAAGCCGTTGCGGCGGGGCGCGACGACGGCATGGGCCGGATCTCTGTTGCAGGGATCCGGCCCGCATTACTTTCACATCTTTAGCGGAGCTACCATGTTTTTAACCCAAGAGATCATACGCAAGAAGCGTGACGGCGGTGCCCTGAGCGCGGAGGAGATCCAGTTCTTCGTGCGCGGCATCACCGACGGCAGCGTCAGCGAAGGGCAGATCGCCGCGCTGGCCATGGCCGTCTTCTTCAACGACATGAACATGGACGAGCGCGTGGCCTTCACGCTGGCCATGCGCGATTCGGGCGAAGTGCTGGAATGGCGCTCGCTGAACCTGCCCGGCCCTGTGCTCGACAAGCACTCCACCGGCGGCGTGGGCGACGTGGTGTCGCTGCTGCTGGGGCCCATGATCGCCGCCTGCGGCGGCTACGTGCCGATGATTTCCGGCCGCGGCCTCGGTCACACCGGCGGCACGCTCGACAAGTTCGACGCCATCCCCGGCTACTGCACCGTGCCCGACAACGCCCTGTTCCGCAAGGTGGTGCAGGACGTGGGCGTGGCCATCATCGGCCAGACGTCGTCGCTGGCGCCGTCGGACAAGCGCTTCTACTCGATCCGCGACGTGACGGCCACGGTGGAATCGGTGGCCATGATCACCGGTTCCATCCTGTCGAAGAAACTGTCGGCCGGGCTGGACGCGTTGGTGATGGACGTCAAGGTCGGCAGCGGCGCCTTCATGCCCACCTACGAAAAATCGCTGGAACTGGCGCAGAGCATCGCCACGGTCGGCAACGGCGCCGGCATGCGCACCTCGGCCATCCTGACCGACATGAACGAATCGCTGGCGCCCTACGCTGGCAACGCGCTGGAAGTGCGCGGCGCGATGGACTACCTGACGGGCCGTTCGCGTCCCGCGCGCCTGCATGAAGTGACGATGGCCCTGTGCGCCGAGATGCTGGTGCTGGGCGGCCTGGCCGACAGTGAAACGAGCGCGCGCGCCAAGCTGCAGGCGGCGCTCGACAGCGGCGAAGCGGCCACCCGTTTCGCGCGCATGGTGGTGGCGCTGGGCGGCCCGGCCGACCTGATCGAACATCCGGACAAGCATCTGGAGCGTGCGCCCATCGTGGTGCCGGTACCGGCATTGAAGGCCGGCTATGCGGCCAGCACCGACTGCCGCGGCATCGGCCTGGCCGTGGTCAGCCTCGGTGGCGGCCGCCGCCGTCCGAGCGACGCGATCGACTTCGCCGTCGGCCTGACGGACCTGGCTGGTCTGGGCGACCGTATCGAAGCGGGCCAGCCGCTGGCCCTGGTCCACGCCCGCACGCAGGCGGCGGCCGAGCAGGCGGTGCGCGAGATCCAGAGCGCGTATCATATCGCCGACGCCGCCCCGGCTGCGAACCCCGTAATCTACCGCTCGATCCGCCCCTGACGCCAGATCAAAAAAATGGGGACGTACCCCATTTTTAGGAAATTGGAAAATTGGGACGTACCCCATTTTTTGGTACTCCCTTCCCTATTTTGGCGCCCTAGGTGGAATTGCTTTGTCTGCCATAATGGACAAAAAACGGTGTAGCTCCCCCATGATGAAATGGGGTACGTCCCCATTTTTTCGTCCCCATTTTTTTGCGGCGGTTGCTACTGGGGATGACTGTTGAACAGGATTTTTATGAATAACGAACAATTGATCGCCGAGGCCGCCGCGGCACGGCTCAAGGCTTATACGCCTTACTCCAACTTCAAGGTCGGGGCGGCGCTGCTGTGTAACGATGGCCGCGTGTTTCATGGCTGTAATGTGGAGAATGCGTCCTATGGCTTGTGCAATTGCGCCGAGCGCACGGCCTTTTTCAGCGCTTTCGCCCAAGGTTACCGGCCTGGCGATTTCGACAGGCTGGCCGTGATCGGCGAGACGGACGGCCCCATCGCTCCCTGCGGCGCCTGCCGCCAGGTGATCCTGGAACTGGGCGGCAATGAACTGCCCGTCATACTGAGCAACCTGAAGGGCGACGTCTACGAGACGACGGCGGCGGCCCAGCTGCCCAATGCCTTCGGCGGCGCCGACTTGAAAAAGAAGTAAGCATCTTGGCGCTCAGGAAAACCATCGACGTGCAGGCCGCCGTCGCCATCGCGGCGGCCGAGGCCATCGCGGCCAAGACCCAGGGTACTTTCGGCGTGGGCGGGGTGATGCTCGACCAGCACGGCGCCGTGCTGATGTCGGTGCATAACAACGTGATCCGCGCCGGCCTGATCTACGATCCCACGGCCCACGGCGAGCGCCAGCTGATCGACTGGTATTACGCCGAACTGGCACAGGGCCGTGAACTGCCGGCGCCGGAAGACGTCACCATCGTCACCTCGCTCGATCCGTGCTGCATGTGCAGCGGGGCGATCCTGGCCGCCGGCTTCAATGTGGTGGTGGCGGCGCCCGACGGCCCGGCCGGCATCAACTACGACGGCAGCGCCACTTTCCCGTCGCTGCCGGCGCCGCTGCAGGAACAGGCGGCGGCCACGTTCAGCTATCCGGCCGTATTGGGTTCGTCGCAGTATGCGCGGGCCGCCATGGGCGCGGCGCCCAAGCCCTTCTTCATCGGCAAGACCGTGTCGGAGCCGACTCAGGCCCTGTGCTCGCTCGTGTTCGAGGCCACGCAGGAGGAGGTGACGGCGCTGTTCGATACGGATCTGCCGCAGTCGCAGCTCAAGTGCCCGGCCACGCTGGCGCCCGACCATGCCATCGTGCGCGCCCTCAAGGCGGCTTATGCCGATGCGCTGGCCTACCGTTGCACGCCGCAGCAACCCGATGCGGACCTGGCGCCGTTCCTGCTGCGCGCCATGGCCCAGGACCGGGCGCAGGGCGGCACCGGCGATGCCGTGGCGCTGCTCGATTCCTTCGGCAACCTGCTGCTGTGCCTGCCCGGCAACCGGCAGCGCTCCGGCATCCGCACGGCATTCATGGAGACGACACGGGCCTACGCCCAGCTGCGCTACCGGCTGATGGCGGACGCCACGCCCCAGCAGCGGGAAGAAGTGCGCCAGTACCTGGGCCATCCCAAGGACGGCACCTTCGTCTTCGCGCAGGGGCCGGACCGCAGCGCGCTCAGCTTCATGGACCTGGGCGCCTACGGTTCGACCATGGAAGGGCCGCTGCCGCTCAAGAATCCGGCCCAGTTCCAGTACGTGCGGCCCGGTATGGACGCCTATGCGCTGGCCGACCTGTGCGCCGGCTTCCCGCCGCTGTACCGCAGCGTGATCCGCATCCGCCCCACCCAGGTGGCCGATCCGGCCCTGGTCGCGGCGCTCGCTTGAAGCCGGCCCGCTGCGGCGGGTCGTATCTCAGCTCTGCCAGGGATCGTAGGTGCCTATGCTCCACAGATGCCCTTCCGGGTCGCGGCAAGTGAAGCCGCGCCCGCCGTATTCTTCATCCTTGATGTCGAGCATGATGTGGGCGCCCGCTTCCAGCGCGCGGCCATACACGAGGTCGGCGTCATGCACGACCAGGTAGGCGCCTTGCGTGACGGCCTTGTCCTTGTCGGACGGCTGCTTGATCAGGCGGCCGTATTCCGTGTCGAACACGGAGCTGAGCATGATCATGCCGTTGCCATATGAGAGCTGGGCATGGGCGATGGTGCCGTCTTCGTTGGGCACCACCAGCTGTTTTTCAAATCCAAAGGTATCGCACAGCCATTCGATGGCGGCCGGTGCGTCGTGATAGCGCATGCAGGGTATGACGGTGGCTTTGGTGGCTTTCGGTATCGTTGACATGGTTCTCTCCCCAATCTGGTGTGGAACTGCTTCGATCGTGCCGATGCCCAGCGGTTCGCCGCCGCCGGCCCGCAATCGGGCCGTATTGATGCCGCTCAGAGGGACGGCGAAAGGGCGGCGGACCCGATGTCTGGCTCCAATATAGACCAGCAGGCCCGCCGCCACAACCGCCACGCCCTCACATCTGCTGGAACAGGTGGGCGTGGCCCCGGCTCACCTCCAGCAATTCGGGAAAGTTGCGCACGCGCACCATCTGGCGCCCCCGCAAGTCGCGCGAGACTTCTTCGATGGCATCGACCCGTACCAGGGTGGAACGGTGGATGCGCCAGAACTCGTCGGGATCGAGCTCGTCGGCCAGTTCCTTCAGCGTCTTGCGGATCAACACTTCGGATTGGCAGGTTTGCACCCGTGTGTATTTTTCATCGGCCCGGAAGAACAGCACCTCGCGCGTGCTGATCATGCGCAGGCTATTGCCCACCACGGCCTGGATCCAGCGCAGGTAGTCGGGCTTGCCCGTGTGCCGGTCCCGCAGCAGGGCGCTCAGCTGCTGTTCGATGTTGGCCGGCTGGCGGCCCAGGCGCGTCTGCAGCCGGGCGCAGGTGGTCTTCAGGCGCTCGCCGCCGGCCGGCTTGAGCACGTAGTCGAGCGCACCCTGTTCGAACGCTTCGATAGCGTACTGGTCGTAGGCCGTCACGAACACCAGGTGGCAGCGGTTGAACAGCATGCGCGCCGCCTCGATGCCGGACAAACCGGGCATGCGGATGTCGAGGAACACGATGTCGGGCTGGTGCTGGCCGGCCAGCGCCACGGCCTCGATGCCGTTGGTCGCCTCGGCCACGATCTCCAGCGCCGGCCACACTTCCTGCAGGCGGCTGCGCAGCTGGTCGCGCATGGCGTCCTCGTCGTCGGCGATCAATGCCGTGGCGCGCAGCTGCGGATTCATGGCGTCCCCTTGGCGAAAATGTCGGGCGCATACGGCAGCCGTATCGTGGCGCGGGCGCCGCCCGTGAGGGGCGCCTCGATCACCAGCTCGGCGCGCGTACCGTACAGCAGCTGCAGCCGTTCGCGCACATTAGCCAGGCCCATGCCGTCACCCGCGTGCGTGCTGAAACCCACGCCGTCGTCGATCACGTCCACCTGCAGCTGGCTGCCGGCGACGCTGGCGCGGATGTCGATGCGGCCCCCTTCGATCTTCGGTTCCAGGCCGTGCTTGATGGCGTTCTCGATCAGGATCTGCAACATCATGGGCGGGAAGCTGGCGCTCTGCATTTCGGGCGGCACGTCGATCGACACGGCCAGGCGCGACTTCATGCGCGCCTGCATGATGGCCAGGTAGGCGCGCGCCATCTCCAGCTGGCGCCCCAGCGTGCCGTTGCCCTGGGCCCGCATCTGGGGCAGGGTGGCGCGCAGGTAGTCGATCAGGTGGGCGTGGATGCGGGCCGCCTGCGGCGGGTCCGTTTCGATCAGCTGGCCGATCAGGGCCAGGGTGTTGAACAGGAAGTGCGGTTCGACCTGGGCCTGCAGGGCGGCCAGGCGCGCCTCCACCAGGCGCCGTTCCAGCGTTTCCTCGCCGGCATGGGCCGAGGCCTGGCGCGCTTCCAGTTCGGCCTTGCGCTTGCCGCCGGCCAGCACCTTGAGCCCGAACGAGGCGAGGATGAAGGCGAATGCCTGCTCGGGCTGGCCGAACGGGGTCAGGTCCAGCAGCAGTACCAGCACCCAGATGATGATCAGCTTGCGCCATGCCACCTGGGCCAGCCAGTCGAAAAAGCGCCACCACAACGCGCTGGCGGTGTCGCCCAGCTCACGCAGGAAGCCCACCACGCGGCCCGACGTGCGCCTGACTGCCGTCACGAATGGCGCTCCGGCGGCTGGGCCTTGTTGCGCCGCTCGAGGATGCAGGCGCCCACGGCCAGCTTGAGCAACAGGAAGGCCGAGAACAGCAGCAGCGCCAGCGGCAGCAGGGTCAGGAAGAAGGCCATCAGGATGCAAGCGACCAGCAGCGCCGGCCAGGACATGCGTTGCACGGTGCGCGCGCCGTAGCGGGCCGTGCGCAGGAAGGCGGTGCCCACCTCGTTCAGGACGTCGAGCACGCTCTGGCTGTTCAATTTACTCATCTCTCATCTCCCTTGAAAAAGGATGGCCGATGACCGTAATGTAGCGCAGCCGGGCCAGCGCCCGTAGCGCCATCCGACCAATTGCCGATAGCGGGGCATGGCCTGCGGCAATGGGCGATGAATGGGAAGGCGTCAGCGCCGGGCCGCCTGCCAGTCGCCGTGCAGCAGGCCGTAGATGACGCTGTCGGACAGTTCGCCGTCCACGAACCAGCGTTCGCGCAGCCGGCCCTCCTGGCGGAAATGGAGCCGTTCCAGGATGGTGGCCGAGGCCTGGTTGTCCGGGTGCAGGTCCGCTTCGATGCGGTGCAGGTCGAGCGCGCCGAAGCCGTAGTCGATCAGGGCCGCCAGCGCTTCGGGCATGTAGCCCTGGCCCCAGTGGGTGCGCGACAGCATGTAGCCGATTTCGCAGCGGCGGTTGGCGCGGTTGAAGGCGTACAGCGTGGCCGTGCCGATCAGCTCCCCCGTGGCGGCCAGCGTGACGGCCAGCCGCAGCGATTCGCCGCTGCCGTAGTGATGGCGCGACAGGGCGATGTGGCTGGCGGCCTGGCCCAGCTCGACCCACGGGGCGCAGCTCCAGTAGCGCATCGCTTGCGGGTCGGCGTAGATGGCGAACAGGGCGTCGGCGTCGTACGGCTCCAGGAAACGCAACGTCAGGCGCGGCGTGGTGAGGGTGATGGGTTCGAAGATGGGCATGGAGGCAGTCTGAAAAGAGTCCGTAGGTAAGCGCAAAGGCACTTGCGTTGACGCATGCTTTATTGTATCGTGCGCCCAATTTGTTAATAATAAAACCACATTTCATTCAGGGCCAGTAATGCCATCTTCCATTACCAACCGCACCTTCGCCGCGTTCGCGCTTATCCTGTCACTCAGCCTTGTCGCATGCGGCGGGGGAGGCGGGAGTAGCACCCCACCGACCTCTCAAGCTGTAGTACCTGCGATTAGCGCACAGCCACTGAATGTTACGGCCACGGCAGGAGCCAGCGTCACCTTTTCCGTGACGGCAAACGGCGATGCGCCGCTCAGCTATCAATGGCAACGCAACGGGGCAGACCTGGCCGGTGCCACCGGGGCGCAGTATGTACTGAAGGCAGCACAAATTGCCGACTCCGGCAGCAAGTGGAGCGTCGTGGTGCGCAATAATGCCGGAAGCGTGACCAGCGCCCAGGCAACTCTGACGGTGACCGGCACCACATTGTTGGCCGGCTCTTTGCTGGCAAACAGCTTCAACGGCGGACAGCTCGTCGGGATTGCGCAAGATGGCAGCGGGAACACCTATGTGCTGGACCGCGCATTAAGCACGGCCCTGTACAAGGTCAATGCGCAGGGCGTGGTAACCCTGCTGCCCCTGTCGCCTCGCGACAGCGATGCCGCGCTTTATCAGCCGACTACAATGACCAGGGACTCAGCCGGTAATTTCTACGTTGCTGACACGACATGCCGCGTACGCAAAATCAGCCCAACCGGCGAAATAAGCGTATTGGCGGGTAACCCCACCCAGTGCGGTCACGACGACGGCAAAGGCAGCGCCGCCACCCTCGGGTTTACCAGTGCCATCGCCGTGGACTCGGCCAATAACGTGTTTATCGCTGACCAACAAGCCATTATTCGCAAGATTACGCCTGACGGCGTGGTGACGACCGTGGCTGGGTCGCCGAGCAAATATGGGACGATAGACGGCATCGGCAACGCCGCTCGCTTTGGCGGGATGAGTTCCATGGCGATCGATGGCGCCGGCAACGTATATGTAACCGATAGCGGCGTAACGGGAACGGCACCCAGCGTCCGCAAGGTCACGCCCGGAGGTGTCGTAACCACTCTGGCGGGCGGCGTCGGCTACGGTGCGGAAGATGGGCAGCATGCCGCTGCCAGCTTCAGCGACCTGAAGGGATTGACGGTCGACGCGGCGGGAAACCTGTATGTCGGAGACCAAGGCAATCACTCGATCCGGAAAGTCACGCCGGACGGCGTCGTCACCACCTTTGCCGGTAGGTCGACGACACAATTCCCGCCGGACACCAATCCTACTGACGGCCCCGTTGCTACAGCCACGTTCCGGCAATTGGTGGCGATGACGATGGATAGCGCCGGCAATATTTTTCTGGCAGAAAGCTATGCGGGGCTGCAATACAATGCGCTGCGCAAGATCAGCGCCAACGGCATCGTCAGCACGATCGCCGGCTCGCACGCAGGACGCGGCGCAGCGGACGGTGCGGGGTCAGCGGCAAGCTTTTTCCGCCCGCGGGGATTGGCGGTCGACGCGTCCGGCAAAGTTTGGGTGGCAGATACCGACAACCAGCTGATACGTCAGATCAGCGCCAGTGGCACGGTCACGACACTTGCCGGCGCCACCGGTTATGCGCTCCTAACGGACCCGGGCGACGGTAAGGGAACGCTAGCCCGCTTCTTCCAGCCTACGGCTATCGTCGTGGATTCCCATGGTACTGCCTTCGTCGCTGACGCTGTGCATAACACGATCCGCAAGGTGTTGGACGATGGCACCGTCACCACGCTGGCTGGCAAGGCAGGTGGTTATGGTGCGGTGGATGGCACGGGTTCTTCGGCAATCTTTGCCGGACTATCAAGCCTTACCATCGATCGGACGGGAATAATGTATGCGACCGACATGAGTGCAATCCGCCGCATCGATCCCACCACAGGGGCGGTGACAACGCTGGCCGGCCAGCTAGGTCCGTTTACACAGGGTTCAACGGACGGCACCGGCACGGCGGTCCGCTTTGGCTACCTTGCTGCCATTGCTGCCGACAGCGCCGGCAATCTGTACGTGGTCGACTCGCTCAATAACAACGTGCGCAAGATGACACCCAACGGCGCAGTGACGACATTGGCCGGAACTGCCGGCGTTACCGGTTCCGCGGACGGTCAGGGCGCCGCCGCCAGCTTCAATCGTCCGCAAGGTATTGCGGTGGATGGGGCAGGAAATGTGTACGTCGCCGATACGGGCAACAATCTCATCCGCCGTATTAGCCCCGCAGGCGTGGTTACCACCATCGCCGGCCAAGTGGGCGCCAACGGTATTGTGCTGGGCAATTTGAACAATCCGCTGTCTCAACCAAATGGGCTGGCCTTCGACGCCAACGGCATTCTGTACGTTTGCGCCAGCAATGGCATCTTCCAGTTGCATCTGTAATGGGAATATGACATACCCCTGCGTCATAGCCACACCAAAAAGGTTCTTCACGGATTGCCGGGAGCACCTTAGGGGACATGTCCGGTTTCGAAAGACTACGCGGACTATAAGTTGCCGCTACCTCACCACACCGGTCTAAGCCGCAGGGAAGAAAAGTCTAAACCGGTCCCAGTGTTGCTTCGCGGAGGCGATTACGGTCTACAGAATTTGGCGCCCTGGAAATTCTGGACGCCATTAGCGGGGATTTGCATAGTTTCGACCGAATTAGACAGCGGGGACGAAAACGAACACCGGTACATCAAGCCCCGTGCAGTCTCCCGCTAATCCGTGAAGAACCTCTTTTATTGGATTCATGGCGGAGAGGGAGAATCGAACTCCCGATAGGCTATGAATGAAGGCCTAGGTACGGTCGCCCGCCGGAGCCGGAGCCGGAGCCGGAGCCGGAGCCGAAGCCGGAGCCGGCGGCGACACAGGGGCTGATGCGGCCGTGCCCGCCGGTTCCGGCACCCGGATGGCGGCCAGCACCATGTCGACGATCAGCTTTTCGGCGTCGTCGAAGTCCTTGCGGGTGAGCTGCTTGCGGTTCAGCACCAGCGTCATCTGGGTGGCGAAGTCGGCATAGGACTGCGTCATCGCCCAGATGGCGAACAGCAGGTGGGTGGCGTTGATGGGGGCGATCTTGCCGGCGCTGATCCAGTGCTCGAACACTTCGATATCCTTGCGCAGCAGCGGCACCACGCGGTTCTGGATCTGGGCGCCGTACAGGTGGGCGCCGCCTATCACTTCCATCGCGTACACGCGCGAGGCCCACGGCTGCTCGCGCGAAAAGCGCAGCTTGGCCTGCACGTAGGCGCGCAGCACTTCCTGCGGTTCCTGGCTGGGATCGGCCAGGTGCTCCATGCGCTCCAGCCATTCATCGAGCACGTTGTCGAGCACGCGCTGGTACAGCGCCTGCTTGGACGGGAAGTAGTACATCAGGTTCTGCTTGGACAGGCCCGCGTTTTCGGCCACGGTGGCGATCGAGGTGCCTTCATAGCCGCATTCGGCGAACACGCGCACGGCTTCGGCAGCGATGTCCGCTTCCAGGCGGTCGCGGTTGAGGGCGCGCCGGCTGTGCTTGGGCGGCTGGTCGGCTTGCGGTTTGGCGTTCGGCATGGCGGAGTCTTTCAGCTTGGTCGTATCGAGCGCAGGAACTGCAGCAACTGCGGACGGTCGGCATAGGCCGCGTTGAAGCGGAACCAGATCGTCTCGGCAGGGCGCAGCATGAAAAAGTCGTTGGGCGAAAGCAGGATGCCGGCCTTGAGCGCCAGGTCGGCCACCACCTTGCCGTTCCATTCCGGGGTGGGCGCTTCCGGCCAGCCGGCGCTGACGAACATGCCGCCGCGCGGGCGCGCCAGCGGCGCCATGCCCGCTTCGCGCAGCAGGTCGATGGTGCGCTCGCGCCCCGCGTCGAGCTGGGCGATCAGGCGTTCCACCATGCGCTTGTAGGGCCGCGCCGTGATGGCGTGGTACACGGCGCGTTCGTTGATTTCGGACGTGGTCAGGCCGGCCAGCATCTTCACCCGCAGCAGTTCGGGCAGCAGCGAGGACGAGGCGCAGATGGAACCGACCCGCAGCACCGGCGACAGCGTCTTGGAGAAGCTGCCGACCCGGATCACGCGGCGCAGCCCGTCCATGGCCGCCAGCGACGCTTCGCCGCGCGGCGCCAGTTCGCGGTAGATGTCGTCCTCCACCAGCCAGAAATCGAATTGCTCGGCCAATGCCAGCAGGCGGTGGGCCTGGGCCGCGCTGAGCGAGGTGCCCAGCGGGTTTTGCAGCGCCGTGTTGACGAACATGAGCTTGGGCTGGGTGGCCTGGGCCTGGGCCGCCAGCTGTTCCATGTCCAGCCCGTGCTCGCCGCGGGCGATGCCGACGGCGATGCAGCCGTGGTGGCGGATCAGCGACAGCAGGTTGCTGTAGCCGGGGTCTTCCACCAGCACCGTGTCGCCCGGCTTGGTCAGGGTGCGCAGGATCAGGTCGAAGGCGTGGGTGGCGCCATGCGTCAGCAGGATCTGTTCCGGCTCGATCGCATACAGTTCGTCGCTCAGGGTGGCGGCCATGTGCTGGCGCAGGGTGGGAAAGCCCAGCGGATGGCCGTAGCCGCGCAGCCGGTTGGCCGGGATGCGCATGGCGTGGCGCACGGCGTCGAGGATGGTGTCTTCGCCATACCAGTCCGGCGGCAGCCAGCCGGCGCCCACCGGCAGCGCGTCCGACACGCCCGAATACAGTTCCGGCGTGAGGGCGTCGATGGCGGCCGGGGTGGGGTGGAACGGCGCCGGCAGCAGCGTGGCCGGCACGTCCTGGCGCGCCACGAAATAGCCGGAGCCGCGCCGCGAGGACAGCAGGCCCAGCGTCACCAGCCGGTCGTACGCTTCCACCACTGTAAAGGTGCTCACACCATTACACTTGGCGAACTGGCGCACGGACGGCATCTTGGTGCCGATGCGCAGTTCGCGCCGGCCCACCAGCGCGCTGATGGCGGCCACGATCTGGTCCACCAGGCTGCCCTTGCCGCCCCGCTCTATGGCGACGGCAGGCCAGCCGCCGGCCGGCGAGGCACTCCCTTCATGATCGGGCGCAGCACTTGCGTCCTCCATCCATGTTCTCCTTCTGTTGGCTGATGATGGCCTGATTGTTGCGGCGAACAAAAGTGTACTGTTTTTGCCACCTGTACGGTTGGCGGGTTTTGATATTTGTGTATCTGTGCCATAGTTGTTGCGCTGTCTATTATTGCATCATCATTTTGCCAACCGGTAAATTATTTTTACGATGCGCCCGGCCGTCCCCGGCGCCGTCCAACGGAACAGGAGATAGACATGAATGAAACCCGACCAGAATCGATGGCGTCCTTCTGGATGCCGTTCACCAACAACCGCGACTTCAAGCTCCATCCGCGCCTGCTGGTGTCGGCCGAAGGCATGTACTACAAGGACGTGGACGGCAACAGCATCCTGGACGGCACGGCCGGCCTGTGGTGCGTCCCGTGCGGCCACGCCCAGCCGAAGATCGTGGCGGCCGTGCGCGAGATGATAGGCCAGCTCGATTTCGCCCCCACCTTCCAGATGGGCCACCCGGCCGCCTTCGACCTGGCCGAAAAGCTGATGGAGTACACCAACCACCGCTTCGGTCACGTGTTCTACACCAACTCCGGCTCGGAGGCGGTGGACACGGCGCTCAAGATCGCGCTGGCCTACCACCGGGCGCGCGGCGAAGGCAGCCGCACCCGCCTGATCGGCCGCGAGCGGGGCTACCACGGCGTGGGCTTCGGCGGCATCTCGGTGGGCGGCATCGCCGGCAACCGCAAGCCCTACGGCGCCATGCTGCCCTACGTGGATCACCTGCCGCATACGCACAACCTGGAAAAGAACGCCTTCACCCGCGGCGAGCCGGAATACGGCGCCCACCTGGCCGACGAACTGGAACGCATCGTCGCCCTGCACGACGCCTCCACCATCGCGGCCGTGATCGTGGAGCCGGTGGCCGGATCGACGGGCGTGCTGATCCCGCCCAAGGGCTATCTGAAGCGGCTGCGCGAGCTGTGCACCAAGCACGGCATCCTGCTCATCTTCGACGAAGTGATCACAGGCTTCGGCCGTTTGACGACGCCGTTCGCCTCCGACTACTTCGACGTCGAGCCGGACCTGATGACGACGGCCAAGGGCCTGACCAACGGCGTGGTGCCGATGGGCGCCGTGTTCACCAAGCCGTTCCTGTACGAGGCCTTCATGCAGGCGCCGGCCGGCATCGAGCTGTTCCACGGCTACACCTATTCCGGCCACCCGCTGGCCTGCGCCGCCTCGCTGGCGACGCTGGAAGTGTTCCAGGAACAGAAGATCGTCGAGCATGCGGCCGGGCTGCAGTCGTACTGGGAAGACGCGGTCCATTCGCTGCGCGGCCTGCCGCACGTGATCGATATCCGCACCATCGGCCTGATCGCCGGCATCGAGCTGGAGCCGATCGCGGGCAAGCCGGGCGCGCGCGCCTTCGACGCCTTCAAGAAAGCCTTCGCCGACGGCGTACTGATACGCACCACGGGCGACATCATCGCGCTGTCGCCGCCGCTGGTGCTGGAGAAAAAACACATCGACGAGCTGTTCGGCAAGCTCGCCCGGGTGCTGAAGGACCTGGCCTGACCGGCCACGCTGTAACGGGGCGGGCGCCGCCACAAGCGCCGTCCTGCCCCGCCTGACGTTTTACTTTGCATCTCAAACTATAACGAGGAGACCAGCATGCTAGTAGGCGTACCCAAAGAGATCAAGAACCAGGAATCGCGCGTCGGCCTGACCCCGGCCAGCGTCAAGGAGCTGGTGTTGCGCGGCCACCAGGTGCTGGTGCAGCAGAACGCCGGCGCCGCCATCGGCCTGACGGATGCCATGTACGAAGGCGCCGGCGCCACCATCGTGGAATCGGCGGCGGAAATCTTCGCGCGGGCCGAGATGATCGTCAAGGTCAAGGAGCCGCAGCCCGAGGAATGCGCCATGCTGCGCCGCGACCAGATCCTGTACACCTATCTGCACCTGGCCCCCGACCCCGAGCAGACCCGCGCGCTGGTGGCCTCCGGCGCCGTCTGCATCGCCTACGAAACCATCACCGGCGCCAACGGCGGCCTGCCGCTGCTGGCCCCCATGAGCGAGGTGGCGGGCCGCATGGCGGTGCAGGCCGGCGCCGCCCACCTGGAAAAATCCAAAGGCGGCATGGGCCTGCTGCTGGGCGGTGTGCCCGGCGTGGCGCCCGGCCACATCGCCATCATCGGCGCCGGCGTGGTCGGCACCAACGCCTTGCAGATGGCGGTGGGCATCGGTGCGCGGGTGACGATTTTGGACAAGAACATCGACCGCCTGCGGCAGCTTGACCTCATCTACGGCAACCGCGTGAGCACCATGTATTCCAACGCCCACACGGTGGAGGAAGCGGTGCTCGACGCCGACCTGGTGGTGGGCGGCGTGCTGGTGCCCGGCGCGGCCGCACCCAAGCTGGTGACGGCGGACATGATCGCGCGCATGAAGCAGGGCGCGGTGGTGGTGGACGTGGCCATCGACCAGGGCGGCTGCTTTGAAACGTCGCACGCCACCACGCACGAAAAGCCGACCTTCGTGGTCGACGGCGTGGTGCATTACTGCGTGGCCAACATGCCGGGCGCGGTGGCACGCACTTCCACCTTCGCCCTCAACAACGCCACCATTACCCACGCGCTGGCGCTGGCCGACAAGGGCTGGCAGAAGGCGCTGCGGGCCAACCCGCATTTGAAAAACGGATTGAACGTCTGCCACGGCCACGTCACCTATGAAGCGGTGGCGCATGGCCTGGGCTATCACTATGTCGAAGCGGACAGCCTGCTGGGCTGAAACCGATCTAACCTGAATGGAACATCATGAGCATGCTTGACACCATCACCCACTACATCAACGGCGCCAAGGCCGACACCACCAGTGGCCGTTATGCGGACGTCTACAACCCGGCGCTCGGCGAGCCGGTGGCCCGCGTGGCGCTGGGCACGGCCGAGGAGGTCGATGCGGCCGTCGCCGCCGCCGCCGCCGCCTTCCCATCGTGGGCGGCCACGCCGCCGCTGACGCGGGCGCGGGTGCTGTTCAAGTACCTGCAGCTGTGCCAGCAGCACACCGACGAATTCGCGGCCATGCTCACGCGCGAACACGGCAAGACCTTCGCCGATGCGCAGGGCGAGGTGGCGCGCGGGATCGAGATGGTGGAATTCGCGGTCGGCATTCCGCAAATGCTCAAGGGCGAATTCACGGACCAGATCTCGCGCGGCATCGACGCCTGGTCCATGCGCCAGCCGCTGGGCGTGGTGGCCGGCATCACGCCGTTCAACTTCCCCGTGATGGTGCCGATGTGGATGTTCCCCGTGGCTATCGCCTGCGGCAATACCTTCGTGCTCAAGCCGTCCGAGCGCGATCCCTCGCCGTCGCTGCTGCATGCGCGGCTGCTGAAGGAAGCGGGCCTGCCGGACGGCGTGTTCAACGTGATCCAGGGCGACAAGGTGACTGTCGATGCGCTGCTCGACCATCCTGACGTGCAGGCCGTAAGCTTCGTCGGTTCCACGCCGATCGCGGAGTACATCTATGCGCGCGGCTGCGCCAAGGGCAAGCGGGTGCAGGCGCTGGGCGGGGCCAAGAACCACATGGTGGTGATGCCCGATGCCGACATGGAGATGACGGTCGATGCGTTGATGGGCGCGGCCTACGGTTCGGCCGGCGAGCGTTGCATGGCGATCTCGGTGGTGGTGGCCGTGGGTGATGCCGGCGACAAGCTGATCAGCGCACTGGCAAAGCGCACGGCTGCACTGAAAGTGCGCGACGGCATGGCGGCCGACGCCGAAATGGGGCCGGTGGTGTCGAGCGCGGCCAAGCAGCGCATCGAAAAACTGATCGGCGAAGGGCTGGAGCAGGGCGCCACGCTGGTGGTCGATGGCCGCAACTACAAGGTGGCGGGACGCGAGAACGGCTTCTTCGTCGGCGGCACGCTGTTCGATCACGTCACGCCGGACATGAGCATCTACAAGGAGGAGATCTTCGGACCCGTGCTGTGCATGCTGCGCTCGCCGGACGTGGGCCATGCCGTGGCCCTGATCAACCGCAACGAGTACGGCAACGGCGTGGCCATCTACACCCGCGACGGCGGCGTGGCGCGCGAGTTCGTGCGCCAGATCCAGGTCGGCATGGTGGGGGTGAACGTCCCGCTGCCGGTGCCCATGGCCTTCAACAGTTTCGGCGGATGGAAGCGCAGCCTGTTCGGCGACCATCACGCCTACGGTCCGGAAGGCGTGCGTTTCTACACGCGCCACAAGGCCGTGATGCAGCGCTGGCCGAACACCGCCAGCGCAGGCGCGGAATTTGCATTCCCGCAAATGAAGTAAGGCCGCCCACCTGCAGCATGGTGCGTGAGCTAGCCCCGTCAACCAGCCTTAGTCAGGAATTGAGCAATGATGATCGAATCCCTGAAGTACATGCCGCAGTCCAGGCAGTCCAGCAGCGCGCTGGCCGAGAACTTTACCGACCTGGCGCCCGCACTCAACGCGCGCCAGGCAGCGATCGAAAGTGCGCGCTGCCTGTATTGCTACGATGCGCCATGCTCGCGCATCTGCCCGTCCGAAATCGACGTGGCCAGCTTTATCCGCAATATCCATGAAGGCAATGTGAACGGCGCCGCCGCCGGCATCCTCAAGCAGAACATCCTGGGTGGCAGCTGCGCGCGCGTGTGCCCGACCGAGATCCTGTGCGAGGACGCCTGCGTGCGCAACCACGATGCGGAAGGCCAGCCGGTGAAGATAGGCCTGCTGCAGCGCTATGCCGTCGACAACATGACGTTCAGCCAGCATCCGTTCCAGCGCGCGCCGTCAACGGGCCGCAAGGTCGCCGTGGTGGGCGCCGGGCCGGCCGGGCTGTCGTGCGCGCACCGCCTGGCCATGCTGGGCAACGATGTCGTGATCTACGAGGCCAGGGAGAAAGCGGGCGGCCTCAATGAATACGGCATCGCCAAATACAAGCTGACGGACGACTTCGCGCAGAAGGAAGTGGAGTTCCTGCTCGGCATAGGCGGCATCGAAATCCGCCACGGCCAGACCCTGGGCGGCAACGTGCAGCTGAAGGACTTGCAGGCGCAGTACGACGCCGTGTTCCTGGGCCTGGGCCTGGGCGCCAGCCGCCGGCTGGGCCTGACGGGCGAGGATGCGCCCGGCCTGCTGGCCGCCGTGGACTACATCGCGGCGCTGCGCCAGGCCGACGACCTGGCGCAGCTGCCGGTGCCGGCACGCGTGATCGTCATCGGCGCCGGCAACACGGCAATCGACATGGCGGTGCAGATCCAGCGCCTGGGCGCGGAGGAGGTAACGCTGGTGTACCGCCGCGGCTTCGACGCCATGAGCGCCACCGGCCACGAGCAGCACATCGCGAAAGAGAACCAGGTCCGCATGCGTACCTGGGCCCAGCCGCAGCAAGTGCTGCTGGACGAGGCGGGCCGCGTGCGCGGCATGCGCTTCGAGAAGACGGCATTGAATAACGGCCGGCTCGCCGGAACCGGCGAGACGTTCGAGATCGCGGCCGATGCGATCTTCAAGGCCATCGGCCAGGGTATGGACCAGACCAGCATCAGCGATCCGCTGGCGAAGACGCTGCAGCGCGACGGCGACAAGATCCACGTCGACGCCCAGTTCCGCACCGTCCTGCCGCGCATCTATGCGGGCGGCGACTGCGTGGCGCCGGGACAGGACCTGACGGTGCAGGCGGTGCAGCACGGGAAGCTGGCCGCGCTGGCCATCCACCGCGACATATTATTGACCAAGGCGTCGACCAAGGAGGAGGCATAATGGCTGATCTGAGCATAGAATTCTGCGGCATCAAGTCGCCCAATCCGTTCTGGCTCGCGTCCGCGCCGCCGACCGACAAGGCCTACAACGTGGTGCGCGCATTCGAGGCCGGCTGGGGCGGCGTGGTGTGGAAGACGCTGGGCGAAGATCCGCCGGCCGTCAACGTCTCGTCGCGCTACTCGGCCCATTACGGCAAGAACCGCGAGGTGATCGGCTTTAACAACATCGAACTCATTACCGACCGCTCGCTGGAGATCAACCTGCGCGAGATCACCCAGGTCAAGAAGGACTGGCCGGACCGCGCGCTGATCGTGTCGCTGATGCTGCCCTGCGAGGAACAGGCCTGGGCCGACATCCTGCCGCTGGTGGAGGCGACCGGCGCCGACGGCATCGAGCTCAATTTCGGCTGCCCGCACGGCATGCCGGAGCGCGGCATGGGCGCGGCCGTGGGCCAGGTGCCGGAGTACGTGCAGCTGGTGACCAGCTGGTGCAAGAAGCACTCGAAGCTGCCCGTCATCGTCAAGCTCACCCCCAACATCACGGACATCCGCGCGCCGGCCCGCGCCGCCAGGGCGGGTGGCGCGGACGCCGTCTCGCTGATCAACACCATCAACTCCATCACCCACCTGGATCTGGACCGCATGGTGGCCTTCCCCGCCGTGGGCAGCGCCAGCACGCACGGCGGCTATTGCGGCACGGCCGTCAAGCCGATCGCGCTCAACATGGTGGCCGAGATCGCGCGCGACCCGGCCACGGCGGGGCTGCCCATTTCCGGCATCGGCGGCATCGGCAACTGGCGCGACGCGGCCGAGTTCATCGCGCTGGGCGCCGGCTCGGTGCAGGTGTGCACGGCGGCCATGCTGCACGGCTTCCGCATCGTCGAGGAAATGAAGGATGGCCTGTCGCGCTGGATGGACGAGAAGGGCTACCGCAGCATCAGCGATTTCGCCGGCAAGGCCGTGCCCAACACGACGGACTGGAAATACCTGGACATGAACTACCAGGTGATCGCCCAGATCAACCAGGACGACTGCATCCAGTGCGGCCGCTGCTACGTGGCCTGCGAGGATACGTCGCACCAGTCCATCGCCCAGCTGATCGACCAGGCGGGCGGGCGCCGCTACGAAGTGATCAAGGAAGAATGCGTGGGCTGCAACCTGTGCGAGATCACCTGTCCGGTGCAGGGCTGCATCACGATGGTGCCGCAGAAGACCGGCAAGCCTTACATGAACTGGACGCAGGACCCGCGCAACCCGCGCGCGGAGCATGTGGCGGATGCGGAAAAGGAGGGCGCGCCGGCGCTGGTGCAGGGCTGAACAAGAAAGGCATCGGCAGATGCAAGGCAGGTACAGGGTTAGGTATAAAAATTGCAGAGAGTGATATACACTGGCCCGGCCACCTGAGAGCCTGAGAGTTGTTCGTTCATGCCCGCTCATCACGCCAGAAAGCGCCCGCTCGGCGTTGCAAATGCTCGCCATAGCTCGCTATGGCTGTGCTTTGCGCCTTGATCGGCCACTTTCTGGCGCGCTGCTCGGTCACGCCCGACCAATTCTCAGGCTCTGCCTCGCGCAGGTGGCCGGGCCGGATGCGTCATTAACCCTTGGAGAGACCAACGTGAGCAAAGAATCGACTGGCAGCACGCAACTCTGGAATGAAGACCTGGCGCCGACCACGGCGGCGCAACGCACCTGGCGCTGGTATCACTTCGCCGCGCTGTGGGTGGGCATGGTGATGTGCATCCCGGCCTACACCCTGTCGGCCAGCTTGATCGAAGGCGGCATGTCCGGCTGGCAGGCCGTGCTCACCGTATTCCTGGCCAACGCCATCGTGCTGCTGCCGATGCTGGCCATCGGCCACGCCGGCACCAAGTACGGCATCCCTTACGCCGTGCTGGCCCGTTCCTCGTTCGGCACCACCGGCGCGCGGCTGCCGGCGCTGATGCGCGCCATCGTGGCCTGCGGCTGGTACGGCATCCAGACCTGGTTCGGCGGCCAGATGATCTACACCCTGCTGGGCGTGATGATGGGGGCGGAGATCGGTGGCGCCAAGATCGCGGGGCTGGGTATCAACGGCGCGCAGCTGCTGTGCTTCCTGGCCTTCTGGGCCATCCAGTTCTGGTACATCGTGCACGGCATGGACGCCATCCGCAAGCTGGAAACCTACACGGCGCCGCTCAAGATTTTGATTTGCTTCGTGCTGCTGGGATGGGTCTACAACAAGGCGGGCGGCTTCGGCGACCTGCTGTCGGCGCCGTCGCAGTTCGTCGAAGGCGGCAAGAAGGCCGGCCAGTTCTGGTCCACGTTCTGGCCGTCGCTGACGGCCATGGTGGGCTTCTGGGCTACGCTGGCGCTCAATATTCCCGACTTCACCCGCTTCGCACGCTCGCAGCGCGACCAGATCCTGGGCCAGTCCGTCGGCCTGCCCGTGCCCATGGGACTGCTGGCCATGATGGCGGTGATCGTCACCTCGGCCACCGTGGTCCTGTATGGCAAGGCGATCTGGGACCCGGTCGACGTGGCCAGCCGCATGACGGGCGTGGCGGTGCTGGTGGCGCTGCTGATCTTGCTGATCGACACGGTCAGCGTCAACCTGGCGGCCAACCTGGTGGGGCCGGCCTACGATTTTTCGTCGCTGGCGCCCAAGCTGATCTCGTACAAGACGGGCGGCTATATCACGGCCTCGATCGCGATCCTGATGATGCCATGGAAGATACTGGAGTCGACCCAGGGCTATATCTTCACCTGGCTGATCGGCTATTCCGCGCTGCTGGGCCCCATTGCCGGCATCCTGATCATCGACTACTACCTGGTGCGCAAGACGGAACTGGACGTGCCGCAGCTGTACCGCGAGGACGGCAGCTACTCCTACGGCAACGGCTGGAACACGGCGGCGCTGGTGGCCTTCGTGGTCGGCGTGCTGCCCAATATTCCCGGCTTTATGAATGCAGCTTTCCCGACCGCCTTCCCCGGCGTGGCGGACGGCTTCAAGACCATCTACACCTATGCCTGGTTTGTCGGCATCGCCATTTCGGCGCTGGTGTATGGCGTAATGATGAAGGGTAAGGCACTGCCGGCCATGCGCACGGCAGCGCAGCCATAACGGAGAGGAAACCCCCATGACCATGATTATTCGCGGCGGCACCGTCGTCAACGCGGACCGCGCCTTTCGTGCCGATGTGCTGACTTACGGCGACAAGATCGTCGCCGTGGGTGAGAACCTGGAAGCGCCGCATTCGGCGAAGGTGATCGATGCCAGCGGCCAGTACGTGATGCCGGGCGGGATAGACACCCATACCCACATGAACCTGCCGTTCATGGGCACCGTCACGCAGGATGATTTCTTCACCGGCACGGCGGCCGGCCTGGCAGGCGGCACCACCACCATCATGGACTTCGTCATCCCCAGTCCGAAGCAGTCCTTGCTGGAAGCGTTCCATACCTGGCGCGGCTGGGCCCAGAAGGCGGCCGGCGACTACACCTTCCACGTGGCCGTGACGTGGTGGGACGAGAGCGTGCGCGAGGAAATGGGCATCCTGGTACGCGACCATGGCGTGAACAGCTTCAAGCACTTCATGGCCTACAAGAACGCCATCATGGCCGACGACGAGACGCTGGTGAACAGCTTCCGCCGGGCGCTGGAGCTGGGCGCCATCCCCACCGTGCATGCGGAGAACGGCGAGCTGGTGTTCCAGCTGCAGCAGGACCTGCTGCGCCAGGGACTGACGGGACCTTCGTCCCATCCGCTGTCGCGCCCGCCGGCGGTGGAGGCGGAGGCGGCCAACCGCGCCATCACCATCGCGGGCGTGCTCAATACGCCGCTCTACATCGTTCACGTGTCCTGCGCCGAATCGCTGGAAGCCATCGCGCGCGCCCGCGCCAACGGGCAGCGCGTGTACGGCGAGGCGCTGGCCGGCCACCTGGTGATCGACGACAGCGTGTACCGCAGCGACGACCTGGAATTCGCGGCCGGCCACGTGATGAGCCCACCGTTCCGCAGCAAGCACCACCAGGCCGCACTGTGGCATGGCCTGCAGGGCGGTAACCTGCATACGACGGCCACCGACCACTGCACCTTCTGCGCGGCGCAGAAGGCGGCCGGCAAGGACGACTTCACCAAGATCCCCAACGGTTGCGGCGGCGTGGAGGAGCGCATGGCCGTGGTGTGGGATGCGGGCGTGAACACGGGCCGTCTGACGCCGTCCGAATTCGTGCGTGTGACGTCGGCCAACGCGGCCCAGATTTTCAATATGTATCCGCGCAAGGGCGTGATCGCGGTCGGTTCCGACGCCGACATCGTGGTGTGGGACCCGGAAGGCACGCGCACCATCAGCGCCAGGACCCAGCATGCCAAGGGCGGCTTCAACGTGTTCGAAGGACGCACCGTGCGCGGCATTCCCAGCACCACGC
Organism: Rugamonas sp. FW305-51; assembly: GCF_058786935.1. Classification (NCBI taxonomy): domain Bacteria; kingdom Pseudomonadati; phylum Pseudomonadota; class Betaproteobacteria; order Burkholderiales; family Oxalobacteraceae; genus Rugamonas; species Rugamonas sp. FW305-51. The sequence continues at coordinate 134,813 of NZ_JBYSZG010000012.1, forward strand.
TGGCCGCCGGCAAGGTGGTGTTCGACCGCGGCGTGCTGACGGCGGAGGAGGGCGCGGGCCGTTATGTGGAGCGGCCGGCCTTCGTACCCGTGTCGGCCCGCCAACCCTGAACCAGGAGAACAAGATGAACGAACAGCGGAACGAACAGCGGAACGAACAGCGGAACGAACTGCGTATCAACGGCGAGCGCCTGTGGGCGGCGTTGATGGAACTGGCCCGCATCGGCGCCACGCCCAAGGGCGGCGTCAAGCGGCTGGCGCTGACGGACCTGGACCGCCAGGGACGCGACCTGGTGGTCAGCTGGGGCAAGGCGGCAGGACTGTCGGTCACGGTGGACCAGATCGGCAACGTCTTCATGCGCCGCGAAGGGCGCAACAACGCGCTGCCGCCGGTGGTCACGGGCAGCCATATCGACACCCAGCCCACGGGCGGCAAGTTCGACGGCAACTACGGTGTGCTGGCCGGGCTGGAAGTGGTGCGCACGCTGAACGATTTGAAGATTCAGACCGAGGCCCCGATCGAAGTCGCGTTCTGGACCAACGAGGAAGGCTCGCGCTTCGTGCCGGTGATGATGGGTTCGGGCGTGTTCTGCGGCGCCTTCAGCCTGGAGACGGCCTACGCCGCGCGCGACGTGGAAGGCAAGTCGGTGGGCGAGGAACTGGAACGCATCGGCTACAAGGGCGAGCAGGTGCCGGGCCAGCATCCAATCGGCGCCTATTTCGAAACCCACATCGAGCAGGGTCCCGTGCTGGAAGACGCCGACAAGGTGATCGGCGTGGTGCCGGCCGTGATGGGCCTGTCGTGGTACGACTGCGTGGTGAGCGGCATGGAGGCGCACGCGGGCCCCACGCCCATGGGCCTGCGCAAGGATGCGCTGCAGGTGGCCACCAGGATCATGCAGGAAGTGGTGGCCATTGCCAACCGCTACCCGCCCTACGGCCGCGGCACGGTGGGCATGGTGCAGGTGTTCCCCAACAGCCGCAACGTGATTCCGGGCGAGGTCAAGTTCAGCATTGACCTGCGCAACGTGAACGACGAACTGCTCAACACCATGCACGGCGAAATGCTGGCCTTCGTCGAGCGCACCCGCGCCGAGACGGGGCTGGGCATCACCATCGAGCGCGTGTCCTACTATCCGCCATGCCCGTTCCATCCCGACTGCGTGGGGGCCGTGCGCAAGGCCACCGAGCAGCTGGGGTATTCGACCATGGACGTGGTGTCGGGCGCCGGGCATGACGCCATCTACGCCGCGCGCCTGGCGCCGGCCGGCATGATCTTCGTGCCCTGCAAGGACGGCATCAGCCACAACGAGATCGAGGACGCCAAGGCCGAACACCTGGAGGCAGGCTGCAACGTGCTGCTGCATGCCATGCTGGACCGGGCCGGCATCGCCAGCTAAGGGTGGGGGAGGGCGAGGTAGCATCTCGTTACATCCCTTACAGCTGAGTGGTACACCGTTCGGCGCCTGTTTCGTTAAAGTGTGCATGGGCGCGTTGCCCGCAACCTTGACGAAAAAGGATACGAAAATGAAGATCACTAAAGTGTTGTTGACCGCCGCCCTGGCCACCCTGATCGTCCCCGCTTTTGCCCAGAACACGGCCACGCCGAAAGTGGACGCCCGCCAGGAACGCCAGGAAATGCGCATCGAGAATGGCGTCAACAGCGGCCAGCTGACGGCCAAGGAAACGCTGAACCTGGAAAAGCGCGAAGCGAAGATCGAAGCGGACAAGGAACAGGCCAAGGCTGACGGCAAGGTGACGCCTAAGGAACGCGCCCACCTGAACAAGGAGCTCGACCACAGCAGCAACAAGATCTACCGCAAGAAGCACAACGCCCGCACCGCCGGCTAACAGCGCCCGGCCAGGGGAGCGCCCGCCCATCGCAAGATGCGCGGGCGCTGGCATTTTGCAAGCCAGTGTTGTTTCCCGCAGGCTTGGGCCGCCTGTCGCCCACCAAATTATGCTAGGCTGGATACCGGGCATACTGCCGTGGATCGGTGACATTCATCATGCAAGCGAATGCAAAACTAGTCTTGCAGGACGCGCTTCTGCTGCGCATAGCAGGGCGCATGGCGCATGTGGGCGGCTGGGCGCTCGATGCGGCCAGCGAGCGCCTGACGTGGTCGGATGTCGTTTGCGACATGGTCGGTGTGGCGCACGGTACCCAGCCGACGCTGGACGAGGCCATCCAGTTCTACTCACCGGCTTGCCGTGCCCGCGCGCTGGCATTGTGCCGGTCCTGCCTGACCGAAGGCGTGCCGTTTGACGAGGAAATACAACTGCAGACGGCGCAAGGCGCGCGGTTGTGGGTGCGCATTATCGGTGAGGCGATGCGGGACGACGAAGGCCACATCGTCCAGGTGCAGGGGGCCTGCCAGGACATCAGCGACCGCAAGGCGGTCGAGCAGAAAGCATCGCTGCTGGCGGGGCGCCTCACCACCACGCTGGAGAGCATCACCGATGCGTTCCTGATGCTCGATCGCGACTGGAAGCTCACTTACCTGAACAACGAGGCCGAACGCACGTTGCGCCTCGATCGCCGGCAAGCCCTCGGGCGCAACATATGGGAACTGTTTCCGGATGCGGTGGACGGGCCATATTACCGCGCCTATCACAAGGCCATGGAAACGAACAGCGCCGTCGCCTTCGAGGAGTATTACGAACCGCTGGACTTGTGGACCGAGATACGCGCCTACCCTTCCGAGGAGGGATTGGCGGTCTACTTCCTCGATATCCGCGAACGCAAGGCGGCGGAAGCGAAAATCCACAGCCTGGCCTATTACGACAAGCTTACCGGCCTGCCCAACCGGCAGATGCTGGTCAATCGCCTGGAGCATGCGCTGGCCCTGTGCCGGCGCACGCAAGCGCTGGGCGCCGTCCTGTTTATCGATCTGGACCACTTCAAGAGCATCAACGATACGCGCGGCCACGACAAGGGCGACCTGCTGCTGCAACTGGTGGCGGCGCGGCTGGCCGGGGTGGTGCGTGCCAGCGACACCGTGGCCCGCTTTGGCGGCGACGAGTTTGTCGTATTGCTCGAGGAGTTGGGCGCGACCGAGGGCGAAGCGGCGCGCGCCGCACAGGAAACGGCGCGCAAATTGCTGGAATCGTTCGTCCAGCCGTTCGATATCGCCGATGTCGAGCATTTCAGCACGCCCAGCATCGGCATCACCGTCTTCAACGGCGTGCGCGACACCATCGACGACGTGTTGCGCCGCAGTGACCTGGCCATGTACCAGTCGAAGGCGGTGGGACGCAATACGATTTCGTTTTACGATCCCGAAATCCAGGCGCGGGTGAGCGCCCGGGTGCGCCTGGAGGCGGAACTGCGGCTGGCGCTGAACAACGAGGAATTCGTGTTGCACTACCAGCCGCAAGCCGCGCAGGACGGGCGGGTGGTGGGACTGGAAGCGCTGGTGCGCTGGCAGCACCCGCAACGGGGGCTGGTGGGGCCGCTCGAATTCATCACCGTGGCCGAGGAAACGGGCCAGATCGATGCGCTGGGGCGCTGGGTCTTGCGCCAGGCATGCCGGCAGCTGGCCACGTGGCGCCGTCACGGCGACGGCGCCGGCGAACTGGAACTGGCCGTCAACGTCAGCGCCTCGCAGTTTCACCGGCCAGACTTTGTCGAGCAGGTGGTGTCGGCGTTGCAGGACAGCGGGGCGCCGCCGGGCCAGCTCAAGCTGGAGCTGACGGAAAGCCTGCTGCTGGGCGATGTGGAGGCCACCATTGCCACGATGCGGCGGCTGAAGGCCATCGGCGTGGGCTTCGCGCTCGACGACTTCGGCACCGGCTATTCCTCCCTGGCCTATCTGCACCGGCTGCCGCTGGACCAGCTGAAGATAGACCGCGCCTTCATCCGGGACGCCTTCGAAAACGGGCATGGCGCGGCCATCGTGCGCACCATCGTCGCCCTCGGCAAGGCGCTGCGCATGACAGTCCTGGCCGAAGGGGTGGAGACCGAGGCGCAGCTCTCTTTCATCCTGGCCGAGGGGTGCCAGGCTTACCAGGGTTATCTGCTGGCCAAGCCGATGGCGGTGGCCGACCTGGACGAATTCATGCTTCGCCATGCCGCGGCAATGGCTGCCGAGGTACAGCAATTGTAATAACATGTTATTTTTAATAACATAAAATACGAGCGGCTATATAGTGAAAAATGGCTTTATGCGCGGCGCCGCCGTGAGGCCCACACTTCTCCTGTTCGATATGCGTATCCTGACCTTAGCCAGTGCGGCGATGTCCGTTTCCATGCTTAGCTCCGTGGCTGGCGCCATGCCGTCCGCACAGACGGAACCGGCGGGCGGCGCGCCGGACGCGATCGTACCGGTCGCGCCGGCACCGGCACCGGCACCGGCACGCAGCGCTGCACCGCCGCCGGCCGTGCCGGCGCCCCAACGGGCCGGCGCGGCTGGCGTTGCCGATCCGTTCGCACCGGCCCCCGCCGGCGCCCATCCGCCGCTGACCGACGCGGCGATCCGCCAGGCCATCCACGAGACACTGGAAGAGGCCGACCGCCAGGCGGCGGCCGAACGGCAGGCCGTGGCCAACAAGCAGATGCAGCCCGGCGTGGCGCCGGGCGGCGTGGTGTACCGGGGCAGGGCGGATGCCGACATCATGTCCTCCGCCTTCGACGAGGCCAGGGTGCCCGACTGCCTGCATGCCGACGGATTGAAAAACCAGCCCACCTACTTCCTGGCCGGGCTGCTGGCGCTGCCGTTTGTGGCCGTCGCCAAGTTGCGCGGCAAATGTAATTGACCCAGTGGGTGCGGATGGAACGCCGTCCGGGCGCGGGCCGTCATAACCGAAAACGGCTGGCCGCGGTGTGGCATCGGCGCATCAGGCACCGAAAATATGCTGCTGTGGGCGTGACAGATATATGCCAGCCGTGATGAGTGCCGCCTACTTCTGCAGCGTGCGGGCCGCCGCGCTGACCTGGTCGCGCAGCCATTTGTGCTCCGGCGCCTGGTGCACGCGCTCGTGCCACAGCTGGTAGAAGCGCATGGCGGGGAACTTGACCGGCACCGTGAACGTCTTGAGCGGCAGGTTGCGCTCGTAGTAGCGCACGAACTGGCGGCCCGTGGTCAACACCAGGTCGGTCTGGGTCAGCATGTAGGGGATCAGGCCGAAATAGGCCGACTCCACCATCACGTTGCGCTGCAGGCCCTGGGCCTCCAGGTAGGCGTCGATCACGCCGTGGTAGCCGGGCAGGATCTGCGTCGGCCGCACGTGGGGCAGGCTCAGATAGTCGGCCAGCGACATGTCCTCGCTGCCGGTGCGCATCGCATACGGCGAGTCGGCCCGCATGGCGCAGATGATGGGGTCTTCGAACAGCTTGGACATGTGCAGGTGCTCGGGTGGCTCGTCCCAGTTGGCGATCACCAGGTCCATGTCGCCGTCCGACAGCAGGCGGATGTAGTCGGTGCCCGGGCCCAGGCTGTGGATCTTGATGCGGCTTAGCGGCGAGCCGCGCCGCAGCAGCGCCACCACGTTGGGCAGGAACTGGCTGTCCAGGTAGTCCGGCGCGGCGATGTGGAACACGCGCGCTTCTTCCTGCGGCACGAACGGCGTCTTCTTGACGAACAGGTTTTCCGTCTCGTCGAGGATGCGCTTGGCCGGCAGCAGCAGGCTTTCGCCGTGCTGGGTCGGCACCATGCCGCGCGCGCCGCGCACCAGCAGCGGGTCGCCCGTCAGTTCGCGCAGCTTGCGCAGCGAGGCGGAGATCGACGGTTGCGGCTGATTGAGCTTGAGCGCCACGCGCGACACGTTCTTCTCCACCAGCAGCATGTACAGGATGCGGATCAGGTGCAGGTCGAGGTGTTGCGGCAGTGCTGGCATGGTGCGATATATGTTAGGCGATATGTTAAATATACTCTAATCTTCATGTTGCCGGAACCAAATACGACTATCTTCTGTAAATTCGCCACATCTCTTACCCAAGGAATTCATGGACGCATTTGCTTATCTGATCCCGTATGGCCTTGAGTGGCTCAACCTGATCGTGCGCTGGCTGCACGTCATCACCGGCATCGCGTGGATCGGTGCCTCGTTCTACTTCGTCTGGCTGGACAACTCCATCCGTCCGCCGGCACCGGGTTCGGAACTGGCGAAGAAAGGCGTCTCGGGCGAACTGTGGGCCGTGCATGGCGGCGGCTTCTACAACCCGCAAAAATACCTGGTGGCCCCGGCCGAACTGCCCAGGGAACTGCACTGGTTCAAATGGGAGGCATACACCACCTGGCTGTCGGGCATCGCGCTGCTGACCATCGCCTACTACTTCAACGCCCAGGCCATGATGATCGACAAGCAGGTGGCCGACATCGGCAGCTGGCAGGCGGTGGGCATCGGCATCGGCACCCTGGTCGTGGGCTGGACCGTGTATGACTTGCTGTGCCGCTCGCCGCTGGGCCAGCGCGAGCTGCCGTTCGGGATCGTGGTCTTTGCGCTGATCGTGGCTGCCGCCTATGGCCTGACCCATGTGCTGAGCGGCCGCGCGGCCTACATCCACGTGGGCGCCCTGATCGGCACCATCATGGTCGGCAATGTGCTGATGCTGATCATTCCCGGCCAGCGCAAGATGGTCGAGGCCATGCAGGCCGGCGGCCTGCCCGATCCCAAGCATGGCCAGAAGGCCAAGCAGCGCAGTGTCCACAACAACTACTTCACGCTGCCGGTGCTGTTCATCATGATCAGCAACCACTACGCCATGACCTACCGGAACGACCGCGCGTGGCTGGTGCTGGCCTTCATCATGGCGGCCGGGGTGCTGATCCGCCACTTCTTCAACCTGCGCCACAAGGGCCGCGTGGAGTGGCGCTATCCCGTGGCCGGCGTGGCCCTGCTGCTGGGCGTGGCCGTGGCCATCGCGCCGCCGGCACCGGTGGCGGTGGCGCCGGCGGCCGATCCGGCGGCCGCCTTCAACAGCGTCAAGGCCATCATCGGCCAGCGCTGCGTGAGCTGCCATTCGGCCCATCCCACCC
>NZ_JBYSZG010000013.1:0-139183 GCF_058786935.1 Rugamonas sp. FW305-51
GTGGGGAGCGGGGCGGCGCGCATGGTCATGGGATCAGTAGTCGACGGTGAGGCGGCCGGCCAGGCGGCGTCCGTCCTGGATCACCGTGTCCATCGCCAGTGTATCGGCGACCGGATCGGCGTAGCGCCGGTCGCCCAGGTTGTGGACGCTGAGGGCCAGGTCCGCGTGACGCGTCAGGCGCACGCTGAACAGGTTCAGGTTGGCCAGCAGGAAGCCGCCCGCATGGTTGCCGCGCACGGCGTCGCGCGGACCGACGTACTGCGCTTCCAGGCCGGCGCGCCAGGGGCCGCGCAAGGGCAGCGTGAGATTCAGCTTGGCCAGGTGGGCCGGTGAATTGACGGTGTCCGTGCCGTCCTGATGGACCCGTTGCCAGCTGTAGCTGGCGCGCAGCCGCGCGTCCGGACTCCAGCTGTGTTCGTATTCCGCCTCCAGCCCGCGGGCCGACGGCGAGCCGGTGTTGAGGAAGATGGGCAGGCCGCTGGCGCCGTCCGTCACCTGCGAGATCAGGCCCGACACGTCGTTGTGGAACAGGCTGACGGTCAGGCGGCGGTTGTCCTGCCACTGGTGGGCCAGCACCAGTTCCGTGCTGCGGATGCGTTCCCGTTGCAGGGCCGGATTGGCCAGCTGGCCGCCGTCGCCGATGAAGGCGTAATAGCGTTCGTAGATGTTGGGCGTGCGGTAGGCGCTGCCGTAGATAGCCTTGAGCGTGGTGTCCGCCGTGAGCTGGCCGATCAGGGCCACGCGCGGGTTGAACACGCCGCCCGTGCTGGTATGGTGGTCGTAGCGCAGGCCGGCGTTGAGCAGCAGCGGCGCGGCCAGGCGCAACTCGTCGGCCAGGAACAGGCCATAGCGCTGGCCGGCGTGGTTTTCATCCAGGTACAGCTGGTAGGGCGCCAGGTCGTAGTTGAGCAGGCGCAGGCGGTAGTCGTGCTGGTATTCGGCCCCCATCATCAGCTTGTGGCCGGCCAGGGCGGTCGACAGCAGGCGCGCCTCGCCGCCCCACCAGCGGCCGTTGCTCAGGTCGCGGTTGAGGGTGTGGGCGGCGTTGTCGGTGGCGTAGTCGCCCAGCGAATCGTAACTGCCCCAGTACAGCCGCGCGCTCAGTTCCGTGGCCGGCGTCAGCGGCGCACGGTAATCGAGGCTGGCGTAGTTCTGGGTGTCGATGGTGCGCGATTGCGGATCGTTGAACGACTGGCTGAACGAGGCCGTGGGCACGCCCTTGGGCCGGTCGCCGTGCAGCAGCGACAGCGTGAACGGGCCGCTGATGGCCTTGGCGTACAGGCGCTGCGAGGTTTCGTAATCGAGGCCGTGGGCCACGCCGTTGTTCTGTTGCGGGGTGTCGTAGACGGCGTAGTACTGGTCGCGGCCGTCGCTCTTGTAGCGGCTGGCCGCCAGCAGCAGTTCGTTGCCGTGGCCGTCGCGCCAGGCGTAGCTGGCGCCGCCGCGCCGGGTGCCTGCCTGGCCCCCGTCCAGCGCTCCCCGCACGCCTTCGAGCTCCTGGGGGCGGCGCGTGATGACGTTGATCACGCCGAAGAAGGCGTTGGCGCCGTACACGGAGGAGCCGGGGCCGGACGCGTATTCGATGCGTTCCACCAGGTCCAGGTCGAGCGGGAATTCCTCGCCCAGCGGGGCCTGGTCGTAGACGGCATCGTTGATGCGGTTGCCGTCGATCTGGAGCAGGAAGCGGCTGTTGTAGTCGCCCGGGCGCAGGAAGCCGCGCGCGCCCAGGTAGCTGTAGTTGCGGTCGTAGCTCACGTACAGGCCGCGCAGGCTGCGCAGCACGTCGGCCAGGGTACGCCAGCCGTAGGCGCGGATGTCGCCGGCGCTGATGACGGTCACGTTGGCCGGCGCTTCGCTGGTCTGCTGGCTGTAGCGCGAGGCGCTGTAGACGTCCATCGCCAGCAATTGCTCGAGCGGCAGCGTGGTCAGGTCCTGGCCGCCACCGGACGTGATGGCGCCGGCGGCCGGCACGCGCGCGCCCAGCAGCAGGAGCAGGGCGGCCGTCTGGCCGGCCCGGATCGAGGCGGCCCGTGCGGGCCGGATTGCTTTAGTCATGCAATGGTTCCAGGGAAGGAAACAGGCGAGCCGGAACCTTCAATGTGATGCGACTGATGGTTATGTTACTTTTCTCCAATATGGTGACAGTTCCCGGAGAGAAAGTACAGCCTGGCTTAGGAAGCAGCGCAACATAACGATTGCTCTTACAACGCTGGCGTGCGCGCCGTGCGCATGCCGGACCGCGCTATGGCGGCGGCGCCACGCCGGCCAGCACGGCGTCCGCCACGCTGCCCACCCAGCACAGGGTGCACACCAGCAGGGCCGCGCTGGCGCCGGGCCCGGCCAGGCCCGCCTCGGCCACGCGCTGGGCGATCAGTTCGGGATCGGGCGCCAGCGCGCCGTTGGCCAGCTGTTCGCTCAGGGTGTTCACCAGCGGCAACAGCTTGCCCAGCAGGTAGGCCAGGGCCAGGGCGGCCGGCACCAGGAAGGCGCAGCCGCGCAGCGGACGGCGCAGCACCAACAGGTGGCCCAGGCCGGGAAACACGAGCGCCGACCACAGCGCCGCTTTAATCGATGGTTTCATATAGCCTATTTAGCGCTGCGCGCGGCAGCGGACAGATTGAGCCAGCGCAAGATTGCGGCAGGCAGTACGGCGTAGATTACGACATGCGCCCAGGCAAGTACGCGCCCGGGCCTGTCGTGGCGGCGCCATGCCGCCTATCATACCTGCCCGGAGCCGCGGCGGCGACCCGGGCCATCCACATGCAAGGGGAGTGATCATGAAGAAGCTGCTGTGCGTGGCATCGCTGTTGTGCTGTCAGCTGGCGCTGGCGGCGCCGGGCGAGAAGGATGCGATGGCGCTGGCCGAGAAGGGCGCGCAGTTCGTCAAGCAGCACGGCAAGGCCGAGATGATCGCCAGGATCAACAACAAGGACCCGGAATTCAACCAGGGCGCGCTGTACCTGGCCATGCGCGACCTGGACGGCATCACCGTCGCCCATCCCACCAAGGCGCTGATCGGCAAGAACCTGCTCGACGTGCCCGACGCCGACGGCAAGCCGTTCCGCCAGGAGCTGCTGGCGCTGGCCAAGGGCAAGGGCCACGGCTGGGTCGACTACAAGTTCCGCAATCCGGAGACGGGCAAGGTGGAGGCCAAGTCCACCTACGTGCTGCGGGTGGGCGACGTGGCGCTGGAGGCGGGCATCTACAAGCATTGAGGTGGCGCGGGTACGGCGCTGATACAGCACGGACACGGGCGCCGACGGCCAGCGGCAGCGGGCGCCCCTGATCGCGGCTTCACGCCGCTTTTTCGGGTCGGGAACGATATGCTGAGCAAATTACGGATAGGTCCCAAACTGCTGCTGGCGCCGGCCGTGGTGCTGTTGCTGCTGGTGGTGCTGTCGGCCGGCGCCTATTATGGCCTGGTGCGCCAGAACGGCCTGCTGGAAAACCTGGTGCAGCAGCGGGCCGCGCGCACCAAGGCGGCGGCCGACCTGGTGGCGGGCGCCAACCGGGCCCACACGGAAGCTTACCAGCTGCTGACGTGGATTAACGCCAGCTTTTCCGCCCCCCGCGTGGACGCGCTGGTGCAGGACATCCGCAGCCGCCACGGGGCGCTCGAGCGCCAGTACGCGCAGCTGGAACTGGCCACCGGCGCCAGCGCCGACGCCGACGAGCATGCGCTGGTGGCCCAGTCGCACGCGGCGCACGCACTGTATGTGAAGGCCGTCAACGACGTGGTGGAAATGAGCATGGCCGATCCGTCCATGGCCACCAACGCCATGTCCAAGGCCGAACGGGCATTCGACGCGCTGGCCCAGCGCCTGCAGCAGCTGTCGGCGCTCGAGCAGACCCTGGGCGAGCGGGCCTACCAGGCGGCCGAGGCCGAGTTCCATACCCTGTCGACCCTGCTGCCGGTGGTGGTGGCGCTGTCGATCGCGCTGTCGCTGCTGGTGACCATGGCCGTGCGCAACGCGCTGCTGAAGGAAGTGCGCGAGATCGGGGCGGCGGCCATCGACCTGGCCGAGGGCAACCTGACCGTCAAGCACCGCATCTACGGCAAGGATGAAATCGCGGAAACGTCGCGCGCGCTCGACACCAGCATCCGCAATTTGAACGGCACACTGAAGACCATCCTGGCCTCGGCCCAGTCGATCGACAGCGCCTCGCGCGAGATCGCGGCCGGCAACGCCGACCTGTCGGTGCGCACGGAAGCCCAGGCCAGCTCGCTGGAGGAGACGGCCAGTTCGATGCAGGAACTGACGGCCACCGTCAGCGAGACGGCCAACAACGCCCAGCTGGCCAACCAGCTGGCCCGCAGCGCCACCGGCTTTGCCGTGCGCGGCGGCAGCGTGGTGCAGCGGCTGGAAGTGACGATGGCGTCGATCCGGGGCAGCTCGCGCAAGGTGGTGGAAATTGTCAGCGTGATCGACGGCATCGCGTTCCAGACCAACCTGCTGGCGCTGAACGCGGCCGTGGAGGCGGCCCGCGCCGGCGAACATGGCCGCGGTTTCGCCGTGGTGGCGAGCGAGGTGCGCACGCTGGCCCAGCGCTCGGCCACGGCCGCGCGCGAGATCAAGACGCTGATCGCGGCATCGGTGGCCGAGATCGAGGGCGGCAGCCGTTCGGTGGAGGAGGCCGGCACCAGCATGGCCGACATCGTCACCTCGGTGCAGCAGGTGGGTGACATCATCAGCCAGATCAGCCAGGCCAGCGCGGAACAGGCGGCCGGGCTGCAGGACGTCAACCATGCCATCGTCCAGATGGACCAGGTCACGCAGCAGAACCTGGCGCTGGTGGAGCAGGCGGCGGCCGCCGCCAGCAGCCTGCAGGAGCAGGCCCTGAGCCTGTCGCAGGCCGTCACCCTGTTCAAGCTGGACGACGTGGCCGCCCGGCCCGAGCTGGCGCTGGCGGCGGGGGCGAAAAAAAACGCAGGACCAGGCCGCGAAGCCCGCCTGCGTCTGGCGTCAAACCGGTGCTGACTTCGCACCGCTGACGCCGGTCCTCATGCAACGTCGTGCTTACTCGTAGTCGCTCATCGGCGCGCAGCCGCAGAACAGGTTACGGTCGCCGTACACGTTGTCGGCACGGCCCACCGGTGGCCAGTACTTCTGCTGGCGCAGCGACGGCACCGGATAGGCCGCCACTTCGCGGCTGTACTTGTGCTCCCAGCTGTCGGCCGTCAGCATTTCGGCCGTGTGCGGCGCGCCCTTGAGCGGGTTGTCGTTGCGGTCGAAGTCGCCCGACTCCACTTTCGCGATCTCCATGCGGATGGCGATCATGGCGTCGATGAAGCGGTCCATCTCGGCCTTCGATTCGCTTTCGGTGGGCTCGATCATCAGCGTGCCCGGCACCGGGAAGCTCATGGTCGGAGCGTGGAAGCCGAAGTCCATCAGGCGCTTGGCCACGTCTTCGTTGCTGATGCCGGTGGCGTCCGTCAGCGGACGCAGGTCCAGGATGCACTCGTGCGCCACCAGGCCGTCGTGGCCCGAGTACAGCACCGGGTAGTGCGGCGCCAGGCGGCGCGCGATGTAGTTGGCGGCCAGGATGGCCGTCTCGGTGGCGGCGGTCAGGCCTTCGGCGCCCATCATGGCGATGTACATCCACGAGATCGGCAGGATGCTGGCCGAGCCGAACGGCGCGGCGCTGACGGCGCCGATGCCGGCCGCGTCGCGCTGGTAGCCGGACGAACGCTGGTTAGGCAGGAACTTGGCCAGGTGCGCGCCCACGCCGATCGGGCCCACGCCGGGGCCGCCGCCGCCGTGCGGGATGCAGAAGGTCTTGTGCAGGTTCAGGTGCGACACGTCGCCGCCGAAGCTGCCCGGCGCGGCCACGCCCACCAGCGCGTTCATGTTGGCGCCGTCGATGTAGACCTGGCCGCCGTGGCTGTGGATGATCTGGCACAGTTCCTGGATGCCTTCCTCGAACACGCCGTGGGTGGACGGGTAGGTCACCATCACGCAGGCCAGGTTCCTGGAATGCAGTTCGGCCTTGGCCTTGAGGTCGGCCAGGTCGACGTTGCCGCTGGCGTCGCAGGCCGTCACCACCACCTGCATGCCGACCATGTTGGCCGATGCCGGGTTGGTGCCGTGCGCCGAGGACGGGATCAGGCAAATGTTGCGGTGGCCTTCGCCGCGCGACTCGTGGTAGGCCTTGATCACCAGCAGGCCGGCGTATTCGCCCTGCGAGCCGGCGTTGGGCTGCAGCGACACGGCGGCGTAGCCGGTCAGCGCGCACAGCATCTCTTCCAGCTGGGCGATCATTTCGCGGTAGCCCACGGTCTGCGCGTCGGGCGCGAACGGGTGGATGTTGGAGAACTCGGGCCAGGTCACGGGCACCATCTCGCTGGTGGCGTTGAGCTTCATGGTGCACGAGCCCAGCGGGATCATGGTGCGGTCCAGCGCCAGGTCCTTGTCGGCCAGCGAACGCAGGTAGCGCAGCATCTCGTGCTCGGAGTGGTAGCGGTTGAACACCGGGTGCGCCAGGTAGGCACTGGTGCGGCCCAGGGCGGCCGGGAAGGCGTCCTGCACCGCCGCTTCGATGGCGTCGAACGAGGGTTTGCCGCCGGTGGCGCCGTCGGCGAAGATGGTCCACAGCAGTTCGATGTCTTCGCGCGTGGTGGTCTCGTCCAGCGACAGGCCGACGTGGCTGGCGTCGACCTTGCGCAGGTTGACGCCGTTGGCCACGGCTACCGCGTGCAGCTGTTCGGCGCGCGCCGTCTGCACGGTCAGCGTGTCGAAGAAGGTGTCGTTGGCCAGGCTGTAGCCCTGTGCCTTCAGGCCGGCGGCCAGCACGCCGGTGTAGCGGTGCACGCGCTGGGCGATCTGGCGCAGGCCGGCGGGGCCGTGGTAGACGGCGTACATGGAGGCGATCACGGCCAGCAGCACCTGCGCGGTGCAGATGTTGGAGGTGGCTTTTTCGCGGCGGATGTGCTGTTCGCGCGTCTGCAGCGCCAGGCGGTAGGCCTTGTTGCCCTGCGAGTCGATGGTCACGCCCACCAGGCGGCCCGACATGCTGCGCTTGAATTCGTCGCGGGTCGACAGGTAGCCGGCGTGCGGGCCGCCGAAACCGAGCGGCACGCCAAAGCGCTGGCTGTTACCGACGACGACGTCGGCGCCCCATTCGCCCGGCGGGGTCAGCATGGTCAGGGCCAGCAGGTCGGCCGCCACCACTACCATCGCGCCGCGGGCCTTGACGTCGGCCACGGCTTGCTTGTAGTCGCGCACCACGCCGTTTACGCCAGGGTACTGCAGCAGCACGCCGAAGCAGTCCGGCAGGCCGGCCAGTTCGGCCGGCGCGAAGCTGCGCACTTCGATGCCCAGCGGCTGGGCGCGCGTTTCCACCACTTCGCGCGTTTGCGGCAGCACGTCGTCGGCCACGTAGAACACTTGCGACTTCGATTTGCCCACGCGCTGGATCAGCGTCATGGCTTCGGCGGCGGCCGTGCCTTCGTCAAGCATGGAGGCGTTGGCGATGCCCATGCCGGTCAGGTCGGTGATGACCTGCTGGAAGTTCAGGATCGCTTCCAGGCGGCCCTGCGAGATCTCGGGCTGGTACGGCGTGTAGGCCGTGTACCAGGCCGGGTTTTCGAAGATGTTGCGCAGGATGACGCCTGGCGTGTGGGTGTTGTAGTAGCCCTGGCCGATCAGCGACTTGAGCACCTGGTTCTTGGCCGCGATGGCCTTGAGCTTGCCCAGCGCTTCCTGCTCGGGCATGGGAGCGCTGTACTGGCCCAGCGGCAGCGCGCCCTGGTTGCGGATGTTGGCAGGGACGAGGGCGTCGATCAGGGCGGCGCGCGAGGCGTAGCCGAGCACGGACAGCATGGCTTGCTGTTCGGCGGCGTCGGGGCCGATGTGGCGGGCCAGGAAGGCGTCGCGGGCTTCAAGTTGGGTCAGGCTGGTGCGGGTCATGATGTGTCAGGGCCAAAAAAGAGAGGATATGCGGTGCCGGGGGAGGGCGGCCGGGAAGGAAAAAGGCCAGCGCGAAGGCTGGCCCGGTTCCGTTCTTAGGCGGTGGTCTTGCCGTAGGCGGCTGCGTCGAGCAGGCCGTTGATGGCGTTGGCGTCGGCCGGCTTGATCTTGAACATCCAGGCAGCGTAGGCGTCGGCGTTGATCGACTCGGGCGCGTTGACCACGTCTTCGTTGATGGCCACCACTTCGCCCGCGACCGGCGCGTAGATGTCGCTGGCGGCCTTGACCGATTCCACCACGGCCGCGTCGTCGCCGGCGCCGTAGGTGGCGCCTACTTTCGGCAGTTCGACGAAGACGATGTCGCCCAGCGCGTCCTGCGCGTACTCGGTGATGCCGACGGTGACGGTGCCGTCAGCTTCCAGGCGTACCCACTCGTGGGACTCGGTGTACTTCAGGTCTGCAGGGATGTTCATGTGTGGCTCCAGAGGTAAATGTTCAAAAATTATTTGTATCGGTTTGGTCAGGCAACGAGAATTTTACCGTTGCGCACGAACGGCAGCTTGACGACCGAGGCGGCCAGCTTCTTGTCGCGGATTTCCACCTGCACGGTATCGCCCACGGCCACGCCCATCGGCACGCGCGCCAGCGCGATGGCCTGCTGCATGGTGGGGCTGAAGGTGCCGCTGGTGATCTCGCCGGTGGCGTCGCTGCCGGCCACGATGACTTTCTGGTGGGCGCGCAGCACGCCGCCTTTTTCGCGCAGCACCAGGCCCACGAACTGGGCGTTCTGGCCCATCTTCTCCAGGGCGGCCTTACCGATGAAGTCGCGCGGCGACACCAGGTCGATGGTCCAGGCCAGGCCGGCGTCGAGCGGGTTGACGGTTTCGTCCATGTCCTGGCCGTACAGGTTCATGCCCGCTTCCAGGCGCAGCGTGTCGCGCGCACCGAGGCCGGCCGGCTTGACGCCGGCGGCGGCCAGCGCGTTCCACAGGGCCACGGCCTGGTCGGCGGCGACGCCAATCTCGAAGCCGTCTTCGCCCGTGTAGCCGGTGCGGGCCACCATCGCTTCGCCGAACACGGCGCTCTGGGCGAAGGCCACGTTGAACGGTTTCATCTCGGCCGTGGCGGCCTGCGCTTCAGGGATCACCTGCCACACCTTGGCGCGGGCGTTGGGGCCCTGCACGGCGATCAGGGCCATGGCGTTGGCGCCGTCGCGGCGCTGGGTGATGGTCAGGCCGCTGTTGGTGGCCGCGTTCTGGGCCTGCATCCAGGCCACGTCCTTCTCGGCCGTGCCGGCGTTGACCACCAGGCGGAACCAGCTCTCGTTGATGAAGTAGACGATCAGGTCGTCGATCACGAAGCCTTGCGGATTGAGCATGCACGAGTACAGGGCCTTGCCCGATACCTGCAGCTTGTCGACGTTGTTGGCCAGCAGGCCGCGCAGGAAGGCGCGCACATTGTCGCCCTTGATGTCGACCACGCACATGTGGGCCACGTCGAACATGCCGACGTCGGTGCGCACGGCGTGGTGCTCTTCGATCTGGGAACCGTAGTTGACCGGCATGTCCCAGCCGCCGAAATCGACCATGCGGGCGCCCGCGTCGCGGTGGGCTTGATTGAGCGGGGTGGCTTTGAGCGTCATGAATTCCTCGGTCCAAATGTAAAAGGGGTTAACGGAACATACAAGGATGAGCTAAAGCAGCCTCTCCACGTTTGATCGCAGACCCCTCTGTCCTTGGTACCTGAGAGATTACGGGAATGATCCCGTGCGCCCCTTCGGTGGGCCGCCGGCATGTGCCGCGGCCGCTCTCCAGAGTTGAGCCGGGCGCTTGCGCGCGCCGGTCCCTTGATCGGTCCTTTTGCCTGAGAGTTTTTGGGTAGTGCCCCTTCGGCGGCTGCGCAGGTCAGCCCTCTCCCGATCAAGACTGGGGAATATATGCCAGAAGGGCGTTGCTGTCAATAAAACCAGCTGCGGGCCGCTCTTGCCGGGCGCGCACGAATGGGGACGCCGGCGGGCCGGTTGGCCGCCATTTTGCTAGAATTGCCCAAACAACCTGCGGGGCGGCCATGAACGAACAGAGCGACCAATTTGAAGGACATGCCTGGTTCACCTTGTCCGGCGACGTCAACAGCGACATGGTGCGGCGCGTGTTCGACGCCGTGGCCGACATGACGGAAGACCGGGTCGGCACGGCCCATATCCTGCTCCAGTCCAACGGCGGCTACGTCAGCGACGGCATCTGCCTGTACAACTACCTGAGCAAGCTGCCGATCCGCTTCGTCACCTACAACGCCGGCGCCGTGGCCTCGATCGCCGTCATCGTGTTCCTGGCCGGGGAGCGGCGCTACGCCAGCGACACGGCACGCTTCATGGTGCATAAGTCGCACGCCAGCGCGCCGCACGGGGCGCGCCCGGATGCGCTGCGCATCATCGTGGAGGGCTTGCAGGCCGACGACGCGCGCACCGAGCAGATCATCCGCGAACACGTGCGGCTGACGGACGAACACTGGCAGATCCATGCCTATTCCGACCTGCACCTGACGGCCAGCGAGGCGCTGTCGGTGGGCCTGATCGACCAGGTGCTCGACTTTGCCCCGCCCAAGGGGCAGCGCGTGACCAATATCTGAGCGGGCGGGGCGGACTCGGGCTCGGGTGGCGCCGCCGCCGCGCCGGCGATGTGGAAGGCGCCCACCACCTCGCCCAGCCGTGCCGTCTCCGCCTTCATGGCCGCCGCCGCGCTGGCCGCCTGCTCGACCAGGGCCGCGTTCTGCTGCGTGGCCTGGTCCATGGCCGAGATGGCGTGGTGCACCTGGCCCAGTCCCGCCGTCTGTTCCGCGCTGGCGTTGGCGATCTCGCCGATGATGTCGTTCACGTGTTTGACGCTGGCCACCACTTGCTCCATGGTGCCGCGCGCCTTGTCGGCCAGCTGGGCGCCCAGGGCCACCTTGTCGACCGAATCGTCGATCAGCAGCTTGATTTCCTTGGCGGCGGCCGCGCTGCGCTGGGCCAGGCTGCGCACCTCGGCGGCGACGACGGCAAAGCCGCGGCCCTGTTCGCCGGCCCGGGCCGCCTCCACGGCCGCGTTCAGGGCCAGGATGTTGGTCTGGAAGGCGATGCCGTCGATCACGCCGATGATTTCCGCGATCTTGCCGGACGACGCGTTGATCGAGGCCATGGTCCCGGCCACCTGCTGCACGTCGGCGCCGCCGCGGCGCGCCACTTCCGAGGCCGAGACGGCCAGCCGGTTGGCCTGCACGGCGTGCTCGGCGTTCTGGCGCACGGTGGCCGTCAGCTGTTCCATCGACGAGGCGGTCTGTTCCAGGGCGGCCGCCTGCTGCTCGGTGCGGGCCGACAGGTCCTGGTTGCCGGCCGCGATGTCGGCGGCCGCGCCGTCGATGGCGTCGGCGCCGTCCTGCACCTGGACGATGATGGTCTGCAGGCTGTCGTTCATGTCCTGCATGGCTTGCAGCAGGCGGCCCGTGTCGTTGCGCGCGCCCGTTTCGATCGGGTGGCCCAGGGCGCCGTCGGCGATGCGGCGGGCCGCCTCGGTGGCGTGCCGCAGGGGGCGCGAGATGGCGCGCGACAGCCACAGGGCCAGCAGCACGCCGGCGGCCACGGCGCCGGCCAGCACGGCCAGGGTCAGCTGGCGGGCCGACCGGTAGGCGGCGTCGGCGTTGCGGGCCGCCTGCTGGCTGCCATCGATGTGCTGGGCCACCAACTTGTCGAGCTCGCCGTTGATGGCCTTGAATTGTTGCCCGGTGGCCCCGGTCAGCAGGGCGCGCGCGGCGTCGGCCTGGTCGTTGGCGGCCAGTTCGGCCAGCCGGGCCTGGTCCAGGGCGAAATTGCCCGTCAGGCGGCGCAGTTCGGCCGTCTGGGCCTGGGTGCCGTTATCGTCGAGCATGCGGGCCAGCTGATCGACGTTGTCGCGAAAATCGTGCATGGCGACCGTCAACTTTTTGTCGTCCTGGTCGATATCTTTCTTGTCGTCCAGTACTGCGCGTTGTAGTTTGCGTAATTCCTGCAAGTCCGCCTTGAGGGTCAGCATGGCGCTGGTCTGGGGCAGCCAGCGTCCGGACAGGGCGCCCGAGGCCTGGTCCAGCGTGCGCATGTGGGATAGCGAGGCCAGCCCTTGCAGCAGGTTCAGGCACAGCACGAGGGCGAAGGCTGCCAGCAGTTTGCTGGACGTTTCCAGGTTGTGCAGGAAGTTCATGGTCATCCTTGATGAGTGGAATGATTTCCGCGGGGTTACCGTGCTATGGTAGGGACTGCCGCTGGCCGACGTTTGACGGGTGTCAAGCGCCGGGTCCGTGGCGGGCCGTGGCCGGTTTGATACGATTGAGAAATAATTACGGCCGGTTGGGGCCGGGGTGGGCAGCAGGCATGAAAATGTGGGAAATATCTCCGATTATTTCAATTTGGCCATTGCCATGTGGCAATACTGTGCAAGAATATGGTAATGCGGCAAAATGTTCAGCCCGGCTGATGTCGCCGCACCAGTCAACCCGTCAGCAGGCGAGCAAATGATGGCTACTTCAACAACTTCTGTGGCGCCGAAAAAGACGGTATCGCCGCGGCATGCCTTGTTGGAAGAGTTGATCGGCATCGCCGTCAAGCATGTGGGCGACCAGTTGCCCGATTTCGCCAACCGCCTGGCTGCCGCCCTGATCGACGCCACCCAGGGCGACGCCAGCCAGATGCAGCAGCGCATCAAGGCCGGCAATCTGCTCCATAACGGCAATGCCGCGTTCCAGCACCTGGCCACGGCCACGCTGGAAAAATCGCTGCGCAAGGAAATTGCGCTGCTGTCGCCGGCCGTCAAGCCCAAGGCCCGCAAGGAAACGGAAGCGCTCAGCCTGGTGCCCTACGAGGAAATGGACACCAAGGTGGCGCTGGGCAGCGTCAGCAAGCCGTTCGAAGTGCTGTACGCCGATGCGCTGCAGACGCTCAATGTGCGGCTGGCCTTCCTGCTCGATCGCGACATTTTGCGCGGCAACCAGAATCCGTTCCGGCCCGAAGTGTTCCTGCTGGCCTTGCAGGACGCCTGGCTGGACTTCGACCCCACGCCCGAATCGGCCGGTCTGTTGCAGCCGCTGCTCAAGCCCGGCATGTTCATCGAGCTCGGTCCCATGCTGGAAGCGCTGAGCCTGACCTTGCAGCGCAAGGGTGTGCTGCCCGGCGCCGTGGACGGCTACAAGAGCCGCAAGGCCGACCGCGCCGCGCCGGTGACGCCGCCCCGGGTGCGGGCCAACCAGGCCGTGCTGGCCCAGCAGTTGCGCCAGTTTTTCGGCGCCGTCGATCCGCAGGAAGAAATCGACCTGTCCATCCCCGACCTGCCCAATGTGCCGCTGGCGCCCGACAGCGCCTGGGTGCAGGGTGCGGCCCAGGGTTTTCGCGGCCCCATGCACAATGAAAGCGCCCAGCGCCTGTCGCGGGTGGCGGCCAAGCGGCCATTGCTGAGCTACCTGGCCCAGCTGCAAAAGTCGGTGCCGGCCGGCCTGTCCGGTACGGAGATGGGCGGCATGTTGCACGGTTATGGCGAACCCGGCCCCGGCAATGTGTTCTACCTGCCCGCCATCAAGCAGACGCTGCCGCAGGGCAGCCTGTCGCGCACCGACGAGAGCACGATAGACCTGCTGTCGGCCATCTTCGACACGGTGTTCCGCGACCAGAATATTTCGCAGGAAATCCGCGACCTGATCCGCTTCCTCCAGATTCCCGTGCTGAAGGCGGCGCTGGTGGACAAGAACTTCTTCTTCCAGGAAGCGCACCCGGCGCGGCGCCTGATTGACCTGCTGTCGCGCATGGGCTGGGAACAGCGCAAGGGACCGGACGATCCCCTGTTCCAGGCCATGCAGCGCAGCGTGGACCGGGTCGGGCGCGATTACGACCATGAACTGTCCGTCTTCACGGAAGCGGTCAACGAACTGGAAGCGTCGATCAAGGCCGAGGAGGCCGCCGCCGCCACGGCCATCGCCGAACCGATCGCGGCCGCCCTCAGGCAGGAGCGCATGGCCGAAGCGAGCAAGTCGGCCAAGGACGCGGTGGCGCTGCGCATCGGCACGGGCGAAGTGATCGCCGTGGTGGAAGCGTTCCTGGAAAACAAATGGGTGTCCGTGCTGACCATCGCCTACAGCGTGGAGCAGGACAAGCCCGGTGCGGTGGACAACGCCACCCGCACCATGGACGACCTGATCTGGAGCGTCAAGCCCAAGCTCAACGCGGACGAGCGCAAGCAACTGATCGCCAGGCTGCCGAGCCTGCTGTCGACGTTGAACAAATGGCTCGATGTGATCAAGTGGCAGGATGCGGACCGCTTGCAGTTCTTCGCTGAACTGGCCGAGTGCCACGCCTCCATCGTGCGGGCGCCGCTGGAAATCAGCCCGGAGCGGCAAGTGGAAATCGCCATGGAGGCGGCCCAGCGGGCGGCCGAACGGCGGCTGGCGCTGCAGGCCAAGGCGGCCACCGCCCCGCCGGCGCCGGTGCCGGACGACGACGCCGTGATCGAAGTGGACAGCCTGGCGCGCGGCATGTGGCTGGGCTTCGCGCAGGCGGACGGCAGCCAGCGCAAGGTCAAGCTGGCCTGGATCAGTCCCTTGCGCACGCTGTACATCTTCTCCACGGCGGCGCGCCAGGAAGCGTTTTCCATGTCCGGCGAACAGCTGGCCCAGCATTTCCGCGACCAGACCGTGCAGCTGATCCGGGCCGACGGCGTGGTGTCGGTGGCGCTGTCGCAGGTGCTGGAGCAGGGCGCCGTCAACGACGAGGCGATGGCGGCGCAGGAGACGGCCGTCGCTTGACACCCGGCCGACGCCGATGCGGCCGCAGCATCTTCATTTCCCCGAGTGATCGAGCAAGCGCTGGTGCCAGGATTGCGCCTGGTCCGGCCGTTCCCGCCGCAGCGCATAGTCGCGCAAGGTCTGGCAGCAGGCGGCGGTGGCCTCGGCGTCCAATTCCATGCTGCGTTCCAGCAGCGCACAACCCGCGTCATCGTCGCGCGCCAGCAGGCGCAGCCCTGTGTGGAAGCAGATAACCGCGTTGTCTGGTTCCACTGCCAATAGCCGGCGGAATTGTTCCAGCGAATCGTCAGCATCCTTGCCCACCGATCCGGTCAGACGAGCCCGTTCACAGGCGTCGTCGATGGACAATTCCGTGCCGGCTGCGTGACGTTCGTTGAGCTCGTCCAGGCGCTGGCGCTCCAGCTGCACGGTGCGGTAGCGCTCCTCCCATGAAGGCTGGATGGTTTGCTGCCATTGCTGGTCGAAGGTACGGGCGATGTCGTCAAGGGCGCTGCCCAGCAAGGCGTCGGCCGCGTGGCCCGCCTGTGGTGGGGCAAGATGGGCGGTGGTGCCAAGCGCCCGCAGGCGATCCGCGAGGGCCGGGTGCGTGTCGTCGGAGGTGGTTTGCTCTGCCAGAGCGCGAGTCAGCCAGGCCTGAGATGACGTTTCATCCAGTTCGGTGGCAATGCCATGCGCCATCGTCGTGTAGGGCGTGAAGCCGGGCTGGGGCAAGTCATCGGCCTGGCGGTGAATTTGCGGCCAGTAGCGCTCGTTCAGGTATTGGCTAACGATGCTCACGCTGGTCAGCGCTTCGGCCGCATCGCGCGACGAGGTGAGCCGGGCCGATGTCGCGTCCGCTTCATATTCGTTGGCGCGGGCCAGTGGAAACGAATAGGCGCTGAAGTAGGGCGCATACCATTTGAGAAATGGCTTGAACAGGAAGCTGCCGGTGCTGTTGTTGGCGTCGAGCGCCCGCGCCAGGCGCATCCAGCGCAAGCGCTGGCGGTAGATGCCGTTCGATGCCCGGCCATGTCCCTTGGTCAGATGGCCGAATTCGTGGGCCAGCACGGCCTTGAATTGCGGTACCGTCAGCGCTTTCATCAACGGCAGTCCCAGCAGAAGGTAGTTGCGGTGCCAGCCGAATATGCCCAGACGGGGCACTTGGACCACGCCGGCATTAAATTCGTCAGTCATCAACACGTGGTTGAACGGCGGAGAATCCAGTTCGGTGCACAGTTGGTCGATCATGGCAAAAAGTGCGGGCGATTGTGCCCGGCGCACTTCAATGCCGTCCGGGGCGGCGATCTTGACCCACAGCGCTTTCAGTATCATCCACAGGAAGACGCAGATAGCCAGCGTGAGTTTTACGGCAATCACTTTCAACGTGGTGATCAGGGCGACCGATATGCCCAGCAGCACCAGGATCAGCAACAAGATCGTGGCAAGATAGGTGTTGCCCAACATGGACAGCAGGGTCAGACGCAGCCGGTAGCGGGCGGGCTGATCCCGGGCCTGCGTCTCCAGCTTTAAAACCAGTGCGTCGAATTCGTCGTTCGTCATCATGCCTTCCAGGTCGCACACCTGTTGCGCGCGTAATTGTAAAGCCGGCAATCATAGCGCTTTATTACTGAAGCAATAGTCACATAAAGTCACCACGTTCGCGATCCCCGATTCCAAGCCGCGGGCAAAGGAAACGCTGGAGACGGCTATCGCCAGGCAGTGGATGATGGGAGCGCGGGCTTAGCAGCCGGCTTCTCGTTGGTGGCGAATGGCGAGTATCGTGACAGAGTCACCGGCATAGTGGTAGCAGGCGATGCAGCCGCTGTCGCCAAAGGTTATCGGGAGTTCCCGAAGCGTCGGATCCGAGTCGTCGATGGGTCTTCCGATTTGCGGTTGCGTACCAAGCAACTGGATGGACTTGATGATGGTCGCTCCCGCACGCTTTGCCGCAAGCTGATTTTTCGTCCGCAGGAATTCGCGCAAACATTCCAAGTCACGCAATGCCGCAGGGGCAAATCTTACTTGTGGCATGCGGGGGCGGGAAGTTCATTGTCGTCGCCCCAGCTATCGAGCCAGGCGGTGACTTCCGCAGCGTCGGCATGCATGCCGGTGGTCTGATATTCCTTCCACGTGTTGAGCGCCTCTTGCCGGAATGCTTCGCGTTTTTCTTCCCGGTCGAGGTGCTGATGTATGGCTTCCTTCAGCACCCAGTGCGATGTGCGTTGACGGGCGTTCGCGAGACGCTTGACGCGATCCTGCGTCTCCTGGTCGATTTTGACCGCGACAGCACGGCTATTCGAGCTGGACATGGTGCGCTCCAAAACAGGTATAAACGAGTATTGCCAAATCATACTTGTTTCGCCAGCACGGCATTGCCCGGGCAGCCGCGGCAGTGCGCAGCCGTGCTTCCCTGGCCCACGCATGGGCCAGGGAAAAGGGGCGGGACTGGCCGGCGCTTAGTTCAGCGCCGCGGCCGGGCCGAAGAACTCATAGTGGGTTTGCGCTTCCGGCACGCCCAGCTCGCGCAGGGCTTGCTTGACCGTCTTCATGAACGGCGTGGGGCCGAGGAAGTAGGCGTCCACGTCGCGCGTTTCGGGCAGCCACTTGGCCAGCTGGGCACTGTCGATCAGGCCCACGGCGTCCGGCGCCGGATGGGCGTCGTGCGGCTCGGCGTACATGTAGTAGCGGCGCAGGTTGGCGTGCTGCTCCGCCAGCTGGTCCACCTGGTCGCGGAAGGCATGCACGGCGCTGTTGCGGGCGGCGTGGATGAAGTGGATGGGACGGCCCGACTTGACGGCCTTGCCCAGCATGGCCAGGGTGGGGGTGATGCCCACGCCACCGCTGATCAGCACGATGGGGCGCTCGCTGTCGGCCAGCGTGAAGGCGCCCGCCGGCGGGAACAGTTCCACCGTATCGCCTTCCTGCACTTGCTCATGCAGGTAGCCCGACACCTTGCCGCCCGGCTCGCGCTTGACGCTGATCTGGTAGTCGCGGCCATTGCTTTCGGCCGACAGCGAGTACTGGCGGCGCTGTTCGCTGCCATCGACCATGGCGCGGATGCCGATGTACTGGCCCGGCTGGAATTCCATCACGGGCTGGCCGTCGGCCGGCCGCAGCACGAAGGTGGTGATTTCCTTGCTTTCCACCCGCTTGTGCGCCACCACGAAGGCGCGCGCGCCTTCCCAGCCGCCCGGCGCGGCCGCCTGGGCCTGGTAGGCCTGGCCTTCGATGCCGATCAGGATCTCGGCCAGCTGGCCGTAGGCGGCGCCCCACGCTGCCAGCACGGCGTCGGTGGCCGTTTCGGCACCCAGCACTTCGCGGATCGCCTTCAGCAGGCTGGCGCCCACCATGGGGTAGTGTTCGGGCAGGATGCGCAGCGCCACGTGCTTGCTGACGATGGTGTTGACCAGCGGTCCCAGCGCTTCGAGCCGTTCGATGTTCTTGGCATACATGAGGATGCTCGTCGCCAGGGCCCGCTGCTGCTGGCCGCTGTGCTGGTGGGCCTGGTTGAAGTAGGGCAGCACTTCAGGATAGTCCTGGAACAGGGTGCGGTAGAAATGACGGGTCAGCGCTTCGCCCCCTTGTTCGAGGATGGGAACGGTGGCGGTGACGATGGCGCGGTGGGCTGGTGACAGCATGGTGACTCCTTGCAGTTAAACATGCATGTAGTATGCTTGTTTGCCTTGATCCCTGTCAAGAGAATCTGTATTTCATTTACTGCTATTTTTATGCAATATTGACGCACGGAAATGCTCCGCGCGATGGCGGCGATGTGGTTAAATGCATGTTGCGCTGCAATGCGCACGGAACAATTTTCTTGGGTGGTGTGGATGATCTGGTGGCAAAGCTTGAGCGTGTTGGGCAGTCTGGCCGTGACCGGTCCGATCGGCGTTGCCATCGCCGTCTGGCTGCTGGCCGGCAAGTCGTGGCGGCTGACGCTGTCCTGGTGTGTGCTGTTTGGCATCGGCATGGCCCTGGTGGTGCTGACCAAGGTCGCTTTCATCGGCTGGGGCCTGGGGGTGCCGTCGCTGGAGTTCGCCGGTTTCAGCGGCCATGCCATGCGGGCCGCGGCCGTGTTTCCCGTCGCGTTCTACCTGGCGTTCCGGCGCTGGGACGGGCCGCACCGGCAGCTGGCGCTGGCGGCCGGCATCCTGGTGGCGGTGCTGATCGCTGTCGCGCGCGTGTACGTGATGGCCCATTCCGTAGCCGAGGCCGTCACCGGTTGCCTGTTGGGCCTGGCCGTGGCGGCCGTCTTCATCTGGCATGCCAGCACGGAAAACCATATGGCCCTGAGCCGGGTGCTGATGGCCCTGTGCATCCCCGTGCTGCTGGTGGCGCCGCGCGTCGAACCCATGCCGACCGAGCAGTGGATGACGCAGCTGGCCTTGTTTCTGTCGGGCCACGACCGTCCCTACACCCGCAGTCTGTGGCACCGGCCCGGTCCGCGCAGCGTGCTGCGCTGAAGCGGGCCTCGCCCAAGGGCGCGGGGCGCGTGTTTTTGGCCAGTAAGGGTGGCTGAAATGGTATGATAGGCCACTTTTCATTGGGGTAATTCACACGGGCGGCACCTGCCGCCAGGACCCCGAACGGAACCATCGATTGCTTACTTAATGCCGCTGCCGGCGAAGAACAGTTCACAACGTGCGTTTATCTTCCATTAAATTGTCGGGATTTAAGTCTTTCGTCGATCCCACCAATTTCCAGGTCCCGGGTCAGCTGGTCGGTGTGGTCGGTCCCAACGGCTGCGGCAAGTCGAACATCATCGACGCCGTGCGCTGGGTGCTGGGCGAATCGAAGGCGTCGGAACTGCGCGGCGAGTCCATGCAGGACGTGATTTTCAACGGTTCCACCCACCGCAAGCCGGCCGGGCGGGCCTCGGTCGAGTTGGTATTCGACAACAACGACGGCAAGGCCTCGGGCCAGTGGGGCCAGTACGCGGAAATTGCCGTCAAGCGCACGCTCACGCGCGACGGCACCTCGACCTACTACATCAATGGCCAGCCCGTGCGGCGGCGCGACATCCAGGACATCTTCCTCGGTACGGGCCTGGGTCCGCGCGCCTACGCCATCATCGGCCAGGGCATGATTTCGCGCATCATCGAGTCGCGCCCGGAAGAGCTGCGGGTGTTCCTGGAGGAGGCGGCCGGCGTGTCCAAGTACAAGGAACGCCGGCGCGAAACGGAAAACCGGCTGCACGATACGCGCGAAAACCTGCTGCGGGTGGAAGACATCCTGCGCGAGCTGAACGCCAACCTGGAAAAGCTGGAAGCGCAGGCGGCCGTGGCCACCAAGTTCCACGCGCTGCAGGCGGACCAGGAAGAAAAGCAGAAATTGCTGTGGCTGCTGCGCAAGACGGAAGCGGAAAACGAGCAGAAGAAATATTTCCGTGACATGGAGCAGGCCCAGACCGACCTCGAAGAGCAGACGGCCAAGCTGCGCCATGTGGAACTGTCGCTGGAGCAGATGCGCCAGGCCCACTTCGCCGTGGGCGACCGGCTGCACACGGCCCAGGGCCACCTGTACCAGACCAACGCCGAGATCGGCAGCCTGGAAGCGCAGATCAAGTTCGTGCTCGAATCGCGCACCCGCCTGCAATCGCAGCTGGCCACCCTGACGGCCCAGCGCGACCAGTGGCAGAGCCAGGCCCAGGAATACATGGAGCAGATCGAGGAAGCGGAATTTAACCTGGAAGAGTTGTCGGCCAAGGTCGAACAGTCGCAGATGATGGCCGAGCAGAAGGCCGAAGCCTTGCCGGCGCTGGACCAGGCCTGGCGCGCAGCCCAGGTCAAGAGCACGGAATCGCGGGCCCGCATCATGCAGGCCCAGCAGCAGCTCGAATTGGAATCGGCCCACCAGCGCAATGCGTCCAACATCCTGTCCGGCCTGGCCACGCGGCGCGAGCGCTTGCAGCAGGAAAAGAACGGCCTGAGCCTGCCCGACGGCAGCCACCTGGCCAATTTGAAACTGCAGCTGGAGGAAAAGCAGCAGGCGCTGGAAGAGCTGGGCTACCAGCTGGAAGAGGCGCTGGAACAGCAGCCGAAACTGGAACAGGAACGCCAGGCCGCGCAAACCCAGGTCAATACGGAAACGGCCGCCAACGCCCAGCTCGAAGCGCGCCTGAACGCGCTGCGCCAGATGCAGGAGCGGGTGCAAACCCAGGGCAAGGTCCAGCCCTGGCTGCAAAAGCACGAGCTCGACACGCTGCCCCGCCTGTGGCAAAAACTCAACATCGAAGCGGGCTGGGAGACGGCGCTCGAGTCCGTGCTGCGCGAGCGCACCTCGGCCCTGCAGATGTCCAATATCGACTGGGCCAAGGCTTTCTTCAGCGATGCGCCGCCGGCCAAGCTGGCCCTGTACGCGCCGTCCACGGCGGTGCCGCCGGCCGCGCTGGAGATTGCCGGCCTGACCCCGTTCCTGAGCCTGCTCAAGCTCAACGATCCGGGCCTGCGCGCCGTGCTGCAGGACTGGCTGCACAACGTCTACCTGGCCGAGGACACGGCCAGCGCCTTCGCCGAGCGCAGCAAGCTGCCGGCCGGCGGCAGCTTCGTCACGCGCCAGGGCCATGTGATCACCCAGGGCAGCGTGCGCTTTTACGCGGCCGACGCCGAGCAGGACGGCATGCTGGGCCGCCAGCAGGAAATCGACAACATCAGCAAGCAATTGCGGGCCCAGCAGATGCTGGCCGACGAGGCGCGCGCGCGCGCCGTGCGGGCCGACGCGGCCGTGGCCAACCAGGGCCGCCAGCTGACCGAGTACCGGGCCCGCAACCAGAGCCTGACCCAGTCCGTGCATACGCTGCAGCTGGAAGTGGTCAAGCTGTCCGAGGTCGAGGCGCGCTTCAACCAGCGCAGCGGCCAGATCGAGACCGACCTGGCCGAGATCGCGGCCCAGGAAGCGGAGCAGATGCAGGTCAAGCTGGAGTCGGAAGAGAAATTCGAGCAGCTCGACATGGAACTGGGCAATCTGCAAGGCGAGCACGAGGACGGCCAGACGGCCTTCCTGCAGCAGGAACAGCGCCTGGCCGACGCCCGCGAGCAGTTGCGCGAGCTGGAACGGGCGGCGCAGGAAGCGCAGTTCGCCGAGAAATCGCAGCGCAGCAAGATCGAGGAATTGCGCCGCAATATCGCCACCGCCACCACCCAGGCGGCCCAGGTGGCGGCCAGCCTGTTGGCCGGCCAGCAGGAACTGGCCAGCCTGGAAGCGGGCGCGGCCAACGACGGCCTGCAGGACTTGCTGCAGCGGCGCACGGAACAGGAAAAAGCCCTGTCCGACGCCCGTCACGAACTGGACCAGATCACCCAGCAGCTGCGTTCGTCCGAAGAGCAGCGCATGCAGGCCGAACGCAGCCTGCAGCCGCAGCGCGACAAGATCATGGAAATGCAGCTCAAGGAACAGGCCGCGCGCCTGAACCAGGAGCAGTACGCGGCCCAGCTGGCCGAAGTGAACGCGGACGAGGCGGCCCTGTCGGAGAAGCTGCATCCGGACATGAAGCCGTCCTACCTGCAGGGCGAGGTGACGCGGCTGAGCAATGCCATCGCCGGCCTGGGCGCCGTCAACCTGGCCGCCCTCGACGAGCTGGCCCAGGCGTCCGAACGCAAGCAGTTCCTGGACGCCCAGAACGCGGACCTGACCGAGGCCATCAACACGCTGGAAGATGCGATCCAAAAGATCGACAAGGAAACGCGCGACCTGCTGCAAGACACTTTCGACCGCGTCAACGGCCACTTCTCCGAGCTGTTCCCCATCCTGTTCGGCGGCGGCCAGGCCAGGCTGATCATGACGGGCGATGAAATCCTCGACGCCGGCGTGCAGGTGATGGCGCAGCCGCCGGGCAAGAAGAACGCCACCATCCACCTGTTGTCGGGCGGCGAAAAAGCGCTGACGGCGACGGCCCTGGTGTTTTCCATGTTCCGCCTCAACCCGGCGCCGTTCTGCCTGCTCGACGAGGTCGACGCACCGCTGGACGACGCCAACACAGAACGTTTTTGCAGGATGGTCAAGCGCATGTCGGACCAGACCCAATTCCTCTTCATCTCGCACAACAAGATTGCGATGGAGATGGCCAATCAACTGATCGGTGTGACGATGCAAGAGCAGGGCGTATCGCGCATCGTGGCGGTGGACATGGAAGCTGCCGCCAATTTTGCTTCCGAGGCACAAGCAGCATGACAGATCTTCAATTGAGTTTAATCGGTGCCGGCGGCGTGTTCATCGTCGGCGTGTTCAGCTACAACAAGTGGCAGGAATACAAGGCCAAGAAAAGCGTGGAACGGGCCTTCGCCTCCGACCATGACGACGTGCTGATGCGGGCCGGCGACAGCCCCGTGGTGCGTCACGAACCGAGCTTCTCGCTCGACGGCGAAGCGCCCGGCGTGGCCGGCGGCGAGGCGACGGCCGCGGCCGCCGCCCTGGCCGCCGTGGCGGGCGCCATGCACGGCGACGGCGAGCCGGCCCAGGCGCGCGCGGGCACGCCCGAAGCGGCGGCCAGCGCGGCCGAGCAGGCCACCAGCCTGGTCGATCCGCTGATCGACTGCCTGCTGCCGCTGGCGCTGGAAGGCCCGGTGCGGGGCGAGAAAATCCTGCCCGCGCTGCAGACGCTGCGCCTGGTGGGCAACAAGCCGGTGCACTACATCGGCCTGGCCGTCAGCGGCGAATGGGAACCTATCGTGCACGGCGGGGTCTATACCAAGCTGCAGGGCGGCGTACAGCTGGCCAGCCGCACCACGGCCCTGAACGAACTGGAATACTCGGAACTGGTGACGCGCCTGCGCGCCATGGCCGACGAGATCGGCGCCGAGCCGGAAATCCCGGACATGATCGAGGTGATGGCCGAAGCCCGCAACCTGCACCGTTTCGTGGCCGGCCACGACGCACAGCTGGGCGTGAATTTGCAAAGCAACGGCGCCCCATGGGCCATCGCCACGCTGCTGGGGGCGCTGGAAAAGAAGGGCTTCGATGTGCGTCCCGACGGCCGCTACGTGATGCCGGACGGCGAGGGCGGTCACCTGTTCTCGCTGTCGACCAACGTCACGCTGGCCGAGGAAACCACCTCGCGCCTGACGCTGCTGCTGGACGTGCCTTGCGTGGCACCGGCCCGCGACGGCTTCGGCGCCATGGTGGCCTGCGCCAAGTCGCTGGTGGCGCGGCTGGACGCGACCATCGTGGACGACTACAACACGCCGCTCAGCGATGCGGCACTGGAAGAAATCAAAGGTCAGGTGCAGGAATTCTATGCCGAGATGGAGGCGTCCGACATTGCGGCCGGTTCCACCCGCGCGCTGCGCCTGTTCAGCTGAAAGTAGGGTAATGAGCAACACGGAACACAAGACTAACGATACGGCGGCGATCGCGGCGCGGATGGCCGCCCTCAGCGCTGAGCTGAACCGGCACCTGCACGCCTATCACGTGCTGGACGCGCCCACCATCCCGGACGCGGAATACGACAAGCTGTTCCTGGAGCTGCAGCAGCTGGAAGCGGCCCATCCCGCGCTGGCCCAGCCCGATTCGCCCACCCTGCGCGTGGGCGCGCCGCCGCTGCCCCAGTTCGAGCAGGTCACGCACGCCGTGCCCATGCTGTCGCTCAACAACGGTTTCAATGACGAGGACATCGTCAACTTCGACCGCCGCGTGCGCGAGGGGCTGGACGCGGTGCAGGTGGAATACGCGGCCGAGGTCAAGTACGACGGCCTGGCCATCAACCTGCGCTACGTGGACGGCGTGCTGGTGCAGGCGGCCACGCGCGGCGACGGCTACACGGGCGAGGACGTGACGGCCAACGTCAAGACCATCCGCAGCATCCCGCTGCGCCTGGCCACGGCCCAGCCCCCGGCCGTGCTGGACGTGCGCGGCGAAGTGCTGATGTTCAAGGCCGATTTCGAACGCATGAACGAGCGCCAGCGGGCGGCCGGCCACAAGGAATTCGTCAACCCCCGCAACGCGGCGGCCGGCACCCTGCGCCAGCTCGATTCGCGCATCACCAGCCAGCGCAAGCTGAGCTTTTTCGCCTACGGCATCGGCGCGCTGGAAGGGGCGGCCATGCCCGAATCCCATTCGGCCCTGCTGGACTGGTATCGCACGCTGGGCCTGCCCGTGGCGCGCGAGGCGTCCGTGGTGCGCGGCGTGGACGGCCTGCTCGGCTACTACCGCACCATCGGCGCGAGCCGCCCCACCATGCCGTACGAGATCGATGGCGTGGTGTACAAGGCCAACCGGCTGGCCGACCAGCGCCTGCTCGGCTTCGTGTCGCGCGCGCCGCGGTTCGCGCTGGCCCACAAGTTCCCCGCCGAGGAGGCGCTGACGACGGTGCAGGCGATCGAGGTGCAGGTGGGCCGCACGGGCGCCATCACGCCTGTGGCCCGGCTCGCGTCCGTGTTCGTGGGCGGCGTCAACGTCACCAACGCCACGCTGCACAACGAGGACGAAGTGCGGCGCAAGGACGTGCGGGTGGGCGACACGGTGATCGTGCGCCGCGCCGGCGACGTGATCCCCGAAGTGCTGGCCGTGGTGCTCGACAAGCGCCCGGAGCCGGCCCCGCCGCCCTATGAACTGCCGAAACACTGCCCCGTGTG
Source organism: Rugamonas sp. FW305-51 (assembly GCF_058786935.1). Lineage (NCBI taxonomy): Bacteria > Pseudomonadati > Pseudomonadota > Betaproteobacteria > Burkholderiales > Oxalobacteraceae > Rugamonas > Rugamonas sp. FW305-51. The sequence continues at coordinate 25,253 of NZ_JBYSZG010000013.1, forward strand.
CGGCTCGCACGTGGTGCGCGAGGAAGATGAAGCCATCGCCCGCTGCTCCGGCGGCCTGTTCTGCTCGGCCCAGCGCAAGGAGGCCATCCGCCACTTCGCGGGCCGGCGCATGATGGACATCGAAGGCCTGGGCGACCGCTACATCGACAACCTGGTGGAAGCGGGCCTGGTGCACGGCGTGTCGGACTTGTACCGCCTGACGCTGGACGATTTGCTCAAGATGAAGCGCCTGGCCGACGAACGGGACGGCACCACACCGGAGACGGTACAGCAGGGCAAGGTGGCCACCAAGTGGGCCGAGAACCTGCTGGAAGCGATCGCCGCCACCAAGCGCCCGCCGCTGGAGCGCCTGCTGTTCGGGCTGGGCATACGCCACGTGGGCGAATCGACGGCCAAGACCCTGGCCGAATGGCTGGGCCGCTTCGAGCTGGTGCGGCGCGCCCCGGTGGCGCTGCTGCGCGTGCTGCCCGACATCGGCGGCACGGTGGCGGTATCCATCGCCGACTTCTTCGCCGAAGCCAAGAACCAGCAAGCCATCGACGCCTTGCTGGCCGAGGGTGTGCAGCCGCAGGGCGAGCATGCGCCCAGCGCCAAGCTGCGCGAACGGCTCGATCCGGTCAAGCTGCTGGCCGCGCTGGCCATTCCCAAGCTGACGGAGCCGCGCAGCAAGCAGCTGGTGGAGCAGGGCGTCACGCTGGAAGCGCTGGCCTACCTGAAGATATTCGACGTGTTCGGCCTGCCGGCCGCCGTGGCCGAGGCGCTGCGCGACTGGATGGAACAGCCGGGCCACCGCGCGCAGCTGCTGGCGCTGGACGCCTTGCGCACGGACTTGCTGGCCCAGTTGCCGGAGGCGGCCGTCGTGACCGAGAGTGCGCTCAGCGGCAAGACCTTCGTGCTGACGGGCACCTTGCCCAACCTGAGCCGCGACGAGGCGGCGGCCCTGATCGAGGCGGCCGGCGGCCGCGTGGCCGGTTCCGTGTCGAAGAAGACCGGCTATGTGGTGGCCGGCGCCGACGCCGGCAGCAAACTGGCCAAGGCGCAGGAACTTGATCTGGCGATTCTCGACGAAGCCGGCTTGCTGGCATTATTGGCATCCTCGGCACCATCGGCACCATTGACACCATTAGCAACACCAGGGCAGCCCGCCGCGGCTGCCGCAACACACGGAAGCACGCAATGACGAAGAAAATTACCAAGGCAGTATTCCCGGTGGCAGGATTGGGCAGCCGTTTCCTGCCCGCGACCAAGGCCCAGCCCAAGGAGATGCTGCCCATCGTGGACAAGCCCCTGATCCAGTACGCGGTGGAAGAGGCGGTGGCGGCCGGCATCACGGAACTGATCTTCATCACGGGCCGCAACAAGCGCGCCATCGAGGACCACTTCGACAAGGCGTACGAACTGGAGTCGGAACTGGAGGCGGCCGGCAAGACCCAGCTGCTCGAATTCGTCCAGAACGTCATCCCCAAGCACGTCAACTGCATCTACATCCGCCAGAGCGCGCCGTTGGGGCTGGGCCATGCCGTGCTGTGCGCCCGCCCCGTGGTGGGCAGCGATCCGTTCGCCGTGCTGCTGGCCGACGACTTCATGGACACGCCCGACGGCGTCAAGCCGGTGCTGGCCCAGATGACGGACCTGTACGCCTACGAGCGCTGCAGCGTGCTGGCCGTGCAGAACGTGGCCCGCAACGAGACGCGGCAGTACGGCATCGTCAGCGCCTCGGCCTACCAGCCCAACCTGGAGCTGGTGCACGGCATCGTGGAAAAGCCGCAGCCGGAAGACGCGCCATCCACGCTGGCCGTGGTGGGGCGCTATGTGCTGTCGGCCCGCATCTTCGACTACCTGGAGCACCTCGGCACGGGCACGGGCGGCGAAATCCAGCTGACAGACGGCATCGCCGCCCTGATGAAGGATGAACGCGTGCTGGCCTACCGCTACCAGGGCCAGCGCTACGACTGTGGCTCCAAGCTGGGCTACCTCAAGGCCACCACCGCCATGGGCCTGAAGCACCCGGAGACGGGCGACGCCTATTGCGCCTTCCTGCGCCAGGTCCAGTGTGAACTCAAGAGTGAAAATCCGGGTGGCCAGCCATGACCGTGCGCGAGATCCTCAAGATGGGCGACCCGCGCCTGCTGCGGGTGGCCGAACCGGTGCGCGAGTTCGGCACGCCGGAGATGGAGCGGCTGATCGCCGACATGTTCGACACCATGCACGCGGCCAACGGCGCCGGCCTGGCCGCGCCCCAGATCGGCGTCAACCTGCAGCTGGTGATCTACGGTTTCAAGCAGAACACCCGCTATCCGGACGCGCCCCAGGTGCCCGAGACGGTGCTGATCAACCCCGTGCTCACGCCGCTGTCGGACGAGCAGGAAGAAGGCTTTGAAGGCTGTTTGTCCGTGCCCGGCCTGCGCGGCAGCGTGCCGCGCTGGACCCGGCTGCGCTACGTGGGCGTGGACCAGTGCAACCAGCCCATCGTGCGCGAGGTGGACGGCTTCCACGCGCGCGTGGTGCAGCACGAGGTGGACCACTTGCACGGCATCCTGTACCCGATGCGCATCAAGGACTTTTCCCGGTTCGGCTTTACCGAGGTGATGTTCCCCGACCTCGATCCGAATGACGACGAATGAGCGGGCCACGATGAGCGTCGCGCCAGTCAAGGGGCCGTTGCGGCCCAAGGTGGGGGCGGAACGGGGCACCTTCCGCATGGGGAACTCGCGCATCAAGCGCATCGGCCTGCCGCGCTGGTACTGGGCCGACATCTACCACTGGATGCTGACGCTCACGTGGGGCCGCTTCTTCCTGCTGTTCTCGACGCTGTACGTGCTGACCAACCTGCTGTTCGCCGGCGCCTTCTACCTGGTGCCGGGATCGGTGGCCAACGCGCGCCCCGGCTCCTTCCTCGACATGGTGTTCTTTTCGATCGAGACCCTGGCCACGGTAGGCTATGGCTACATGAATCCGGGGAACACCTACGGCCACGTGGTGGCGTCGGTCGAGATCATGCTGGGCATGGTGGAGGTGGCGACCGTGACGGGCCTGCTGTTCGCCCGCTTCTCCCGTCCCACCTCGCGCATCATGTTCTCCGACGCGGCCGTCATCACGCCCTTCAACGGCGTGCCCACGCTGATGCTGCGGGCCGGTAACGAGCGCTCCAACCTGATCCTGGAAGCGTCCGTGCGGGCCTCGCTGGTGCGCCGCGAGACCACCCAGGAGGGCCAGCTGTTTACCCGCTTCTACGACCTCAAGCTGGAACGCGAGCAGACCACCGTGTTCGCACTCACGTGGACCATCATGCACCGCATCGACGAGAGCAGCCCCCTGTGGGGCAAGACCCAGCGCGACCTGATCAACGAAGGCACGACGCTGACGGTGGGCGTGTCCGGCACCGACGACACGCTCAACGACTTCGTCCACGCACGCCAGAGCTATTCGGCCGAGCACATCTTCTTCAACCACCATTTCGCCGACATCCTGTCCGACAAGCTCGACGGCGACGTGCGCATCCTCGACTTCAGCAAGTTCCACGACATCCACCCGGACGGCAGCCTGGGCGGCACCATGCCCGGCGCCGCCGTGGCCCATCCGGGCTGATAGCGCTTGATGGGGTGCGGTTGACAGCCCTGGGGGACGATGCAAGAATGGTCCGGCGAAGTCACCGATTTGAAGGAATCAGCCATGGCACATACCGAGACTAAAGCGATTACCGCACATGTACCTGTGCCGTTGGCCGATAGGGTCGATCAACTGGCGGCGCGTCTTGAACGCTCGCGTGGCTGGATAGTCAAACAAGCCCTTAGCGCCTGGGTCGACCTCGAGGAGGAGCGGAGCCGCCTGACGCGCGAAGCGTTGGCTGACGTGGACGCGGGGCATGTCATCGATCACCAGTCGGTACAGGCGTGGGCTGACAGCCTTGGGACCGAACAGCCATTGCCTGCACCATTGGTGCCCTGATGGATTTGCGCTGGACTGGTAAGGCGCTCTCCGATTTGACGCGGTTGCACGAGTTTCTGGCGATGGTGAACCGGCCGGCAGCCGCCCGCACGGTGCAATCGTTGACGGCCGCCGCAGGCAGTCTGGCGGCGAATCCACGCATCGGGGAGCGGCTGGAGGAATTCGAACCGCGCGAAGTCCGCCGTATATTTGTTGGTCGCTACGAGCTGCGCTATGAAATCGCAGCGTCAACAATATTTATTTTGCGGCTGTGGCATACGCGCGAGGATCGTTAGCTGCCGCTACATCTCCGGCCCCGGCTCGCTGACGACGGGCGGGGCCGTCTCGTCCACCTGCAGGATGGCTGCCACGTGCTGCAGGCGCAGCCGCTTTTCTTCCTTGATCGGGCCGCTGCGCGCCAGCAGGCCGCGGGCCAGGTGCAAGGCCTCGCGCCGCTGGGCCAGCGTGGGCAGCAGCACGCGCAAGCCTTGCAGGGCGCGCTCCTCGTCGAGGCGCACCAGGTAGGCCTGCAGGTTGACGGCGTGCTTGAGCTGGTTGAGCGTGATGGTCTTGTCCAGGCCACGTTCGCGCATCAGCTGGCGGATGCCGTCATAGGGCCGCTTGTCGACCACGCCCACGCCGCTGGCCACGTAGATCACCAGCCGCAGGAAGCCCGATTCCTGGCTGCCCCGCTCGAACCACGTCTCGCGCTCGGCCCGCCGCAAGCGCAGCAGCTCGTCCTGCTCGCGGTTGCGCCCGCGCGGGCGGCGCAGATGGGGCGCGGACGGCGCCAGCCCCACCAGGGCCGCCGTCAGCGGCGATTCGTACACGGCCTTGAACAGGTTTTCGCAGGCGCTGTCGCGCAGGTCGCGGTAGCTGTCCCACATCTGGCCGATCGCCGCGCTGGCCTGCTGTTCGGCCAGCAGCAGGGGATTGTCGGGCGCCACCGGGCGGCGCTGGGCCCGCACGGCTTCGGCCAGCGGCGCCACGGCCTTGACGAAGGGATTGCTGTCCGAGATCAGGTGGCGCTCCAGGCGGGCCGAGTTGAGGTTGCGGTGCAGGGCGGCCGTGGTTTCGTTGGACAGGGCGCGCACGGCCGGCGACACGAAGCGGTCGTACATGGCCTGGTTGACCTGGGCCACGCGCCGCACCACCTCGAACGCGCGCTCGTCGTCGCGCCCTTCGCCCAGGGCCAGGATGTCGCTCACTTCGCGCGGCTCGAAGCGGATCACATAGCGGCCGCTGGCGAACTCCAGGCCCGGCATGTCGGGGTGGGTGTCGGTGATGATGGCTTCGTACAGGCCGGGCGGCAGCACGTCGATCAGGTCGAGCGCGTTGGCCAGTTCCGTGTGCTCGCGGTTGGCCACGCCGGCCGACACGAAGATGCCCAGGTGGCCCACGTGCTCGTGCAGGAAGTAGACGATGGTCTGCTCGTTGTCGCGGATCTCGCCCGCGTTGGCGTACAGGTCGGGGATCCAGTTCAGCGCCTGCTGGGGCGGCGTGATGTTGTCGCCCCAGGAGGCGAACACGATGATGGGCGAGCGGATGTGGCGCAGGTTGATCTGGCTGTGGCCGTCGTCATGGAAGATTTCGCCCGCGCTCAGGCGGTTACCGACGAACAGGTTCTGGGTGATCCACTCCATCTCTTCCTTGTTGAGCAGGAAGTGGCCGCCCCACCACCGCTCGAACTCGAGGAAGCGCTGGCGCTCCGTGTCGACCTTGGCGTACAGGCCGTAGGGCTTGTTCCAGTAGGTGTTGGCCGGGTCCAGCTGTTCGAAGTTGTTGACCAGGTGGGCGCCGTCGAACTTGCCGTTGCCCAGGTCGCCCGCCAGCGAGGCGGCCCAGGTACCGCCCAGCAGGCCGCCCGTGTAGCGCATCGGGTATTTGCCGTGCACCCCGGACCAGTAGGAAATGGGCGAGCCGGCCAGCAGGATGGGCCCCACCAGTTCCGGCTCCAGCGCGGCCAGCATCATGAGGGCCCAGCCGCCCTGGCAGTTGCCGATCACGAAGGGCTTGCCGGCGTCGCCCGGATGCAGTTCGTTGACCTTGGCCAGGAACACCCGTTCGGCCGCCGTCACGCATTCGATGGTCTGGTTCGGCACCGGCTGGGGGAAGAACATCACGAAGTAGCACGGGTGGCCCTGGCGCAGGGCGATGCCGATTTCGCTGTCGATCTTGGAGCCGCCGATGCCGGGGCCGTGGCCGGCGCGCGGGTCGATCACGACGAACGGGCGCTTGTGGGGATCGGTGGGCGGGCAACCGGGCGGCGGCTTGATGGCGGCCAGCGCGTAATTGGCCGGCCGCTCCAGCTTGCGGCCGTCGACGATGATGTCGTAGTCGAACACCAGCACGGGCGGCTTGCCCGACTGCTCATGTTCGGCGTAGATGTTGCCGCGCTCGCGCAGCACATCGAAGGTGAGGATGGCCCGCTGCCACGCATCGACCCAGTAGTCGAGGACGGACGAGGCGAGCGGGGGCAGGGCCGGCAAGCCGGCTGGCGGGTCGGACAGGGACATGGAACACTCCCGGGGGGATGAAATCGGTGGCCGGCTGCCCGGCCGCTCAGTCTACTGCTGGTGGCCACCGGCCTGCTGGGCCGCGCGGCCGATCGCCGTTTGCGTCTCCAGCGTCAGTTCGGCCAGCTGGCGGCTGTAGTCCATGGCCCGTTCCAGCGTGGGTGTGACCTGGGCGCTGGCCGCGGCCAGCCATTCCTGCGGGGTGGTCGCCGTCAGGCGCTGCTGTATCGCTTTGGGGTATTCATCCAGCACGGCGCGGATGGCCTGCATGTTGAGGGCCGCCAGTTTGGCCATGCTGTCGACCCCGGTCTGGGCCATGGACGTGACGAAATTGAGTTGCGCTTCCACCTGCGCCTGACCGGCGGCAGGTAACTGTTCGAGTGCTGAAACCATGGATGCCTCCTGGGCGGTTTGCTGACAGTGTGTCGGAATGGAGCGAGGTCATTGTGGCATGGCGCGCCGGTGGGGGCAAGCGCCACGCGCTATGCGCCGTCAAGCGCCGCCCAGCAGGTCGCGCGCGTTCAGCAGCGCGTACACGATGTCGGGATGGCGGTCCAGGCAGCGCCGGATGGCGGCCGGGATGGCCAGTCGCGTCTTGCGGCACAGGCCGGGACGGTCGGCCAGTTCGATGGCCAGGCCGCGCACCGTGCGCACGCCGCGCACGCTGGGCGTGATCTGCACGGTCATGCCCAGCAGCTGGTCCATGCGCGCCGTCATGTGCTGCAGTTCGTCGTAGCTGGCGATGGCTTCGATGCGGGCGATCAGGCGCTTTTCCTCTTCCCGCGTCAGGCGCAGGATGCGCACATCCGTTGCCGGCACGGCCGCCAGCGTCTCCAGCAGCGCGTCGCGCCCGCACACGCAGGCGCCGGGCGGGCATTCCTGGCGTATCGAAAAGGACAAGGCTGGCGGCATGGCGGCGCGGGCGAGGGCGGGACGGAATTCGATTCTACCGCGATCGCGGGCCAAAAAAACGCCCCTTGCGGGGCGTGAGATGCACTCTTGCGGCGGTTGCCGGTCAGGCAGCTTTGCGGCGGCGGGCCAGGAAGCCGACCAGGCCCAGGCCAGCCAGCAGCATGCCGTAGGTTTCTGGCTCAGGTACTGGCGAGGTGAAGGCGCGATAGTTGCTCAGCTTGTCGCTGTTGATGACGAATGGCACAGGCGCGCCGTCAGCCCAGTGGAACAGCAGTTCGCCGCTGGAGAAGTGCACGGCCAGGTAATCGTAGTGCTGGCCCAGCGAGATCGAGGCGCTGTTGAAGACGCTGTCGGCGCCGCCGACGTAGCTGATGTTCGCGCCTGGCAGGCCGAACAGGTTGCTGGCGTTGATCTTGCTCAGGATGTTGGCTGCGCCCTGGCCGCCGGGCAGGTTGCCGGCGTACCAGCCCACTTGCACTGGCGAAGCCGCGAAGTCGGTGAAGGTGGCCGTGTGGCCAGGCTCCAGCGTGAAGGAAGCCATGTCGCCGACGATGCTGCTGGTCACGAGGCTGGTGACGTCCACCCAGGCGGCGGAAGCGTGGGCCGAGGCGGCGAGAACCAGGCCAGCGGCGGCCAGGGACAGGCGAACGGCTTTGGTCTTGATGTTGTTCATGTTATATCCCGTGTTTATAGTGTGATAAATGACTGGCTAGGCTCGTCGTCTGGCTGCGTTTCTTTATGGCCAGTGGTATGAAATGGAAGCAGCGAAGTCAGGTTATCATAAGACTCACGGAATTTGCTATCTGCAAACAAAAATATTTGCAGTTTTTGTTGTGTTCGTGCCTGTTTAATGGATCTCGGAGCAATAAAGATGCCGCGCTAGAAATGTTGTGTACCCATGGGCGGGACGTCGGGCGTTCAGCGGTGCTTTTCGGCACTCAACTTTTGCAGCAGACGGGCCAGCTCTTCCTGCATCATCGGCGACAGGTTGATAAACTGGCAGCCGATCTGTACCTGTTCGCCCAGCAGGAAGGAGCGGAAGGTACGCGACAGGCGGATTTCCAGGTCGGCGATCATGACGGCGTCCGGCCCCAGCTCGAGCCGCACCCGTTGCAGGCGGCGTCCCACGTGCAGGCCGACGGCGTCGCGCGGGGCGGCGCGCATGCCCACGCCGCCGGCGGAAAAATCGTACAGCTGCAATTCATAGGGCTTGCCGTTGAGCACGAACGAGGCGAGGAAATACACGCCCAGCGGCGTCTCCAGGCGCTGCGTGGCGCGCCGGTTCAGCACCTGGCATTTTTCCGGGAAGTCGGCCGGTATCAGGGTGGGCTGGTTGGGCAGGCACGCCCAGTCGGGCGAAGTGAGCTTGAATTGCAACTTGGCGCTGCGCAGCCAGGCCACGAACACGGCTTCGCCGGGCGGCAGGTATTCCCCTTCGTTCAGTTCCAGCACGAAATGGGGATGGTCGGGGTCCACCGAGCGGATGCGCGCCATGACGACGTTGGTGCTGCTGTGAGGGTAGATGGAGACGGGATCGCCCGTCTCGGCCAGCATGGCCAGGGCGTCACCGATATCGTGCTCGCCCGTCATGTCGTGCGGCTTGCTGCCGGCGGCGATCGGTTCCTGTGCGTCTTTCAGGCTGGGCGGGCCGCGACGAAAGTCTTTGGGTAGCGGATTGTTCACGACGGCGTATCTCTTTGCAATTGGCTGGGGAAAAAGATGGACTGCAACGCTAGTTTATCCACTATTGTTCGCATTGGCTTGCAAAAGAGCAAGAATTTTTCATCTAATCGGCCGCCATGGGCATTTGTCTTGGACGCGCTGTGCGGGGCGCTGCGCTCAGAAGCGCTCGTCCGGGCGCAGGTAACGCCACTGGCCCACGGGCAGGTCGCCCAGCTTGACCTTGCCGATACGCACCCGCTTCAACCCCACCACCTTCAAGCCCACCATGTCGCACATGCGGCGGATCTGGCGCTTCTTGCCTTCGCGCAAGGTGAAGCTGAGCTGGTCGTCGTTCTGCCAGCGCACTTTGGCCGGCAGCAGCGGCTTGCCATCCATCCACAGGCCATGGTTGAGCTTTTTCAAGTCCGCCTCAGGCAGCTTGCCGGGGCGCGTGTATTCCACCCGCACCAGGTATTCCTTGTCGATGTCCGTGTCGTGGCCGATCAGCTGCTTGGCCACGCGCCCGTCCTGGGTCAGCACCAGCAGGCCGACGGAATCGATGTCGAGCCGGCCGGCCGGCACCAGGCTGCGCAACTGGGTCGGGTGGAACTGTTCCGTGGCCGGATCGTCGGCCCAGCGGTTCTCCGGCTTGATCAGGGTCACGGCCGGCTGGTAGCCGTCCTCGGCCTGGCCGCTCACATAGCCCATGGGCTTGTTGATCAGCACCGTCACCCGCTTGGATTGCTCGGCCGCCGCCTGGCGCTCGACGGTGACGCGCTGGCTGGGGTAGACCTTGCTGCCCAGTTCGGACACCACCTTGCCGTCCACCCGCACCCAGCCGCGGGCGATCCATTCGTCCGCTTCGCGCCGCGAGCACAGGCCCAGTTCGGACATGCGTTTGGACAGGCGTAATAATTCTTCACTCATGTTGCGTTATTTCTCAGGTAGGAAGGACGGCTCATACCTTGAGCGCGTCCAGTAAATCGGTTTCCAGCTGCAGCTGCAGGCGGGCGTTGCTGAGGGCGGCGCCGTCGACCAGGAACACATCCTCGACCCGCTCGCCCAGCGTCATCACCTTGGCCGTGTGCAGGTTGATCTTGTACTTGGTGAGCACGTTGGCGATCGCGTACAGCAGGCCGGTGCGGTCGTTGGCCGCGATCGACAGCAGGTAGTACTGGCCCCGCTCGTCGGGCCGCAAATCGACCGTGGGCTGGATCGGGAAGCTGCGCGACAGGCGCGACAGGCGGCCCTTGCCGGGCGCCGGCAGCGCCGTCTGGGTGGTCAGCAGCTCGCCCAGTTCGTGCTCGATCAGGCTGATGATGTCGCGGTAGCTCTTGGCGAAGCTCTGCTCCGTGACTAGGAAGGTGTCGAGCGCGTAGCCATGGCGCGTGGTGTGGATCTTGGCGTCCAGGATGCTGAAGTTCTTGCGGTCGAAATAGCCGCAGATGCGGGCGAACAGGTCGGCCTGGTCGCGCACATAGACGGCCACCTGCAAGCCTTCGCCGATGGGCGCCAGGCGGCACTTGACGACCGGCTGGGCGCTGTCCATGCGGTTGTACAGGGCGCGCGTCTGCCAGGCGATGTCGGAGGCGTCGTGGCGCAGGAAGTAGGCCACGTCGAGCTGCTGCCACAGCGCCTCGTGGGCGTCCGGCGGCAGGCCGTACAGGCGCAGCGTGGCCAGCGCTTCCTGCTGGCGGTTCTTCAGTTCGCGGTCGGCCGAGTGGGGCTCGCCGCCCAGCACGCGCAGCGTGATGCGGTACAGGTCTTCGAGCAGCTTGGCCTTCCACGCGTTCCACACCTTGGGGCTGGTGCCGCGGATGTCGGCCACCGTCAGCAGGTAGAGCGCCGTCAGGTGCCGCTCGTCGCGCACCAGGGCGGCGAAGGCGGCGATCACGTCCGGGTCCGACAGGTCCTGCTTCTGCGCCACCTGCGACATGGTCAGGTGGTTCTCGACCAGGAATACCACCAGTTGCGTGTCTTCCTCGCTCATGCCGTGGTCGTGGCAGAACTGGGCCGCGTCCACCGTGCCGAGCTTGGAATGGTCGCCGCCGCGGCCCTTGGCGATGTCGTGGAACAGGGCGCCCACGTACAGCAGCCACGGTTGCGCGAAGTTGGCCATCAGCTGGCTGCAGAACGGGTATTCGTGCGCGTGCTCGGTCATGGTGAAGCGGCGCATGTTGCGCACCACCATCAGGATGTGCTGGTCGACCGTGTAGACGTGGAACAGGTCGTGCTGCATCTGGCCCACGATCTTGCGGAAGTTGGGCAGGTAGCGCCCCAGCACCGACAGGTCGTTCATGCGCCGCAGCGTGTGGATGATGCCCACCGGCGCCTGCAGGATGCGCAGGAACAGCGCGCGGTTGACGGGGTCCTGGCGGAAGCCGGCGTCGATCTTGAAGCGCTCGTGCCACAGCGCGCGCATGGTGCGCGAGGTCATGCCCTTGAGCGCGGGGCGCTCCGTCATCAGCAGGAAGATCTCCAGCATGGCCGACGGGGTGCGCTCGAACGTGTCGTCGTCGTTCATGTCGATGAAGCCGTTCAACTCGTTAAAGCGCGCGTTGATGGGCACGGCCACGCCCGACTGCGGGAACAGCCGTTCCTCGATGTTCTGCAGCAGGATGGTGTTGAGCTGGGTGACGGTCTTGGCGGCCCAGTAGTAGCGCTGCATCAGGTACTCGCTGGCGCGGCGCATGTTGATGCCGCTGCCGGTGGCCTGGAAGCCCAGCGTCTCGGCGATGGCCGTCTGCACGTCGAACACCAGGCGGTCCTCGCGCCGGCCCGCGTGCAGGTGCAATCGCACCCGGATGTCCTTGAAGGCGCGCTCCTTCTCCATCAGCTGCTTGGCCTCGGTCTGGGTGATCAGGCCCGAGGTGGCCAGCGTGCGCCACGAGTTGGCCAGCCCGGCCGCCTTGACCATCCACAGGATCACCTGCAGGTCGCGCAGGCCGCCCGGGCTTTCCTTGCAGTTCGGCTCCAGGCTGTAGGCCGTGTCCTCGTACTTGGCGTGGCGCTGGCGCATCTCGAGCATCTTGGCGTGGAAGAACGCTTGCGGGTCCATGGCCGCGTCGTAGCGCCGCTGCAGCTGTTCGAACAGGGGCAGGTCGCCGCAGATCAGGCGCGCCTCGAGCAGGCTGGTTTGCACCGTGATGTCGGCCTGCGACTCGGTCATGCACTCGTCCACGGTGCGGATGCTGTGGCCAATCTCGAGCCCCAGGTCCCACAGCAGCTGCACCAGTTCCTCGAGCTTGCCGCGGGTGTCGTCGTCGGGCGCCTGCGCCAGCAGGATCAGCAGGTCGACGTCGGAGTGGGGGAACAGTTCGCCGCGCCCGTAGCCGCCCACGCCCACCAGGGCGGTGTCGGGCGGCAGCGCGGCCGCGTGCCAGGCCTGGGTCAGCACGGCGTCCACGCTCTGGCGCAGGTTGCGCAGCAGCTTTTCGGGCATGCCGTCGGCCTGGAAGCCGGCGATGACGAGCTGGCGGTCGGCCTTGAGCTGGCGCTTGAGCTGCTCCCTGAGGTCCTTCTTCATCGCGGCGGCCGGCATCTGGCTTACGCTGCCACGGCGGCGCCGGTGATGAAGGCTGGCGGCGGCGGGCTGCCGGCCGACAGGGTCAGCACCTCGTAGCCGGTGTCGGTCACCAGGATGGTGTGCTCCCACTGGGCCGACAGGCTGCGGTCCTTGGTCTTGATGGTCCAGCCGTCGCCCATCTCGCGAATTTCGCGCTTGCCGGCGTTGATCATCGGTTCGATGGTGAAGATCATGCCGGCCTTGAGTTCCTCCAGCGTGCCGGGACGGCCATAGTGCAGCACCTGCGGCTCGGTATGGAACACCTTGCCGATGCCGTGGCCGCAGAATTCGCGCACCACGCTGTAGCCGGCCTTTTCCGCGTGCTGCTGGATGGCGTGGCCGATGTCGCCCAGGTGGGCTCCCGGCTTGACCTTGGCGATGCCCAGCCACATGCATTCATAGGTGATGTCCGACAGCCGCTTGGCCAGGATGGACGGCTCGCCGATGAAGAACATGCGGCTGTTGTCGCCATGGTAGCCGTCCTTGATGACGGTGATGTCGAGGTTGACCACGTCGCCGTTCTTGAGCACCTTGTCGCCGGGGATGCCGTGGCAGATCACGTCGTTGACGGAGGTGCAGATCGCTTTCGGGAACGGCGTGTAGCCGGGCGGGCAGTAGTTGAGCGGGGCCGGGATGGTGCCCTGCACGTTGACCATGTATTCATGGCACAGGCGATCCAGCTCGCCGGTGGTGACGCCGGCCTTGATGAAGGGGGTGATATAGTCCAGCACCTCGGAGCCCAGGCGGCCGGCCACGCGCATGCCGGCGATGTCTTCGGCGGTGTTGATGGTAATAGACATAGTGGATCGCAATCTGCAAAGTAAACGGAAAAAACGCAGGCGGCGAGCATGCCGAACGTCAGGTTCGTGCTCGCGGCGTGCAATACTGCGTGATTATAAACGAGGCGGCGCGCCCCGTGCGGACCGGGGCAGCGCCTGTGCGGCGCGCCGGCGGCGCGCCCGTAGGGAGGGGCGGGATCAGGCGGCGCGGCGCTTGGCCAGCCAGCCCAGCACGCCCAGGCCGGCCAGCAGCATGGCCCAGCTGTCCGCTTCCGGCACCGGCGGTGGTGACGGCGGCAACGGTGGTGGCGGTGGCAGGCCGACATGCACTTCGAACGGCGGGGCGGAATTGACAAATGCCGGCGGTGCGGCCACCGGCACCGGCGGCGCCAGTGGCACTTCGCGCGGCGCGAACACCGCCAATGGCGCCTCGGCCGGCGCCAGCACTACCGGCGCCGCGGCGGCCACCAGGATGGGGGCGCGGCCGCCGGCGCCGTCTTCCGCGGCATGGGCCACGGGCGCGGACGGACGTGTGATGCGGCTGATGTTGCCGCAGATCTTGGGTACCAGGATGCAGTGGTTCTCGGCGCAATAGACGGCCGCGCTTTCGCTGCGGCTCCTGGCCCACTTGTTGCGGGTCACGCTGTGGCACACGGAGGCGGCGCCGAAGTGCATGTCGCGGATGGCCGGGTCGTAGGCGCCGGTGCTGTCGCTGGTGATGGCGTCACGGGTGATGTTGACCATGTCGTCAGGCTGCTTGCTGGCGACGCGTTTTTTCAGTTCCGCCCGCACCGCCGGCGGCAGGTCGGTGTAACGGTCAATGGCGGCGTTCGCATTGCCCGTGTAGGGATTCACGCCTGGCCGGTCCCAGGAGCAGCTGGGCTGCACGGTGGACAGGGCGGCAAGCGTTACAGCGAGAGCGATGGACATGATGAGGTCTTCCCATTGTTATGCTGGTTTATAGTGTTCTGCAACTCGGTATTGCCATTACAGAACTATAGTTTTCCTAATGATAATACGTTCCGGCATTCAATTGCTGCTTTTTAAACCACACTCGCTAGAAATATTTCATCAAAATGACAGGAATTTTTCTTGACATGGGTAACATTAAAAAAAAGGCAAGCGTCGCCATGCGGGCGCCTGACGTCGCGCTTGATTAAGGAGGGGGTTTTGCGGTAGAATCTCGGGTTGCTTGAATTCGGTTTTGAGCAATGTTGTAAAAAAGGTGAGAATTTTTTAACTACACACGCGAATCCGGTCGACAAGGGTGCCTTCATGGTGACTGATCGGATTCCAGACCCAACCCTGGAGTTTATTATGTCCGTAACTATGCGCGAAATGCTGGAAGCCGGTGTCCACTTCGGTCACCAAACCCGTTTCTGGAACCCAAAGATGGCACCGTTCATCTTCGGTCACCGCAATAAGATCCATATCATCAACTTGGAAAAGACGATGGCTATGTATCAGGAAGCGATGAAGCACGTGAAACAGGTCGCTTCGAACCGTGGCACCATCCTGATGGTCGGCACCAAGCGTCAAGCCCGCGACATCATCGCCGCTGAAGCTCAGCGCGCAGGCGTTCCTTTCGTCGACCAGCGTTGGCTGGGCGGCATGCTGACCAACTTCAAAACGATCAAGACCTCGATCAAGCGCCTGAAAGACATGGAAGCGTCGATCGAAGATGGTTCCGTCGAGAAGCTGTCGAAGAAAGAAGCGCTGATGTTCCAACGCGAAATGGTCAAGCTGCAGAAGTCGATCGGCGGCATCAAGGAGATGGGTGGCGTTCCTGACGCGATCTTCGTCGTTGACGTCGGCTACCACAAAGGTGCGATCACCGAAGCGGCAAAACTGGGCATCCCTGTCATCGGCGTGGTCGATACCAACCACTCGCCAGAAGGCGTGAGCTATGTGATCCCAGGTAACGATGACTCCTCGAAAGCCATCATGCTGTACGCCCGCGGTGTGGCTGATGCCATCCTCGAAGGCCGTGCCGCTGCCGGCAACGAAGTCGTTGAAATGATCAAGGCTGCTGCTGGCGACGAGTTCGTCGAAGTGAACGAACAGGCATAATTGTCGGTTCGTCAGTAGCAAGGAAAAAGGGGTGGCAGCAGCTCCCCCTTTTTTTTAATGTCGTGGTCCGGGCGCTGGGCGCCGTACTGTGCGCCGCCCCATACCACAACCCCCACAGAATACAGGAGAAACACATGGCAGCGATTACTGCAGCGATGGTAGGCGAACTGCGCGGCAAGACCGACGCACCAATGATGGAATGCAAAAAAGCCCTGACGGAGGCCGATGGCGACATGGCCCGCGCGGAAGAGATCCTGCGCGTCAAGCTGGGCGGCAAAGCGTCCAAGGCATCGGCCCGCATCACGGCTGAAGGCGTGGTGGTGACCCATATCGCCAACGGCGTGGGCGCCCTGGTCGAAGTGAACTCGGAAACGGACTTCGTGGCCAAGAACGATGACTTCATGAACCTGGCCAACACGGCCGCCAAGCTGGTCGCCGAGCACAACCCGGCCGACGTGGCTGCCCTGCTGGCCCTGCCGGCCGGCGACGGCAAGACCCTGGACGAAGTGCGCTCGGCCCTGATCGGCAAGATCGGCGAGAACATGTCGATCCGCCGCTTCCAGCGTTTCGAGACGACGGCCAAGCTGGCTTCCTACCTGCACGGCAGCCGCATCGGCGTGATGGTGGAATTCGACGGCGCCGACGAGCAAGTGGGCAAGGACGTGGCGATGCACATCGCCGCCATGAAGCCGGTGTCGCTGTCGGCTGACCAGGTGCCTGCCGAACTGATCGAAAAAGAGCGCTCGGTGGCCAAGCTGAAGGCCGAAGAAGACGCGGCCAAGGCCGTGGCCGAAGGCAAGCCGGTGCAGTCGCCGGAAATCCTGGCCAAGCGCCTGGAAGGCTCCGTGCAGAAGTTCCTGAAAGAAGTGTCGCTGCTGAACCAGGCCTTCGTCAAGAACGACAAGCAGTCGATCGAGCAGATGCTGAAAGAGAAGGCGACCACCGTGAAAGCGTTCACCATGTTTGTGGTGGGCGAGGGGATCGAGAAGAAGCAAGACGACTTCGCCGCTGAAGTGGCCGCGCAAATGGCCGCTTCCAAAGGAGCGTAATGTGAAAACGGGCCGCGAGGCCCGTTTTTTTAGCCCGCCGTCCCGGCCACCCCGGCCTGCGGGCTTGTAACACCCCGGCACGGCGCAACGCGGTATCATCGCGTGCGTACACCGTCCGCCGGCAGTCAGACCCGAATAACCCCAATTAAGGAGCCCCAGCTCATGTCAAAACCAGCCTACAAGCGCGTCCTCCTCAAATTGTCCGGCGAGGCCCTGATGGGTGACGACCCGTACGGCATCAACCGCGGCACGATCGAGCGGATGGTGGCCGACGTGGCCGAGGTGGCGAAGATGGGTGTGGAACTGGCGATCGTCATCGGTGGCGGCAACATCTTCCGTGGCGTCGCGCCCGGCGCCCAGGGCATGGACCGCGCCACGGCCGACTACATGGGCATGCTGGCCACCGTCATGAACGCGCTGGCCCTGGCCGACGCCATGCGCCACGTGGGCATCACGGCGCGCGTCATGTCGGCCATCGGCATCGAGCAGGTGGTCGAGCCCTACGTGCGCCCGAAGGCGCTGCAGTACCTGGAAGAGGGCAAGGTGGTCGTGTTCGCCGCCGGCACCGGCAATCCCTTCTTCACCACCGACACGGCCGCCGCGCTGCGCGGCTCGGAAGTGAGCGCCGAGATCGTGCTCAAGGCCACCAAGGTCGACGGCGTCTACACGGCCGATCCCAAGAAGGATCCGCACGCCACCCTGTTCCACTCGATCACCTTCGATGAAGCCATCGCCAAGCACCTGCAGGTGATGGACGCCACCGCCTTCGCGCTGTGCCGCGACCAGAAACTGCCGATCAAGGTGTTCTCCATCACCAAACCCGGCGCGCTGATGCGCGTGATCATGGGCGAGGATGAAGGTACACTGGTGCACGTTTAAGTTTCCATCTACAGATAGTCCTACCCAAGATACAGGAGAGCAGCAATGTCCTTAGCTGACGTTAAAAAGAATGCCCAAGACCGCATGGTCAAGTCCCTGGAAACCCTGCGCGCGGACCTGGCCAAGGTCCGCACCGGCCGGGCCCACACCGGCATCCTGGACCACGTGATGGTCGAGTACTACGGCAGCCCCACGGCCCTGAGCCAGGTCGCCAACGTCAACCTGATCGACGCCCGTACCATCGGCGTGCAGCCGTACGAAAAGAAGATGGCCGCCACCATCGAGAAAGCCATCCGTGACGCCGACCTGGGCCTGAACCCGTCGTCGCAGGGCGACGTGATCCGCGTGCCGACCCCGCCGCTGACCGAAGAGCGCCGCAAGGAAATGGTCAAGCTGTGCAAGGGCGAGGGCGAGGACGCCAAGATCGCCGTGCGCAACATCCGCCGCGACGCCAACGAATCGCTGAAAAAGCTGGTCAAGGACAAGGCCTGCTCGGAAGACGACGAGCGCCGTGCGTCGGAAGAAGTGCAGAAGCTGACCGACAAGTTCATCGCCGACATCGACAAGATGGTGGCGGAGAAGGAAAAGGAAGTGCTGACGGTGTAAGCGGCCGCTGGCCTCAGTGCCGGGGTCAGACCCTGTATGGCCGCGCCGGCGACACCGGGCGCGGCCAGCGCGGGTCTGGCCCCTGTTGTGTTTTAGCGGTACAGCTGTAATACTTTATACTTTGGCATTAGTATTTTCATGAAATATACGAGTTCGACCACTGCTGTACCGGATGCGCCCGCCGTACCGCGCCATGTGGCCATCATCATGGACGGCAATGGCCGCTGGGCCACCAAGCGCTTCTTGCCGCGCGTGGCTGGCCACGTCAAGGGCGTGGAAGCGGTGCGTACCGTGGTGGAAGCATGCGCCCGCCGCGGCGTGGAATACCTGACCGTGTTCGCCTTCAGTTCCGAGAACTGGCGCCGGCCGGAAGAGGAAGTGTCGCTGCTGATGCGCCTGTTCGTCACGGCCCTCGAGCGCGAGGTGTCCAAGCTGCACGCCAATAACATCCGCCTCAAGGTGGTGGGCGATCTGCGCCGCTTCGACGACAAGCTGCGCGCCATGATCGCCTCGGCCGAACGCAAGACGGCCGCCAACACCCGCATGACGCTGACCGTGTGCGCCAACTACGGCGGGCGCTGGGACATCATGCAAGCGGTGGGCAAGATGGTGGCCACCCACCCGGGCGCCACCGACTTCACGGAAGAGCAGCTGGCGCCGCACCTGGCCATGGCCTACGCGCCCGAGCCGGACCTGTTCATCCGCACCGGCGGCGAGCAGCGCATCTCCAATTTCCTGCTGTGGCAGCTGGCCTACACGGAACTGTTCTTCACCGACACCTACTGGCCCGATTTTTCCATCGACAGCCTGGACGCGGCCATCGCGTCTTACCAGAACCGGGAGCGGCGCTTCGGCCGCACCGGCGACCAATTGGCAGAAAAGACAAGCTGATGCTCAAAACCCGGATCCTGACCGCTCTGGTCCTGCTGGCGGTACTGCTGCCGGTGCTGTTCTTCCAGTATTTCCCCGCCTTCGTGGTGGTGGCCACGCTGTTCTTCGGCGCCGCCATGTGGGAGGCGGGACGCTTGTTCGGCCTCAAGCTGGCGCCCCTGTTTGCCGCCGTGTGCGCGGCCGCCTTCGTGTACGGCATGTATCACGCCAAGCCGGGCGCCGTCGGCTCCCTGTTCGGCGTGTGCGCGCTGCTGTGGGCGATCCGCTTCGCGCCGTCGCTGGGCCTGGGCCTGCCGCCGCTGCAGGGCGCGGGCAACTGGACGCTGGGCGTGACCTTCGCCTTTGCCCTGTTCGGCTGCTTCTACGCCATCGTGGCCCTGTTCCAGCATTCGCCGGCCTTCCTGCTGTCGGCCATGGCGCTGGTGTGGGTGGCCGACATCGGCGCCTACTTCTGCGGCAAGGCCTTCGGCCGCCGCAAGCTGGCGCCCACCATCTCGCCCGGCAAGTCGTGGGAGGGCGCCCTGGGCGGCGCCGCCATCGTGCTGGTGATGGCCGCCGTCACCATCGTGGCCGCGCCGGCCGCGCCGTGGCTGCAGGACACCTTCGCCGTGCGCCTGCAGGCCAGGATGGGCTGGCTGGCCACGCTGGCCATCCTGCTGCTGCTGGTCGCCGCCAGCATCGCCGGCGACCTGTTCGAATCCCAGCTCAAGCGCCGCGCCGGCATGAAGGACAGCAGCCAGCTGCTGCCCGGCCACGGCGGTGTGCTGGACCGTATTGACGCCCTGATCCCGGTGCTGCCCATGGCGGCGCTGATCGGTTCCTGGCTGTGAAGGAAGTCGCTATGCAACGCATCACCATACTCGGCGCCACCGGTTCGATCGGCGTCTCCACGCTGGACGTGCTGGCCCGCCATCCCGAGCGCTATTCCGTCTACGCGCTGTCGGCCCACAGCCGGGTCGACGAACTGGCCGCCCAGTGCGAACAGTTCCGTCCCGCGCGCGCCGTGGTCGGCAGCGCCGCCGCCGCCGACCGCCTGGGCGCGCTGCTGCGGGCCAAGGGCTTGCGCACGGAAGTGGCGTGGGGCGAGCAAGCCCTGTGCGCCATCGCCAGCGCGCCCGAAGTGGACGCCGTGATGGCGGCCATCGTCGGCGCGGCCGGCCTGGCGCCCACGCTGGCCGCCGCCCGCGCCGGCAAGAAGGTGCTGCTGGCCAACAAGGAAGCGCTGGTCATGTCCGGCCAGCTGTTCATGGACGCCGTGCAGGACAGCGGCGCCGTGCTGCTGCCGATCGACAGCGAACACAATGCCATCTTCCAGTGCCTGCCGCATGGCTACGGCCGCGTCCCGGCCGCGGCCGGCGTGGCCAAGGTGCTGCTGACGGCCTCCGGCGGCCCGTTCCTGGCGCGCGCCGTCGACACGCTCGACGCCGTCACGCCGGAGCAAGCCTGCAAGCACCCGAACTGGGTCATGGGCCGCAAGATCTCGGTCGACTCGGCCACCATGATGAACAAGGGCCTGGAAGTGATCGAGGCCCACTGGCTGTTCGGCGCCCCGGCCGACCAGATCGAGGTGGTGATCCATCCGCAAAGCGTGATCCACTCGATGGTGTCGTACGTGGACGGTTCCGTGCTGGCCCAGCTGGGCAACCCCGACATGCGCACCCCGATCGCGCACGCGCTGGCCTGGCCCGAGCGCATCGCCTCCGGCGTGGCGCAGCTGGACCTGACGCAGATGGGCGCGCTGCAGTTCGAGCGGCCCGACCTGGTGCGCTTCCCCTGCCTGGCGCTGGCGTTCGAGGCGCTGCGCGCGGGCGGCACGGCGCCGGCCCTGCTCAACGCGGCCAACGAGATCGCCGTGCAAGCGTTCCTCGAGCTGCGCATCGGCTTCCGCCAGATCGACCGCGTGATCGCGCACGTGATGCAAACCGTGCCCCATGAAGCGGCCAGCAGCATCGCCGCCGTGATGGAGCAGGACGCGCTGGCCCGCGCCGCGGCCCACGCCTACATCGGCAGCCACGCAAAATGAACGCGCTCACGACGCTGCTGGCTTTTGTCGTCGCGCTGGGTTCACTGATCCTGTTCCATGAGCTGGGCCACTACCTGGTGGCGCGCTGGTGCGGGGTCAAGGTGCTGCGCTTCTCGATCGGCATGGGCAAGGTGGTGTGGTCGCGCCGCTTCGGCGCCGACCAGACGGAATGGGCCATCTCGGCGCTGCCGCTGGGCGGCTACGTCAAGATGCTCGACAGCCGCGAGCAGGACCTGAGTGCCCTGGCGCCGCAGGACCTGCGGCGCGAATTCACCCGCCAGAACGTGTGGCGCCGGATCGCCATCGTGGCCGCCGGCCCGCTGGCCAACTTCCTGATCGCCATCGTGTTGTTTACCGGCCTGTATATGGCCGGCGTGGCCGAGCCGTCGAGCAAGCTGGGCGCGCCGGTGGCCGGCAGCGCGGCCGAACAGGCGGGCCTGCGCCGGGGCGACCTGGTGGCCGGCGTCAACGGCCACGCCGTGAGCGGCTGGTCCGAGTTGCGCTGGCAGGTGATCCAGGCCGCCATCGACAAGCGCCCGGCGCGGCTGGACGTGGAGCGCCCGGGCATGGGCCGCTATGCGCCGGAACTGCCGGCGTCGGCGCTGGTCGCGCTGGACCTGGAGGGTGACGTGCTGGGCCACCTGGGCCTGACGCTGGCCCGTCCCGCGCCCGTGATCGACCAGGTGCTGCCCGGCGGCGCGGCCGCGCAGGCCGGCCTGCAGGCGGGCGACCTGATACTGAGCGTGGACGGCGCGGCGGTGGCCGACGGTCCCGCCTTCATCGAACGCATCCGTCCGGCCGGCGGCAGGACGGTGCGCATCGGCCTGCGCCGCGCCGGCCAGACGCTGGAACTGGCCGTCACGCCGGTGGCCGAAAAGGAAGGTAAGGGAACTGTAACAGTCGGTAAGATCGGCGCGATGGTGGCGCAGATGCCGGATATGATCGTCGTGCGGGCCGGGCCCGTGGCGGCGCTGGGCAAGGCGCTCGACAAGGTGTGGGACACCAGCGCCATGACGCTCAAGATGATCGGCAAGATGATCATCGGCGAGGTGTCGTGGAAGAACGTGACCGGCCCGATCACGATCGCCGATTATGCCGGCCAGACCGCACGGATAGGCGCGGCCAGCTACCTGAGCTTCGTCGCCTTCATCAGCATCAGTCTGGGCGTGATGAATTTGCTCCCCATACCCGTTCTAGATGGGGGGCTTTTGCTGTATTATTCGCTGGAAGTTTTGACCGGGCGCCCCGTGCCGGAGCGTTTTGGCGAGATAGCGCAACGCCTTGGTATCGGCCTGCTGGTCGGCCTGATGATGCTGGCGGTATTCAACGACGTGGCGCGCCTGCTGTAGCAGTACCTATGCCGCCGATGGCGCGGCCGGCGCAGCGTTGTGCAGAAGTGGTCCGATAATAAAAATGGTCCAACGAGTAGTCCAATGAGTAGTTCAATGAATTAGCCATCGATTTAGCCAATGAAATTACATTCTGACCGTATCGCCTCGCCTTCCTTTCGCCGCAGTCTGATCGGCGCCGCCGTCCTGGCCATGTGTGCCGGCAGCGCGCTTGCCATCGAACCCTTCACCGTCAAAGATATCCGCGTCGAAGGGATCCAGCGCACGGAAGCCGGTACGGTGTTCAGCTACCTGCCGGTGCGGGTCGGCGAGACCTTCAACGACGAGAAGAGCGTGGCCGCCATCAAGGCGCTGTATGCCACCGGTTTCTTCAAGGACGTGCGGCTGGAAGCGGACGGCAACGTGCTGGTGGTGCTGGTCGAGGAACGGCCCGCCATCGCCAAGGTGGAATTCACCGGCACCAAGGAATTCGAGAAGGACACGCTGGTCAAGGCCCTGAAGGACATCGGCGTGGGCGAGGCCAAGATCTTCGACAAGGCCTCGGTCGACCGCGCCGAGCAGGAGCTCAAGCGCCAGTACCTGTCGCACGGCCTGTACGGCGTCAAGATCACCACCACCGTCACCCCGATCGAGCGTAACCGCGTCAACGTGACCTTCGCCGTGGACGAGGGCGAGGTGGCCAAGATCAAGCAGATCAACATCGTCGGCAACAAGGTGTTCTCCGACAGCGAGATCAAGGAACAGCTGGCCCTGAACACGGGCGGCTGGTTCAGCTGGTACACCAAGGCCAACCAGTATTCCAAGACCAAGCTGACCGGCGACATCGAGTCGCTCAAGTCGTTCTACCTGAACCGCGGCTACATCGAGATGCAGGTCGAGTCGACCCAGGTCTCGATCACGCCCGACAAGAAGGACATCTACATCACCATCAACATCACCGAGGGTGAGCAGTACAAGGTGTCGGACCTCAAGTTCGACGGCGAGACCTTCGGCCGCGAAGCCGAGCTGCGCTCGCTGGTGCTGCTCAAGAAGGGCGAGATCTACTCGGGCGAGCGCCTGACGGCCACCAACAAGCTGATCTCGGACCGGCTGGGCACCTTCGGCTACGCCTTCGCCAACGTCAACGCCAATCCCGAGATCGACCGCGCCAAGCGCGAGGTGGCGTTCACCTTCTTCATCGATCCGGGCAAGCGCGCCTACGTGCGCCACATGAACATCGCCGGCAACACCACCACCCGCGACGAGGTGATACGGCGCGAGTTCCGCCAGTTCGAGTCGTCCTGGTACGACGCCAACAAGATCAAGCTGTCGCGCGACCGGGTCGACCGCCTGGGCTACTTCAAGGACGTCACCATCGATACGCCCGAAGCGCAGGGCACCTCCGACCAGGTGGACGTGAACCTGACGGTGACGGAAAAGCCGACCGGTAACTTCCAGATCGGCGGCGCGTTCTCGCAGGCCGAAAAGTTCACCTTCCAGGCCGCCATCCAGCAAGCCAACTTCGCCGGCAGCGGCACCACCGTGGGCCTGGAACTGAACACGAGCAAGTACAGCCGCACCATCTCGTTCTCCGACACCGATCCGTACTACACGGACGACGGCGTGTCGCGCTCGTTCTCGGTCTACCTGCGCACGCAGCAGCCGCCGGCGCTCAACGTGGGCAGCTATACCATCCGCCAGCAGGGCGGCACCATCAACTACGGCGTGCCGTTCTCGGAAACGGATACCGTGTTCTTCGGCATCGGCGCCGAGCGCTCGCGCATCGACACCGACAGCACCAGCCCGGCCCGGTTCAAGAATTACGTCACCAGCCTGACCGGCGCCGCCGACGGCGTGGGCAGCGCCGTCACCAACGCGCTGCCGCTGACGGCGGCCTGGGCCCGCGACAGCCGCGACAGCGCCATCACCCCGACCATTGGCCGCTACCAGCGCGCCAACCTGGAACTGGACGTGGCCGGCCAGCAGAAATACTACCGCGCCGTCTACGAGCAGCAGTGGTACAAGCCGCTGCACCCCAAGGTCACGCTGGCGCTCAAGGGCGAGATCGACTTCGGCCACGGCATCGGCCACAATCCCTACCCGGTGTTCAAGACCTTCTACGCGGGCGGCATCGGTTCCGTGCGCGGCTACCTGAGCTCCTCGCTGGGCGCGGTGGACCCGGTCAACTTCGACGCGCTGGGCGGCGCCGAGCGCCTGATCGGCAACGCCGAGCTGCAGATGCCGTTCCCCGGTTCGGGCACCGACCGCAGCCTGCGCTGGTTCGGCTTCCTCGACACGGGCCAGGTCTACCAGGAAGGCCAGAAGATGCGCGCTTCGGAACTGCGCTATTCTACCGGTCTGGGTATCAGCTGGATTTCGCCGGTCGGTCCGCTCAAGTTGAGTTATGCTAAGCCCCTGAATGCCAAGCCGGGCGACCGCCTGGAACGCTTCCAGTTCCAGATGGGTACCGGCTTCTGACGCCGAACCAGACACATAATTGCCACGGAGAATTAAGTTGAAGACTGCATCCGCTACCTTGACCAAGTATCTTGCCGTGCTGGCGTTGGGCTGGTGCGCCGCCGGGGCGCAAGCCCAGGCGCAGGCACCGTCGGCGGTCCAGATGTCGCGCATCGCCTGGCTCAGCCCGGAACGCATCTATAACGAGTCCAAGCTGGCCAAGCTGGCCGGCGAGAAGCTGGCCGAGGAATTCAAGTCGCGCGACAAGGCCGTGCAGGAAATGGCGGCGCGCCTGAAGACGGCGTCCGAAAAGCTGGACAAGGACCTGCCCACGCTGGTCGAGCCGGAACGGGCCAAGCGCCAGCGCGAACTGTTTGAGCTGGACAAGGAATACCAGCGCCGCAACCGCGAGTTCCGCGAAGACCTGAACCAGCGCACCAACGAGGAACGGGCCGCCATCTCGGAGAAGGCGACCAGGATCATCAAGCAGCTGGCCCAGGTGGAAGGTTTCGACATCGTGCTGCAGGACGCCGTGTGGGCCAGCCCGCGCATCGACATCACCGACAAGGTGCTGGCCGCGCTGGACAAAGACAAATAAGCCTAACCATTAAGATTGGAACACCCCGATGGGCACTCGACTAGGAGCATTGGTCGAACGCTTGGGCGGCCAGCTGGTCGGCGATCCCAACCTGGAAGTGACGGGGATCGCACCGCTGACGGACGCCGGCGTTTCGCACATCAGCTTTCTGAGCAATAGCAAGCTGCGCGCGCAGGCCGCGCACAGCCAGGCGGCGGCCCTGATCGTCTCGGCCGCCGACGACGCCTACATCGCCGCCGGTTACGCCGGCGCGCGTATCGTCACCGCCAACCCCTATGTGTATTTCGCCCGCGCCGCCCAGTATTTCGCGTCGCTCGACGAAATCGTGCCGGCCGCCGGCATCCATCCCTCGGCCAGCGTGGACGGCTCCGCGCAGGTGGCCGCCAGCGCCCACATCGGCGCCCAGGTGACGGTGGAGGCGGGCGCCGTGATCGGCGAGGGCGCCGTGATCGACGCCGGCTGCTACATCGGGCGCGAGGCCGTGATCGGCGCCGCCACCCACCTGTTTGCCAACGTGACCTTCCACGCCCGCTGCCAGATCGGCGCGCGCGGCATCATCCATTCGGGCGCCGTGATCGGCACCGACGGCTTCGGCTTTGCCAACGAGGGCGGGGTCTACATCAAGATTCCGCAGACGGGCCGGGTGATGATAGGGGACGACGTCGACATCGGCGCCAACACCACCATCGACCGCGGCGCGCTGGCCGACACCGTGATCGAGGATGGCGTCAAGCTCGACAACCAGATCCAGATCGGCCATAACTGCCGCATCGGCGCCCACACGGCCATGGCCGGCTGCGTCGGCGTGGCCGGCAGCGCCATCATCGGCAAGTACTGCACCTTCGGCGGCGCGGCCATGGTGCTGGGGCATTTGACGATTGCCGACCGGGTCCACATTTCCTCGGGCAGCATGGTATCGCGCTCCATCCTCGAACCGGGCCAGTACACGGGTTTCTACCCGCTGGCCAAGAACGCCGAATGGGAAAAATCGGCCGCCATCGTGCGCAACCTGGCCACCATGCGCGACAAGATCCGCGCACTGGAAAAAACAATTAAAACACTGACGAACCAAGACGAATCATGACTACTACCGCTACCGTAACTTCCGAGTCCACCTGCACCAAGAAGTGCCTGGACATCCACGCCATCAAGCAATACCTGCCGCACCGCTATCCGATGCTGCTGGTGGACCGCGTGCTGGACTGGGAATCGGGCAAGACCATCACCGCCATCAAGAACGTGACGGCCAACGAGGAATTCTTCAACGGCCACTTCCCCCACAAGCCGGTCATGCCGGGCGTGCTGATGATCGAGGCGATGGCGCAGACCGCCGCCATCCTGTCGTTCCTGACCATGGACGTGAAGCCGGACGAGAACTCGGTGGTCTACTTCGTGGGCATCGACAACGCGCGCTTCAAGCGGCCGGTGGAGCCGGGCGACCAGCTGGTGATGAACGTCGAGATCGTGCGCGTCTCGCGCGGCATCTGGAAATACAAGGCCGTGGCCAGCGTGGACGGCCAGACCGCCGTCGAAGCTGAACTGATGTGCACCATCCGCAGCGCGGCCGACGCCAGCCAGCCAGCAGGGAAGTAACCATGTCGAAGATACACGCGACGGCCATCGTCGATCCGCGCGCGCAGCTCGACAGTTCGGTGCAGGTGGGACCGTATTCCATCGTCGGCCCCCACGTCGCTATCGGCGCCGGCACCGTGGTCGGTCCGCACGTGGTGATCGAGGGCCACACCACCATCGGGCGCGACAACAAGCTGTTCCAGTTCTCCTCCATCGGCGCCGCGCCGCAGGACAAGAAGTGGAACGGCGAACCGACCCGCCTGACCATCGGCGACCGCAACACGATCCGCGAGTTCTGCACCTTCAACACGGGCACCGTGCAGGACAAGGGCGTGACCAGCCTCGGTAACGACAACTGGATCTCGGCCTATGTGCACCTGGCGCACGACTGCCAGGTGGGCAGCAACACCATCTTCTCCAACAACGCCCAGATCGCGGGCCACGTGGAGATCGGCGACTGGGTCATCATGAGCGGCTTCGCCAACGTGCACCAGTTCTGCAAGATCGGCGCCCACGCCTTTGTCGGCATGAGCACCAGCCTGACCCAGGACGTGCCGCCGTTCGTGCTGTTGAACGGTAATCCGGCCCAGGCCCACGGCGTCAACATCGAAGGGCTGAAACGGCGCGGCTTTACGCGCGAGCAGATCAACGGCATCCGCACCGCCTACAAGCTGATCTATCGTTCCGGCCTGACGCTGGAAGAGGCCAAGGCGGCGCTGGAGGCCGAAGAACTGGCCACGCCGGCGGCGGCAGACCAGATCCGCGCCATGCGCGAATTCCTCGGCATGGCGACCCGTGGCATCGTCCGCTGACCTGAGCATCGCCATGGTCGCCGGCGAGCCGTCCGGCGACGTGCTGGCGGCGCGCCTGCTGTCGGGGCTGCGCCCGCAGCTGCCGCACGCCCGTTTCCACGGCATCGGCGGCGAGCAGATGATGGCCCAGGGCTTCGAGTCGCACTGGCCGATGGACAAGCTGACCGTGCGCGGCCTGCTGGCCGTGATCCCGCGCTACCGCGAGATCAAGGGCATCCAGAACGCGCTGCGCGACCAGTTGCTGGCCGAACGGCCGGCCGCCTTCATCGGCGCCGACTATCCCGGCTTTAACCTGGGACTGGAAATGCAGCTCAAGGCGGCCGGCATCCCCACCGTGCATTACATCGGACCGCAGATCTGGGCCTGGCGCGGCGGACGGATCAGGAAAATCATCAAGGCCGTCTCGCACATGCTGGTGATCTTCCCGTTCGAGGAGGAGATCTACCGCCAGGCCGGCGTGCCGGTGACCTATGTCGGCCACCCGCTGGCCGAGACGATCCCCGTGCAGCCGGACGAGGCGGCCGCACGGCGCGCGCTGGGGCTGGCGGAGGACGCCAACGTCGTCACCATCATGCCGGGCAGCCGCATGTCCGAGATCAAGTACAACACGGCCGCCTTCATGGGCGCGGCGCGCCTGCTGCTGCAGCGCGACCGCTCGCTGCGCTTCGTGGCGCCCATGGCGGGCGAACGCCAGCGCCAGTATTTCCTGGAACTGGTGGCCCAGGCCGGCCTGCAGGACGTGGAAATCCAGCTGCTCGACGGCCAGTCGCACACGGCCATCGCCGCCGCCGACGCGGTGCTGGTGGCCTCCGGTACGGCCTCGCTGGAGGTGGCGCTGTTCAAGAAGCCGATGGTGATCGCCTACAAGATGATGGCGGCCGAATGGCAGATCCTGCGCCACTTCGGCTACCAGCCCTGGATCGGCCTGCCCAACATCCTGGCGCGCGAGTTCCTGGTGCCCGAGCTGCTGCAGGACGCGGCCAGCCCGCAGGCGCTGGCCGACGCCATGTGGCAGCAGCTGAGCGACGCGCCGCACCGCCTGCGGCTGGCCCAGCGTTTCACCGACATGCATCACAGCCTGCTGCGCAACAGCGCGCAGGAGAGCGCGGCCGCCGTGCTCAAAGTCCTCAACGCCCAGTAAAGCCCCACCGTGAACCCCAACCAGCCCGGCCTGTTCGACGATTTGCCCGCGTCGCCCGATGAAATCATTTGCGGCGTCGATGAAGCCGGACGCGGGCCGCTGGCCGGTCCCGTGTTCGCGGCGGCCGTGATCCTCGATCCCGCGCGTCCGATCGGCGGCCTGCGCGACTCCAAGAAGCTGACCGAAGCCAAACGCGACCTGCTGGCGCCGTTGATCAAGGCGCAGGCGCTGGCGTGGGCCATCGCCGAGGCGTCGGAAGCGGAAATCGACAAGCTCAACATCCTGCACGCCTCCATGCTGGCCATGCAGCGCGCCGTGGAGGCGCTCGGCGTGCGGCCCACGCTGGCCCTGATCGACGGCAACCGCTGCCCCGTGATGAAGATCCAGGCCATCGCCGTGATCGGCGGCGACGACAAGGTGGACGCCATCTCGGCTGCCTCCATCCTGGCCAAGACGGCGCGCGACGCGGCGCTGGTGACGCTGCACGCGGCCTATCCGCAATACTGCTTCGACCAGCACAAGGGCTACGGTACGGCGCTGCACCTGGCGCGCCTGCGCGAATTCGGCGCCTCGCCCGTGCACCGGCGCTCGTTCGCGCCCGTGCGCGCGGCGCTGGCGGCCGGTCCGCTCACTCCAACCGAAGAATAAAAATACGAGTATGAAAACCATCACCTCGCGCGACAACGCGCAATACAAGGAACTCAAGCACCTGGCGGGCAGCTCGCAGGCGCGCCGCAAGGCCGGCCGCACGCTGCTCGACGGCGTGCACCTGTGCCAGACCTATCTGCAGCTGCGCGGCCAGCCGGTGCAGTGCATCGTCAGCGAGACGGCGCTGCAGAACCCGGAAGTGGCCGACATCGTGGGCCAGCTGGAGGCGCAGCACGCGCACGTGATGGGCTTGCCGGACGCGCTCTACAACGCCGTCAGCCAGGTCGAACACGGCGTGGGCGTGATGTTCCTGATCGATACGCCCGAGCGCCTGGTGACGGCGCCGCTGTCCGTGTCGGCCGTGCTGCTCGATAACGTGCAGGACCCCGGCAACGTCGGTTCCATCCTGCGCAGCGCAGCGGCGGCCGGCATCAGGGAAGTCTATTGCAGCGCCGGCACGGCGTTCTGCTGGTCGCCCAAGGTGCTGCGCGCGGCCATGGGCGCGCACTTCGTGCTCGACATCTACGAGAACGTGGACCTGGCGCCGCTGGTGTCCGGCTCCCCGATCGCCACGCTGGCCACCAGCGGCTACGCCACCCAGCGCCTGTACGACGTGGACCTGCGCCAGCCCGTGGCCTGGCTGTTCGGCCACGAGGGGCAGGGCGTGGCGGACGACCTGCTGTCCATGGCGCGCCACCAGGTGGTGATCCCGCACCTGGGCCAGGTCGAGTCGCTGAACGTGGCAGCCTGCGCGGCGGTATGCTTTTTCGAGCAAGTCAGGCAGAATCAAGTGGCTACTTTGTAAAAACAGAACGGAACGGAGCAGGCATGGAGAACCGGCAGTTGCACTTCCTGGTAGCCGAAGGCGAAATGGCGCAACGCCAGGCGCTGGCCGACATCCTGGTCCACCTGGGCGCGGGCCACATCACGCAGGCGCCGGACGGCCACACGGCGCTGCGCCACTTCGACGACGGCATCAATCCGCCGGTCGACGTGGGCGTCATCGACCTGGCGCTGCCGGGCATGGACGGACTGGAACTGATACGGCGCCTGTCCGAGGCGCGCTGCCGGGCCGGCATCGTCATCATCGGCGCGCAGAGCAATGCCGTGCTGTTCTCGGTCGAGACCATGGCGCTGGCCTACGGCATCAACCTGCTGGGCACGATACCCAAGCCCGTCACGGCCGGCCGCCTGGCCGAGCTGGTCGCCAACTACAGCGCCGTGCCCCTGGCGCCGCCCGAGGGCGTGGCGGGGCGCACTTTCACGTTTGCGGAAGTGGGGCGCGGCCTGCAGGC
This sequence comes from Rugamonas sp. FW305-51, assembly GCF_058786935.1. Classification (NCBI taxonomy): domain Bacteria; kingdom Pseudomonadati; phylum Pseudomonadota; class Betaproteobacteria; order Burkholderiales; family Oxalobacteraceae; genus Rugamonas; species Rugamonas sp. FW305-51. The sequence goes on from NZ_JBYSZG010000013.1 coordinate 55,983, forward strand.
GCGCCAGTTCGACCCGTATTTCCAGCCCAAGATCGAACTGGAGACGGGCCAGGTCAAGGGCCTGGAGATGTTCGCCCGCTGGCGCCATCCCGAATATGGCGTACTGGGGCCGGAAGCGTTCATCAAGGCGCTGGAAGACAACCACCGGGTCGATTTCCTCGACTGGAGCATGATCGAGAAATCGGTGGCGGCCTGCCGCACGCTGCACGACCAGGGCATTCCGATCTCGTTTTCCGTCAACGTGGACCAGAGCACGCTGGCCCATCCCCAGTTCATGGCGCAGATCGGCGCCTGCCTGGAGCGGCACCGCATCCTGCCCGACTACATCACGTTCGAGATGACCGAATCGGCCGTGCTGACCACCGAACCCCATTTCCTGGAGCGGCTGCTGCGCCTGCGCATGCTGGGCTTTGGCCTGGCCATCGACGATTACGGCACCGGGCGCTCCAACCTGCAGCTGCTGGCGCGCATTCCGTTCTCGGAGCTGAAGATAGACCGCAGCTTCGTGGATGGCGCTTCCAGGCGGGCCGCCATCGGCGTGGTGCTGCGCTCCTGCCTGGGACTGGCGCGCAACCTGGACCGCCGCTCGGTGGCGGTGGGCGTGGAGACCAAGCAGGACTGGGACTTCCTGCAGGGGCTGGGCTGCACTTACGCCCAGGGCTATTACATCGCCAAGCCGATGCCGGTGGAGGACTTCCCGGCATGGCTTGACGACTGGCGCCACTTCTTCTGACCAAGAAGTGGCCTTCTAAGCCAGGTCAGTATTGACCGCGGTGATTAGGCTTGATCTCCTGCAGGATGGTGGTGGAGATCTCCTCGATCGACTTGGTGGTCGATGACAGCCACCGTATGCCTTCGCGCTTCATCATGTTTTCCGCCTCGTTGACTTCATAGCGGCAATTCTCGATGGAGGCGTACTTGCTGCCGGCGCGGCGCTCGTTGCGGATCTCGGCCAGCCGTTCCGGCGTGATGCTGAGGCCAAAGATCTTGCTCTTGTAGGCGTACAGCGAAGTTGGCAGCTTGCCGCGCTCGAAATCGTCCGGGATCAGCGGGTAGTTGGCGGCCTTGATCCCGTACTGCATGGCCAGATACAGGCTGGTGGGCGTCTTGCCCGAGCGCGACACGCCCACCAGGATCACGTCGGCCGAGGCCAGGTTCTTGTGCGACTGGCCGTCGTCGTGCGCCAGCGAGAAGTTGATGGCCTCGATGCGGTTCTTGTATTCTTCCGAATCGACGATGTTGTGCGAGCGGCCGATGGTGTGGGTCGATTTCACGCCCAGTTCCTGCTCCAGCGGCGCCACGAAGGTCTGGATCAGGTCCATGTGCATGCCCTTGCACTGCCGGATCACGTGCGACAGATCCGTCTTGACCAGTGTCGAAAAGATAATGGGGCGCTGGCCGTCCGTGACGAAGGCTTCGTTGATCTTGCGCGCCGCGTCGTGGGCCTTGTCCACCGTGTCGATGAAGGGCAGGCGCACCTGGCGGAAGCGCAGGTCGAACTGGGTCAGCACGGAGTGACCGAAAGTTTCGGCCGTGATGCCGGTGCCATCCGATACAAAAAATACCGTACGGGCCGCATTTGGCAGTGGCGGGCGTTGTTCTTGAGTCATTGAAGTGAGCTTGAAGTGAGCTTTAAGGGAATGTGAATCGTCAATTTGCGCCGCAGGCTGTAAAATGTCCGGCAACGGTAAGATTGTGCTGCACGACGCTAAGAATAACAAGATTGAATGTCGGCGCCTCGCGTGAAGATTTCTATCTCAAGTAAGGGTGTCATTATGACCAGTTTGTCCAACGTAGCATTGAAGGAGCAACAACAGGGTAATCCCGGCGAAGCGGTGTACGTCGCTTCATTCGAGCACTTGCGCATGACGGACGTGGAATCGGTCGGCGGCAAGAACGCCTCTTTGGGCGAGATGATCAGCCAGCTGGCCGAAGCCGGCGTGCGCGTGCCGGGCGGCTTTGCCACCACGGCCCAGGCATTCCGTGACTTCCTGTCGTACAGCGTGGACGGCGGCCAGCCCCTGGCCGACCGTATCGCCGATCGTCTCGAGCATCTGAACATCGACGACGTGCGCGCGCTGGCCCAGGCCGGCGCCGAGATCCGCCAATGGATCATCGACACGCCGTTCCAGCCCCGCCTGGCCAAGGAAATCGAGGAGTTCTACCACCGCCTGGTGGCCGACTCGTCGACCGAAATGTCGTTCGCCGTGCGTTCCTCCGCCACCGCGGAAGACTTGCCGGACGCCTCGTTCGCGGGCCAGCAGGAGACCTTCCTGAACGTGGTCGGCATCGAAAACGTGCTGGACGCGATGAAGCACGTGTTCGCGTCGCTGTACAACGACCGCGCCATCTCGTATCGCGTGCACAAGGGCTTCACCCACGCCGAAGTGGCATTGTCGGCCGGCGTGCAGCGCATGGTGCGTTCCGACCTGGGCGCGGCCGGCGTGATGTTTACCATCGATACCGAGTCCGGCTTCAAGGACGTGGTGTTCGTCACCTCCAGCTATGGCCTGGGCGAGACGGTGGTGCAGGGCGCCGTCAATCCGGACGAGTTCTACGTCCACAAGCCGATGCTGGAAAAGGGCAAGTCGCCCGTCATCCGCCGCAACATCGGCTCCAAGCTGATCAAGATGGAGTTCACGGAAGAAGCCAAGGCTGGCCGCTCCGTGCGCACCGTGGACGTGCCGGTCGAGCAGCGCAACCGCTATTCGCTGAACGACAGCGAAGTGGTGGAACTGGCCAAGTACGCCGTCATCATCGAGAACCACTATGGCCGCGCGATGGACATCGAGTGGGGCAAGGACGGCCGCGACGGCAAGCTGTACATCCTGCAGGCCCGTCCCGAGACGGTCAAGTCGCAGCACAAGGCGACCGACGCGCAGCAGCGCTTCAAGCTCAAATCGAGCGGCACCGTGCTGACCTCGGGCCGTGCCATCGGCCAGAAGATCGGCGCCGGTCCCGTGCGCGTCATTACCGATCCGTCGGAAATGGAACGCGTGCAGCCGGGCGACGTGCTGGTGGCCGACATGACCGACCCGAACTGGGAGCCGGTGATGAAGCGCGCTTCGGCCATCGTCACCAACCGTGGCGGCCGTACCTGCCACGCGGCCATCATCGCCCGTGAACTGGGCGTGCCGGCAGTCGTTGGTTGCGGCAACGCGACCGAAGTGCTGAAGGACGGCACCTTCGTCACCGTGTCCTGCGCCGAAGGCGACGAGGGCAAGATCTACGACGGCCTGCTGGAAACGGAAGTGACGGAAGTGCAGCGCGGCGAACTGCCCAAGCTGCCGACCAAGATCATGCTCAACGTGGGCAATCCGCAGCTGGCCTTCGACTTCCAGTCGGTGCCGAACGCCGGTGTGGGCCTGGCCCGCCTGGAGTTCATCATCAACAACAACATCGGCGTGCACCCGAAGGCGATCCTGGAATACCCGAACATCGACGCCGACCTGAAGAAAGCCGTGGAATCGGTGGCCCGTGGCCACGCGTCGCCCAAGGCCTTCTACATCGACAAGCTGGCCGAAGGTATCGCCACCATCGCCGCCGCGTTCTGGCCGAAACCGGTCATCGTGCGCCTGTCCGACTTCAAGTCGAACGAGTACAAGAAGCTGATCGGCGGTTCGCGCTACGAGCCGGACGAGGAAAACCCGATGCTGGGCTTCCGCGGCGCCGCGCGCTACCTGTCGCCGGACTTCGCCGAGTCGTTCGAGATGGAATGCCTGGCCATGAAGCGCGTGCGTAACGACATGGGCCTGACCAACGTCGAGATCATGGTGCCGTTCGTGCGTACCCTGGGCCAGGCCGAGAAGGTGGTGGACCTGCTGGGCAAGAATGGCCTCAAGCGCGGCGAAAACGGCCTGCGCCTGATCATGATGTGCGAAGTGCCATCGAACGCCATCCTGGCCGACCAGTTCCTGCAGCACTTCGACGGCTTCTCGATCGGTTCCAACGACCTGACCCAGCTGACGCTGGGCCTGGACCGCGATTCCGGCATGGCCCTGCTGGCGGCCGACTTCGACGAGCGCGATCCGGCCGTCAAGGCGCTGCTGTCGATGGCGATCAAGGCTTGCCGCGCACAAGGCAAGTACATCGGCATCTGCGGCCAGGGCCCTTCGGACCATCCGGACTTCGCCGTCTGGCTGATGAGCGAAGGCATCGAGTCGATGTCGCTCAATCCGGACTCGGTGGTCGAAACGTGGCAGCAGCTGGCCAGCCGGCTGTAAGCTTTGTCAGGGAATTAATGGTGAAAATCGAACAATAAAAAGTTGACGCTGGCCTGATTTGCGTTAGACTGGATATATCGAAACGTATGACCAACCACCATTAATACCGACCGCATCGCAGCAAAAACCCTCGTGGCCCAACCGGGCGGCGGGGGTTTTTGCATTTTTGAACGGAGAGCACATCATGGCTGACTGGAGTTTCTGGCTGGTGGCGGCCGGCGCCACGGCGATACTGGAACTGTTTACCGGCACCTTCTACCTGCTGATGATCGCCATCGGCCTGATGGCGGGCACGCTGGCCGCGCTGGCCGGGGCCGGCACGCCGGTGCAGACACTGGTGGCGGCCGCCGTCGGGCTGGTGGCCACGGGCGTGCTCCGGCGCAGCAAGTTCGGGCGGCCCACCCGTACCGACACGGCGCGCGACCCCAACGTCAACCTCGACATCGGCCAGACCATCAACGTGCCGCAGTGGCAGGACGGCACGGCGCGCGTGATGTACCGCGGCGCGCTGTGGGACGTGGAGCTGGCGCCGGGCGCCCCGGCGGCGCCGGGGCAGTACACGATACGCGAAGTGCGGGGCAGCCGCCTCATCGTCGCGGCCTGAGCGGCCTGAGCGGCTGAGCGCCGCCTGTTTCACCATCGTTCACCATCACTCAATCAATAATAACCGGAGAAATTATATGGAATTCGGCATCGGCAACGTCAGCCTTATCCTGTTCATCCTGGCGCTGGTCTTCGTGTTCAAGACCATCAACGTCGTCCCGCAGCAGCACGCCTGGGTCGTCGAGCGGCTGGGCAAGTTCCACGCCACGCTGGGGCCGGGCCTGAACATCGTGATCCCGTTTGTCGACCGCATCGCCTACAAGCATTCGCTCAAGGAGATCCCGCTCGACGTGCCGCCACAGGTTTGCATCACCAAGGACAATACGCAGCTGCAGGTGGACGGCATCCTGTACTTCCAGATTACCGACGCCATGCGCGCCTCCTACGGTTCGTCCAACTACATCGCCGCCATCACCCAGCTGGCGCAGACCACGCTGCGCTCCGTGATCGGCCGCATGGAACTGGACAAGACGTTCGAGGAGCGTGACCACATCAACACCGCCATCGTCAACGCGATCGACGAATCGGCCGCCAACTGGGGCGTCAAGGTGCTGCGCTACGAGATCAAGGACCTCACGCCACCGAAGGAAATCCTGCATTCGATGCAGGCCCAGATCACGGCCGAACGCGAGAAGCGGGCCCTGATCGCCGCCTCGGAAGGGCGCAAGCAGGAGCAGATCAACATCGCTACCGGCGAACGGGAGGCAGCCATCGCCCGCTCGGAAGGCGAGAAGCAGGCTGCCATCAACCGCGCACAGGGCCAGGCGGCCGCCATCGTGGCGCTGGCCGACGCCACCGCCAGCGCACTGCGCGAAGTGGGCGCCGCGATCCAGGCGCCGGGCGGCGCCGACGCCGTCAACCTCAAGGTGGCCGAGCAGTACGTGAACGCCTTCGCGCAGCTGGCCAAGACCAACAATTCCGTCATCATCCCCGCCAACATGGGCGATATGAGCGGCTTGATCGCCACCGCCATGCAGGTGGTGAAATCGCAGAAACCAAGCTGACAACAGCGCCGGCAACAGGAGAACACGATGGGAACATGGGCAACGCATGCTTTCGGCAACGACTACGCGCAGGACTGGGCGGAAGACTTGCAGGAGACGCGCAATATGGAGGCCGTCGAGAACACGCTCGACACGGCGCTCGACAACGGTGGCGATGTGCTGGAGGCACCGTTCGCGGCCGAGGCGCTGGTGGCCATCGAAGTTATCGCGCGCATGCAGGGCCACTGGGGCAAGCGCGACGAGGACAGCGAGCCGGTCGATCTGTGGATCGCCGAGCATCCGCAACGGGCGCGGCCCGACCTGGCCGAGAAGGCGCACCGCGTCATCGCGCGCATCCTGTCGGAGCAGTCGGAACTGCGCGAACTGTGGGCCGACAGCGAACACTACGACGAGTGGCGTGCCGCCGTCGAAGAACTGAAGGGCCGTGTCAGCCTGTAGCAAGCTGGCTGTGACAGGCTGCGCGGGCTGGTGACGCCGCCGCCGCGCGTGCGGGCACGGTTGAACGCCGGCGCCACCGATGAACTTCCAGAGAACCGCCCATGCCCGCTGCCCGCATCGTCCTCCTGACCGCCATTGCCATGCTCGCCTTCGCCGGCAATTCCCTGCTGTGCCGGGTGGCGCTCAAGCACACGGCCATCGACCCGGCCAGCTTTACCACCGTCCGTCTCGTGTCCGGCGCGCTGGCCCTGTGGCTGATCGCGCGCCTGCGCGCGCCGGCGGCGACAGGGCAGGGCAACTGGCTGTCGGCGCTGGCCCTGTATGCCTACGCGGCCGGTTTCTCGTTCGCCTACGTGAACCTGGCGGCTGCCAGCGGCGCGCTGCTGCTGTTCGGCGCCGTGCAGGCCACCATGATAGGGCGCGGCATCGCGGGCGGCGAACGGCTGGCGCCGCGCCAGCTGGCCGGGTTGCTGCTGGCCCTGGCCGGGCTGGTGGGCATGCTGCTGCCGGGCCTGACGGCGCCGCCGCTCGGTGGCGCGCTGCTGATGATGGGGGCCGGTGTGGCATGGGGCGTCTACTCATTGCGCGGCAAGGGCGCGGGCGACGCCACCCGTGTCACGGCCGGCAATTTCCTGCGCGCGGCGCCGATCGCCATCGCCGTGAGCGCGGCCCTGGCCGGTGGCGGCGTTGGCGGCACTGGCGGCACGGCCATTGATGGTCCCGGCCTGCTGTATGCGGTGGCGTCCGGCGCGCTCACCTCCGGCATCGGTTACGCCATCTGGTATGCGGCCCTGCCGGCGCTGCAAGCCACCAGCGCGGCCACCGTGCAGCTGAGCGTGCCCGTGATCGCCGCGCTGGGCGGCGTGGTCTTCCTGGGCGAGGCGCTCACGCTGCGGCTGGTGGCGGCGTCGGTTGCCATCCTGGGCGGCATCGCACTCGTCATTGTGCAAAAACGGACAGGCACGGCGCCGAAAAGATAACTACAATAAGCTCGTGTACCGACCAATACAGGAGCTGACGTCATGAGCCAGGGACGCGCACAGGCCGATGAGCAGGACCAGCTGGAGCGGCTGGCCGCGTTCCTGCGCGCGCATGCCAACGTGCTGGCGCTCACGGGCGCGGGCATGAGCACGGCCTCGGGCATCCCCGGCTACCGTGACGAGGAGGGCGTGCGGCGCGGGCGCCAGCCCGTGCAGGGGCCGGAGTTCCGGCGCTCCGATGCCGTGCGCCGCCGCTACTGGGCGCGCAGCCTGGTGGGCTGGCCCACGCTGGCGCAAGCCGCGCCCAACGCCGGGCACACGGCGCTGGCGGAGCTGGAGCAGGGCGGTTATCTCGGCGCACTGGTCACGCAGAACGTGGACGGCCTGCACCAGCGGGCCGGCAGCCGCAGGCTGATCGAACTGCATGGGAATATCCATGGCGTGGTGTGCCTGGACTGCGGCGCGCGCCACGGCCGGGCGCAGATCCAGCGCCGGCTGGTGCAGGACAACCCTGGCCTGGCTGGCGCCAGCGCCCGTCCGCTGCCCGACGGCGACGCGGAACTGGAACCGGCGGCGCTCGAGCACTTCCGCGTGCCGGACTGTCTGCAGTGCGGCGGCGTGCTGCAGCCGGATGTGGTCTTCTTCGGCGATAACATCCCGCCCCAGCGCAGCGCCGACGCGCTGCAGCTGATGCACGAAGCCGATGCCTTGCTGGTGGTGGGGTCGTCGCTGATGGTGTTTTCCGGCTACCGCTTCTGCCGGCTGGCGGCGGAATCGGGCAAGCCGGTGGTGGCGCTCAACATCGGCAAGACGCGGGCCGACGATCTGCTGCACTTCAAGGTGGAGGCAGGCGCGCAGTACCTGCTGCCGCGCCTGGCCGAACTGCTGTCCTAGTTCCGCAGCAGCATGGAGCGCACGATGCCTTCCTTGGCCAGCACGTAGTCCTGGCCGGCCAGCACGAAGTTGGTGTTGGGCTGGATGACCTTGAGGTTGATGAACACCATGTCGCTCGTCTCGGCATAGGAGCCGACTACGATCGCTTGCGCGTTGTGGGTCTGCGCCACTTCGCCGATCTCGCGCGTGAGCATCAATTCGCCCTGGTTGCGCTTGAGGTAGACGGAATTTCGCAGCTTCATTTCCACCATCGACAGGCCGCCCTGCGCCAGGCGGGTGGAAATCTGCTCCGACACCAGCCGGCCCAGCGTGGTGGTCTGTTCCAGCGCGTCGATGTTGACGATGGTGGCCATGATGAGCGGCTTGTCGGCGGCCAGCTTGCCGCTCAGCTGGTGCATCAGGGCGTCGGCCGCCTTGTAGTTCGATTCGATGAACTGGTTGGACGAGATGGTGGCGTAGTTGGCCTCGTCCTTGGGGGGCGTGGACGAGCAGCCCGCCAGCAGCAGCGGCATGGCGAGCAGGGTGGCGGTGGCCAGTTGTTTGAGCATTTACATATCCCCCCGCACCTTGAACATGCGGGTCAGTTTGGGCGCTTCCGGTTCCACGTCGACGATGCCGTACAGGTGGCGGTCGCTGTCGGCCACGTAATAGGCCGCGCTGTTGCGCGCCACGTAGCGGTACTGGTCGGTGACGGACACGGTGACGATGATTTCCGTGCGCGGCGTGGCGCCCGGTGCGAACTGGTCGTTGAACCAGTTATAGGAATCGTAGGCGCCCATGCCGGCGGCGACGATGGCCAGCGGCGGCAGGTCGATCTCGCTCAGCACCCACACGCCCGAGGCCAGCGCGGCCCGTTCGCCGTGGTAGCGATATTGCGGCCGGTTGGCGCTGAAGGTTACGGCCTGCATGTCCAGCTCCACCTTGAGCGCGCCGGGGGCCGTGCGCGACACGGTGTAGCCGTCGTTGACGAGCGAGGTAATGAGTTGGGCCGTCAGGGCGCGCTGGAACGGCGTGGCCTGCGGAGTGTCGGCGATGTAGAGCGGACGGCTGGGCTGCTTGGCCAGCGCCGTCTTCAGGTGCTGCTCGATATGGCCGGCGATGACGGCCCAGTGCTCGGCCGCCTGCAGCTTTTGCTGTTTCGATACCGGGAAATTGGTGGCCAGGGGCGTGGGCGAGTAGCGCGCCGCACATCCCGCCAGAATCAGGCCGGCTCCTATCGCCGCTGCGGTTTTCAGCACCATGTTGGCCTCGTCATCGTCTAGATTTGCTCAGTAGTGTATGCATTCCGGCGCGGCGCGTACGCCGGGCGGAACTATCCTGCCGCAGTGTAGCATGGATGTTGCTGCTTAGAAACTCGCGCTGTTACAAAAAGCGCGCCGTCGCCACGGCACGCGGCCGGACGCGCGCCCCGGCAAGCGCTAGCTTACGCGGGTTTGCGCCGTTTGTGTTGACGTGGGCAGAAGTTGCGTCGCTGTGGGGTGGGCGCCACAGGAACGTGCGGCCGGCGCTGGCCGCAGCAGCAATTCGTACTTGAGTATTTGGCAAGTTTGTGACAGCATGCGCGATCCGCAACCCACACCGTAGAAGCCTGACCCGATGAAACAGCACCCAGCAGCACGCCGTATCGACGGACTGGACACCTTGCGCGCCTGCGCCATCGTGCTGGTCCTGATGTCCCACTATGCGGTGGTGGTGAGCCATAAGTCCACCTTCGGCTTCCTGACGGACATGGGCTGGATGGGGGTGGACCTGTTCTTTGTGCTGAGCGGCTACCTGATCGGCAACCAGATCCTGGCGCCGCTGGCGCGCGGCGAGGCGTTCTCGCTCAAGACCTTCTTCGCCCGCCGCCTGCTGCGCACCGTGCCCAATTATTACGTGGTGCTGGCGCTCTACCTGCTGCTGCCGTCCCAGCTGGGCGGAGCGCAGACGGCGCCGCTGTGGCGCTTCCTGACCTTCACCCAGAACATCGGCCTGCATTTCGGCGAGACGTTTTCCCACTCCTGGTCGCTGTGTGTGGAAGAGCAGTTCTATGTGATCCTGCCGCTGGCGGTCCTGTTTATCGCGGCCCGCCGCAAGGCCCTGCTGTGGGGCTGGCTGGCCATTGCGGCGGCCATCGCCGGCGGCATGGCGGTGCGGGGCTGGGCCTGGATGGCGCATGGGCAGAACGCGATCGGCAACACCGATTTCGCCGTTCATGTCTACTACTCGAGCTTCGCCCGCTTCGACGAACTGCTGCCCGGCGTGGCCATCGCCATGCTCAAGAACTTCCACGGCGCGCTGTACGACGCCATCCTGCGGCGCGGCCAGGCGCTGCTGCTGGGCGGCCTGGCGGCGCTGGCCACGGTGGTGTACCTGTTCCTGAACTATTACCAGATCGACGACTACGGCTTCACCTTCTCCATGATGACGTTCGGCTATCCGCTGCTGGCGGCCAGCTTCGCCATCCTCACGCTGGCCGCGCTCAGTCCGCGCAGCCTGCTGCACCGGGTGCGGATACCGGGCGCGCAGCAGCTGGCCCTGTGGTCGTATGCGCTGTACCTGGCCCACAAACCCATCTTCAAGCTGGTGCTCGCGCCGCTGGCCGGCTGGCAGGTCGATACCGATGCGCCGGCCGGCATCGCGCTGGTGATGGCGGCCGCCTTGCTGGGCGGCTGGCTGCTGTACCGCTTGGTGGAGACACCGTTCATGCATCTGCGGGCGCGCTGGTTCCCCGTTGGCGCGGGCGCCGGCACGGCCGCTGCGTGGCAAGGACCGGACAGGCAACGGGCTGCCTGAGGCCGCAATTAAAGTGGAAAAGTGGAGGGCGGGGCCCGGACGCAGCGACAGCGGCCGGGCCCCGTTTGCTTAGCTGGCCTTAGCTGGCCTTGATGGTGACCGGCATGTTGGCTTGCACGGTATGGCCGGCGGAATCGGTGACGACGATTTTCAGGGTATAGCTGCCCGTCACGGGATAGGTCCAGTTGATGCCGATATTGAGTCCGCTCGGCGCGAACATCATGCCCAGCGGGGCGCCGGAAATGGAGATCGACACGTAGCTGCTGCCCGGCGCGCTGATGCCGATGGTGCCCGTCAGCGGCTTGCCGGCCACACCCGACAGGGCCGGTGCGCTGACCGTCAGGCTGCTGCTGACGGTGCTGGTGGCGATGCCGATCTTGTACACGCCCTGGCCGCTCAAGCCGGTCTTGCTGTCCCTGGCCGTCACGGTCACGCTGTAGCTGCCGGCCACGGGGGCGGCCCAGCTCACCACGCCGCTGCTGCTGATGGCCATGCCGGCCGGCGCGCCGCTGAGCGCATAGGTGACGGGATTGGCATTGCTGACGGCCACCGCGAACGACAGCGCCGTGCCGACCTTGCCGCTGATGCTGCCGCCGGTGACAACGGGTGCGCTCAGGGCCGCGATGGAGACGGTGTAGGTGCCCTGGCCCTTGAGACCGGTCTTGCTGTCGGTGGCCGTGACGACGACGGCGTAGGTGCCGGCAACGGGCGTGGTCCAGTTGACGATGCCGGTGCTGCTGATCGTCATGCCGGACGGCGCGCCGCTCAGCGCATAGATGAGGGGATTGCTGCCGGCGGCCGAGACGGTGAACGACAACGGCGTACCGACCTTGCCGCTGATGGCGGCCGACACCACCGTCGGCGCGGTGGCCACGGCGCTGGCGCCGGACAGAGCGCTCAGCAGGCTGGCCGCGTTGGGCGTGCCCAACCCGCTCAGCTGGTCGTAGCCGCTCTTGGCGCTGCAGGTGGTGCAGCTGCCGTCGCTGCCGGCGATGACGTCGGCGAAGGCGCTGGCGTAGTTGCCCGGCACGGCAGCGATCTGGCCGTACAGGACGGCATGCGGCGCACCCAGCGCCGGCTTGGCGTTCAGGGCCCGGCTGGCGTTGGCCAGGGCGATCAGGCCGGCCCACTGCGGCGTGGACAGGCTGGTGCCGCCGGCGCTGATCCAGCTCGGCGTGCTGCTGCCCGAGGCGATCACGGCCACGTACTGGCCCGTTTTCGGATCGGCGTTGAAGGAGACGTCGGCCACACCGCGGTGGGCCAGCGTGCCCAGGCCGGGCACGGCGCTGGTCTGGTAGCTGGGGGTGGCCGTGTAGGCGCTGATGCCGCCGCCGGTCAGGCTCCAACCGGTTTCGCTGCGGCTGCCGCTGCCGCTGTAGGTCAGCGACGTGCCGCCCACCGCCACCACGTTGGGCGACACGGCCGGCCATTGCACCGAGGCGCCCGAGTCGCCGGTGGCGGCCAGGTAGGTCATGTTGGCGGCCGTGAAGACAGCGTTGGCCGAGCCGGTCCAGCTGCCTTCCGGCGCGCCGAAGCTCATCGACACCACGCCCGGCCCCATGGCATTGGCCAGCTTGACGGCCCCTTGCAGGCTGTCCAGCGAGGCGCTGGCCGCTTCGATCAGGACGATGCGCGCCAGCGGCGCCGTGGCGTGCGCCCACTGCACGTCGAGCGCGATCTCCGTGGCCCAGCCGGCATCGTAGGCCGGCTGGGTGGCCGTCATGGTACCGCTGGCGGTATTGAAGACGACGGCCAGTTCGCAGCTGTTGGCCGACGTGGCCGCCAGCGGCAGGGCGGCGCCGGTGGCGATGGCTTTCTGGGTACAGGCCGGCAGGCCGAATTTCTGGTTGAAGGCGGCCAGTTCGGCGGCCGTGTTCGGGTTGTGCATGGCGTCGACGATGTAGATCGTCTGGCCCGCGCCCAGCTGGGCCGCCAGCGCCGCCGTCAGCGTAGTGCCCGAGGGCGGCAGGGCCGGCAGGCCGTAGGCGGCGCGGATCTGGGCCGGGGTGTAGGTCGACACCGTGCTGCCGGTGGCCATGGGCGCGAGCGTCGTGTCCTGCGCCTGGGCCGGTGCGTAGTCCAGCTGGCCCAGCGACAGGCGGCGCGTGGCCAGCCGGCGCGCGGATGGTGGCAGCAGCATGGTGCGCGGGTTGCGGCGGGCGGAGGCGGCATAGCCGTCCGCGTCGCTGTCGTCGGGCGCTTCGAGCAGCACGGGCGCCACGTGGTAGGCCGGCTGCGCGATCAGGTTGGCGGCCGCCGGCGGCAGGGAGGGGTTGTCCAGTTCCAGGGTGGTGGTGGCCGTCGCCATCATGGCCGCCACCTGCGGCGCGCTGGACGGGCTGTCCTGGCTGGCGCCGCCACCGCATGCGCTCAGCAGGGCCAGCAAGGATACGGGCAGCAGCTGGCCGAGGCGGGCGGTATGGGTGAACAATGGCTGGCGGTTCTTCATGGCGGCGGCGCTTCCCGGTGTGCGAAGGCCACGCTAGGACAACGTTGGCGCACATGCATGGCATGTGCTGCCAAACGTCGGCAACCCCGCTACCTTGGCGCCTGCGCGCTGTAGGCCGGTGGTTTTGCGTCCCCACCTTTCAGTGGGTTTGCCTTCGGCGATAAGACGGATGTGTATGCGTCTCGATTGTACCAGCAAGAAAGATTCAAATACTTGCAGTCCACAATAAAATTTCTCTATAGCATGAGCCCGGTCAGGGCTGGTCCGCGCCATGCCGGAGCGGGCGCAGGCGCATGCGCAGCCGTTCGGGCGCCATGACGAAACCCATCCGTTCGCGCGCCGCAGCGCCGCCGTCGGCCGTGTCGACGGCGGCCACGTCGAAGGTGGACAGCAGCATGGCCATGGCGAGCTTGATTTCCAGCAGGGCCAGGTAGCGCCCCGGGCAGGTGCGCGCGCCGGCGCCGAACGGCAGCGTGACGCGCTTGTCCGCGCCCTGGCCGTCCGCCTGCAGCCAGCGCGCGGGCAGGAAGGCCTGCGGCTGGGGGAAGTGATCCGGGCTGACGCTGTCGTGCCGCAGCACGCACCATACCAGCCCGCCCTTGGGCACGAGGACGTCTTCCACCACCGTGTCGCGCAGCGCCTCAAACGGCATGAAGGGTACCACGGGCCTGAGCCGCATGGCTTCCTGGGCGCAGGCGTCCAGGTAGTCCAGCGCGTCCATCTGTCCGATGGTGTAGCCGGCCGGGTCGGGCGCCAGCCGGCGCACCTCGTCCCGCGCCTGGCGCAGGGCCTCGGGATGGCGTTGCAGCAGGTACAGCAGCCAGGCCAGGCTGTTGGCCGTGGTGTCCTCGCCGGCCAGCAGCATGGTGGAGACGTTGCCGGCCACGGCGTCGTGGTCCACGCCGCTGTCGCCTTGCGCGGCGGCGGCCAGCATCGCCTCCAGCAGGTTGGGCGGACGCTCGCTGCGCCGGGGATCGGCGGCCATGCGCTGGCGGGCGGCCGCGATCAGGCCATCGACGGCGCCGCGCACGGCCGCCAGGCTGCGCTCCAGGCGACGGTCGGCCGGCAGCTTGAACCAGCGCCAGTAGGGGATCAACGCCACGCTGCGCCGCGCCACGGCGGGCATGATGAAGTCCAGGTGGCGCTGGATCACGTCCTCGCCGCCATCGATGGTGTTGACTTCGCTGCCGAAGGCCAGGCCGGCGATGATATCGACCGTGTAGCGTTTCAGGTCGTCCGCCAGTTCGATGGCCTGGCCGGCATCGGCCGCCCGCAGCCAGCGCTCCCTCAGCCGCAGGGCCACCGTCACCAGGGCAGGAAAATACGCCTTGACGGCATGGGGCGCGAAGCCGGCCATGACCATGCGGCGCTGGTCGCGCCAGGCCTGGCCTTCGGACAGGAACACGCCGGGCAGGCCGCCCATCTCCTCGGACACCTGGGCCGTGACGGCAGGGCGGCGGAAGCCGTCGGGCCGGTCGCGCAGGATGGCGTGGACGGTCTCGTGGCGGGCCACCACCAGCACCGGGCGGCGCCCGAACTGGATGCGGAACAGCGGCCCATGGCGGCGGCACCAGCCTTCCACGTCGGCGTGCATGCGCTCCGGACGCATCTGGGGCAGGTTGCCGAGCAGGGGCCAGGCGCGCGGGCCGGGCAGGGAGCCTACGGTGCGCAGGACGCGGGGCGCTGCTGCTGCTGTTGCTGCTGTTGCTGCTGCTGCTGCTGCTGCTGCGGCCGGGTCGGCATAGGGGCAAGTTGTGGCAGGTGAGGGTGGGGCGGTTGCGGACGATTCCATCGAATTTCCTCCTTGGCTGTGCCCACACTATGATCTCCGGGCATGGTGCCTGTCTTGAACGTTTGCGACAAAAACAAGGGAATGCCGCCGCGCTGGCGCCAGTATAATTTGTGCATCCTTTTTCGTGACCTCAGCCATGTCCGAGCCGATCTCCGCGCCCGCTCCCAATCCCGTTACTCGCCTGCTGGCGCCGCGCCTGTCGCTCGCTTCCTGCGTGCGCGCCTATATCGTGCGCAGCACGGTGCAGGCGCCGCTGGCCGATCCGGCCCAGCGCCTGAACCGTTTTCCCGCCACGCCGTTCTGCGCCATCGCCTGGTATGTGGCCGGCGAGGCGGAACTGGTGGCGCCGCCGCGCGGGCCGGATACCCCGCCATGGCAACCGGTGCTGCTGCTAGGCCCGCAGACGCAGCCCACCGTCACCTACAATCCGGGTCCGGTGCATCTGTTCATGGCGGTGCTGTTCCCGCAGGCGCTGCATGCGCTGTGCGGCCTTGAGCTGCCGGACTGGGTGGACCACTGGGCCGGACTGCCCGATGTGCTGGGGCCGCGCTGGGCCGCCATGTCCGATGCCGTGCTGGCCGCGCCGGACGACGAGGCCAGGGTGGCCGTGCTGGAATCGTTCCTGGAGCCGCTGTGGCAGCAGGCCCGCCTGAGCCATCCCGGTTCGACCGGGTCGGTGGCGGGCGACTGGGTGCGGCGGCTGGCCGTGCAGGCCGCGGCCGCCGGTTGGGGACGGGGCGTGCGCAATATCGAGCGCCGCATCAAGGCTTGGGCCGGCCAGCCCATGCGGCGGCTGCGGCGTTTGCGGCGGGCGGAGCAATCGTTCCTCGACGCGCGCGAGGCGGTATTTGCCGGCAAACTGTCGTGGACGGAGGTGGCGGACCGGGCCGGCTATGCCGACCAGGCCCATTTTTCACGCGAGACGCGCGAGGTGACGGGGGCCACGCCATCCGAGATCGCGCGCCTGGGGATGAGCGACGAAAGCTACTGGCTGTACCGGATCTGGGCTTGAACCGGGCTTGAACCGCGGTTGAGCCGGGCCTGGGCCCGGCGGGCGCGGACGTGGGGTCAGCGGCGGTGCTGCTTCATGACCGACGCCACTTCGCGCTTGCCGTCGCGATCCTTCTCGGCGGCGCGCTTGTCGTGCATCTTCTTACCCTTGGCCAGGCCGATTTCGCATTTCACGCGGCCGCCTTTGTAGTGCAGGTTGAGCGGCACCAGCGTGTAGCCGGCCCGTTCCACCTTGCCGATCAGCTTATCCATCTCCTGGCGGTGCAGCAGCAGCTTGCGGGTGCGCACCGCTTCCGGGTGGATGTGGGTGGAGGCGGTGGGCAGGGCGCTGATGTGGGCGCCGAACAGGAACAACTCGTCGCCCTTGATGGTGACGTAGGCTTCCTTGATCTGCACCCGCGCGTCGCGGATCGCTTTCACTTCCCAGCCTTCGAGCACGATGCCCGCTTCGTAGCGGTCCTCGATGAAGTAGTCGTGAAAGGCTTTTTTGTTATCGGCTATGGTCATGGAGTGGTAAATACAAAAAACGGG
Source organism: Rugamonas sp. FW305-51 (assembly GCF_058786935.1). Taxonomy (NCBI): domain Bacteria; kingdom Pseudomonadati; phylum Pseudomonadota; class Betaproteobacteria; order Burkholderiales; family Oxalobacteraceae; genus Rugamonas; species Rugamonas sp. FW305-51. Next base: position 72,683 of record NZ_JBYSZG010000013.1, read on the forward strand.
CGCGGGTCGGTTAAACTACGGGTACGCGCCAAAAGTCGCGAATAATTCAACATCATAGCAAACGGTTACGCAATGGCAGTAGTTCACAAAACAGTTTTCCTCGGCTACAGCGCCCAACAGATGTTCGAACTGGTGGCGGCGATCGAGGATTATCCCAAGTTTCTGCCATGGTGCGGCGGTGTTGAAGTCCGGGAGCGCAGCGAGGAAACGGTGGTGGCCAGCCTGGCCATCCATTACCACGGCGTGCGCCAGAGCTTTACCACCTCCAACGTCAACGTACCGCACAGTACCATCAAGATGCGGCTGGTGGACGGACCTTTCAAGGCCCTGGACGGCGTGTGGAACATCAAACCGCTGCGCGAGGACGCCTGCAAGGTGGAGCTGGACCTGCATTACGAGTTTTCCAGCGTGATCCTGGAACAGTTGATCGGCCCCGTGTTCGGCATGATCGCCAACAGCATGGTCGATTGCTTCTGCAAGCGGGCGGAGACGGTCTATGGCTGAACAGATCCACATCCAGGTGTGCTACGCCACGCCTGAACGGCAGTTCCTGCGCGCGCTGGACATGGACGCAGGCAGCACCGTGCAGCAGGCCATCGCGCTCAGCGGCTTGCAGCAGGCCATGCCCGGCATCGACCTGGCCGCGATGACGGTCGGGATCTATGGCAAGAAGAAGACGCTGGACACGGTGCTGCGCGAGCACGACCGGGTGGAAGTCTACCGCCCCCTGATCGCCGATCCCAAGCACGCGCGACGCCGCCGCAAGGCCAAGCCCCAGGCCTGAGAGGCCTCGCTCATCACCCGAACCAGTCCGGCGGCCTGGCTCAGTGCCCGCGTACGTCCAGCGTACATGCTTCCAGATGGATGCTCACGCTGGCCGCCGGCGCGGCCGACGAGTCTCCCACGGTAATCTCATAGTCGCCTGCCGCGATGCGCCACGTCTTGCTGGCGCTGTCGAACATGGCCAGCAGGCGCGGATCGACGCGGATGCGGGCCCGGCCGGCGGCGCCCGGCTCCAGCGCCAGCTTGTCCCAGCCGCCCAGCCGGCGCGGCGCTTCCCAGCCACCGGCCGTGGGCGATACATACACCTGCGGCACGGCCTTGCCGGCGCGCTGGCCCACGTTGCGCACGTTGACGGTGACGGCGAGGGCGCCGTCGGCCGCTTCCACTGCCAGCCCGTTGTAGTCGAAGCTGGTGTAGGACAGGCCGTGGCCGAAGGCGAACAAGGGCGCGATCCGTTTGCGTTCGAACCACTTGTAGCCGACGGCGGCGCCCTCGATGTTGTAGTCGGTGTCCACCGGCGCGCCCGTGCGCGTGGGATCGGCGTCGATCACGGGGCGCGGCAGTTGCGCCTCGGCGGCGGGGAAGGTGGCCGGCAGGTGGCCGGACGGATTGACGGCGCCGCTCAGCACGCGCGCGATGGCGGCCCCGCCCCGCGTGCCGGGATACCACGCCTCCAGTACCGCATCGACCGCGTCCAGCCAGGGCATGAGCACCGGCCCGCCCGTTTCCAGCACAACGACGGTACGCGGATTGGCGCCGGCCAGGGCGGCGATCAGCGCGTCCTGGTCGCCGGGCAGGCGTAACGAGGGCAGGTCCACGCTTTCCGCCGTCCACTGGGTGGCGAACACGATCACGGCGTCGCTGCGGGCGGCCAGCCGGACGGCGGCGTCCGGATCGCGGCCGTCCAGGTAGCGCAGCCGGGCCCCGGTCAGCCTGGCCAGCTCACGCAACGGCGAGGAGGGATGGTAGACCATCGGGCCGGGAAAGCCGGCCGGCCCCTCGTTGGGCACCGCCATGCCGCCGGCCGGGTACACCTGCGACGAGCCGCCGCCCGACAATACGCCCGCATCCGCATGGCCGCCCACGACGGCGATGGTGCGCAGCTGCGGCGACAGGGGCAGCAGACCGTTGCGGTTTTTCAGCAGAACGATGGCTTCCTCGGCATCGGCCTGGCTGGTGGCGGCGTTGGCGCGCAAGTCAAAGGCGCTGTCGTGCTCCACCCGCACCGGATGGTCCACCACGCCGTGGGCGAACATGGCGCCCACGATGCGGCCGGCCATCTCGTCCAGCCGGGCGGCCGGGACTTGGCCGTCGAGCACGGCCTGCTTCAGGGGGGCGTTGAAAAAGGGGGCTGCGTCGAAAGGGTGGCCCGATTGCTGATCGAGCCCGTTGCGGGCGGCGCTGACGGTGGAGTGGGTGGCGCCCCAGTCCGACATTACGTAACCGGTAAAGGCCCAGTCGCCCTTGAGCACCTGGTTCAGCAGGTAGTCGCTCTCGCATGCATAGTCACCGTTGACGCGGTTGTAGGAACACATGACGGCGCCCGGATTGCCCCGTTCCACCGCCAGTTGCGCGGCCAGCAGGTCCGACATGCGGGCCGCCGCATCGTCGATGCGCACATTGAGTGTGGCGCGGTCCGTTTCCTGGTCGTTGAAGGCGAAATGCTTGACGGTCGAGATGACATGGTTGGACTGCACGCCCCGTATCTGCTCGCCCACCATGACGCCGGCCAGCAGCGGGTCTTCGCCGGCATATTCGAAGTTGCGGCCATTGCGCGGTTCGCGCAGCAGGTTCACGGCGCCAGCCAGCAGCACGTTGTAGCCGGACTGGCGCGCCTCGCGCCCTATCATGGCGCCGGCCGCGTAGGCCAGTTGCGGGTTCCAGGTAGCCGCCGTGGCGAGGCCAGAAGGCAGGGCCGTCCGCGGATACGGTCGCCTGGCGCCGGCCTGGGAGGCGACGCCGATGCCGGCGTCCGTCTGCCACTGCGGCGGCAGGCCGAGGCGGGCGATGCCGGGCACGAAGCCGGCCGAATCGGGACGGCCCTCCGGCGGACGGCGATAGTGCTTGGGCGGGAAGTCCGCGGAAAAATAGCCGAATACGGTCTGGATCTTTTCGTCCAGCGTCATGGCGCCCACCAGCAGGGCGGCCCGCTGGTCGGGTGGCAGGGCAGGATCAAGCCAGGGCTGGGGCGGCCCGCCGGCACCGTTCGCGGCCGGGACAGCCAGAGCATACTGGAACGCCAGCGGCAGCGCGCACGACCAAAGCCGATATTGCTTCAAGGCTGACTCCTTTCCCTGGCTGGCCCCGTGGCCCCGCATCGTCTCCGACAAAAGCACCGGAAAACCGCGTGGCGCGCAAGCGGGGCGAAAAACGGGGACGTAATACAGTTTTCAAAAAACCGGGACGTAACACAATTATCACAAAATTGGCGCCGTCTCGGAGCCCGATCTGTTGCGAAAAAATGGGGACGTACCCCAATTTGTTGGAAATTGGTGTTACGTCCCCAATTTTTCAGCCCTTGTTTTGCTATTGTTTTGATAGCGCTACCTTTTGTGGCGGAGTTTATCCGGAAGGGCTAGCAGACCAATACATACCGGCTTCGCAACATCTCAGAAACGGTGGCGCAGGCCGACCGTGAATTGCCTGTTGCCCGTGCCCGGTTCCTCGCTGTTGCCTTCGGTGTAGGCTGCGCCGTTGCGGTTGCTGATCAGCGCGTACGAGGTGTACAGGTCAGTGCGCTTGGACAGCGCGTACATATAGGCCAGCGCATACTGCTGGGCGTCCTGGTTGCGGATGGTACGGTCGTCCTTGCGGATGTAGGTGGCCACCACGGTGCTCACGCCGAACGGCAGCGATACGCCCAGCAGCAGGTCGCGGCTGTCGGTGGACGCGGTAGGCGCCGCGCCGCCGAAAGTGGCTGCCGTGTTGTTGAGCGACGCGCTGTTGAGGCCCCGGTCCACGCCGTAGCCGAAATACAGCTTGGCCGGGCCGAAGTCGTAATTGGCGCCCAGCAGGGTGTTGCGGGCCGCGTCCTGGTTCTTCAGCAGCGCCGTATCGTTGTTGCGGTGATGGTAGGCCAGCCGCACAGTGAGCGGGCCGTTGCTGTAGCCGAAGGAGCCGCCCAGCGCGCGCCCGGCCGCGTTGTCGCCGGCCACTTCGCCGGCCGCATACATGGCGTCGCCGCTGAAGCCGTGCAGCTCCGGGCTGCGATACAGCACCGAGTTATTGGCGCGGAAGCCGGTCGAGGCCATCAGGTTGTTGGAGCGGGCGATGCCGTTGCGCAGCGGGTCGACGATGGTGTTGAGGGTGGTGAACAGGGGCGTGTCCTGCAGGCCGGCAGACACGGCGCCGAAATTGCCGCGCAAGCCGACGGCCGTGTTGCGGCCGAACAGGGTGTTGTTCTGGGTCGAGCTGCCCGTGTCGCCGTGGATGCCGCCTTCGATCACGAAGAAGGCGGACAGGCCGCCGCCCAGGTCTTCATTGCCGCGAAAGCCCCAGCGGCTTTGGGTGGCCATGCCGCTGGTGACGCGGGTCGAGGTGCCGGCGATGCCGCCCCGGTCTTGCGATACGCCCAGGTCCATCACGCCGTAGAAGGTGACGTTGCTGTCGGCCAGCGCGGCGCCGGACAGGCTAAGGGCGAGCGCGGTCAGCGCAGGAATGCGGATGTTCATATGGTGTCTCCAGAGTTGTTATGAATGCCGCGGACGCATCTGGTGCGAACGCGGACTGGTGGCTTGCTTCCCCCGGGGCGGGGGAAGCAGATCTGTTAGCAGCGGAAGCGTTTCCGTGCCGGTGTCAGTGGGCCGGGGCGGGCGCTGGCGTGGCCCCGGCAGGTTCAGGGTCGGGGATCGCTTCGATCTTGCCGAGCACGAAGACGAAGGACACGATCCCCACCAGCAGGATCACGCCGGCCACCATGAAGGCATTGGCGAACGAATTGGTGGCGCCGACGATGATGCCGGTGACGATGGGCGCGGCGGCGCCCATCAGGTTATTGGCGAAGTTCATGATGCCGCCGATGGTGCCGGCGCCGCCTTTGGGCGCGATCAGCGACGGCAGCGACCAGCCCACCGGCGCGGCCGAGGCCAGGCCGCCCAGCGCGATCGAGATCCACACGATGGCCCACACGGGATCGGTGGTCTGGGTGGCGCCGAACACGGCCAGGCCCAGCAGCATGCCGACGATCAGCACGCCCTTGCGCACCAGCGATTCATCCTTGCCGCGCGAGATCAGGTGGTCGATCAGCCAGCCGCCCACGAACAGGTCGGTCGCCGTGGCCACGGCCCAGGGGATGGCGGCAAAGCCGGCCGACTTCAGTATGCTCATGTGCATGGTCTGCACCAGGTAGCCGGGCAGCCAGGTGAGGAACAGGTAGAACGAGTAGCCGTAGGCGGCAAAGCCGATGGTCAGGCCCCACACCTTCGATTTGCCCAGCAGGTAGCCCAGCATATTGAGCGCGCCGGCGTTGGACGGACCTTCCGGCGCGGCGCCGCCTTGCTGGATGTAGTGCAGCTCTTCCCGGCTCAGCTTCTCGTCGGCGCTGGGGTCGCGGTACAGCAGGAAGAAGGCGATGAAGTAGGTGAAGCTGAGCAGGGCCGTCAAGCCGAAGCCCCAGCGCCAGCCGAAGGTGACGACGGTGACGGCGATCAGCGGCACGCCGATCACGTTGGAGAACTTGGCGGCGGCGTCGAAGATGGCGGTGGCCATGCCCCGCTCATGGCGCGGGAACCAGTAGCCGGTGGCCTTGGAGCTGACCGGGAAGGCCGGCGCTTCCGCGATGCCCAGCAGGATGCGGGCCACGAAGATGCCGGCAAAGCCGCTGGAGAAGGCCGTGATGGTGGACGCCACGCCCCACAGGAAAGCGCCCCAGCGGCCCACGCGGGTGGGGCCGAAGCGGTCCAGCACCATGCCGACGGGGATCTGCAGCAGCGAGTACGACCAGGCGAAGGCGCTGAACAGCAGGCCCAGTTCCACGGCCGACAGGTTGAACATGTCCTTGATCTGGGGCGCGGCCACGGACAGGCCGATGCGGTCGATGTAGTTGATCAGCACCCCCATGCCGAGCAGGGCGCCTATGCCCCAGCGGCGCTTGGGTATTTTCTGGTGCGGTTGGTGTGTGGCGTTCATTGTTTGTCTCCGGTGGTGTGGTAGTGATCGGCCCGGGCGCTATCTGCGCAGGCCCTGGGTGTGCAAAATGGTGTCGACCAGCTGCTGTGGCGACTGGCTCAGGTCCAGTAGCACGCCCGCTTCGTCCGGCTGCAGCGGTTCCAGGTCGCGCAGCTGGCTGTCGAGCAGGGAAGGGGGCATGTAGTGGCCGACCCGGGCCGCCATGCGTGCGGCGATCACGCTGCGCGGCCCGGACAGGTGGGCAAAGCGCAGCGCCGGATTGCCGGCGCGGAGCAGGTCGCGGTAGCGCCGCTTGAGCGAGGAGCACGACAGCACCAGGCCGTGGCCTTGTGCCGTGGCGTGGCGGATCTGCTCTTGCAGCGTGAGCAGCCAGCCGGCGCGGTCGTCGTCCGTCAGCGGAGTGCCGGCGGCCATCTTGGCGACGTTGGCGGCGGAGTGGAAGCTGTCGCCTTCGAGGAAGGGCAGGTCCAGCGCGTTGGCCAGCCGCTGCCCGATCTCGCTCTTGCCGCAGCCGCTGACGCCCATGACGACCCAGCATGCTTGTTGATTGGTATGGCTCATAAAAGTCGGTAGGTGCCTGGTTGGTCTCGTGTTGCTGTTCGGTTTGTTCAATTAAATGTTAGCGCTAACATTGGAATGGAAGTCTAATCCATGGGGCTGATTTGTAAAGCTGAATCGATGCTGCGGTGCAGCAAAACGGCGTTGGCGTGGTCCGCGCCGGCGAGGAGATGGACCGCTTCGCCAGAGGAGAATGCAGGGCGGGATGGGGTGGCGCGGTTTGTGGTACCTGAACAACGACAGCGCCTGCGAATCGGGGGGCGGCGCTGTCCCCGTCGTTCGTCAAGCGCTTTCGCGCGCCATCAGCGTGAAGCCCAGGTCGAGGTGGGGCGTGGGCGGGGTTTCGCCCCGGATCACGTTGCGCAGCAGGGTGGCCGCTTCGTAGCCGATGCGGTAGCGCGGCGTGCCGATGGTGGTCACGGACGGATTCATCCAGGCCGACGCGGGCAGGTCGTTGAAGCCGCAGATGGCCAACTGGCGTGGCACCGCGATGCCGCGCCGCTGGCATTGGTAGATGGCGCCGTGCGCCAGGTCGTCGTTGCAGCAGAAGATGGCGTCGCAGTCCGGCGCCTGCGCCAGCATGCGTCCCAGCAGCTCGGCGCCGAGCGCGATGGTGGACGGATCGGGCACCATCAGCTCCAGCCGCGGGTCGGCCAGGCCCGCCTCGCGCATGGCGTGGCGGTAGCCGTCGGCCCGCTTCAGCGTGCGCTCGTCGAGCTGGGCGCCGATGAAGCCGATGCGCCGGTGGCCCTTGTCGATCAGGTAGCGCGTCATCGCCTGGCCGGCCTGGAACTGGGAAAAGCCCACCGTCAGCTGGGCCGGGTCGGGCGACAGGTCCATCATCGAGACGATGGGTACGCGCGAGGCGGCCAGCATGCGTTGCACGCGCGGGCTGTGGGTGAGGCCGGACAGCAGGATGCCGTCCGGATTCGACTGCAGGTAGATGCCGAGCAGCTTTTCCTCCTCGGCGTCGGAGTAGCGCGTGTTGCCGATCAGGATCTGGTAATCGTCCGCGTCCAGCGCATCCTGGATGCCGGCCAGCACGGCCGTGAACACGGCGTTCGACAGCGACGGCACCAGCACCACGATCACCCGCGATTGCGACGAGGCCAGTGCCCGCGCGGCGCGGTTGGGCACGTAGCCCAGTTCTTCCACGGCCTGCTGGACCCGGTCGCGCAGCGCCTGCGACACCATGTCCGGCTGGCTGATGGCGCGCGAGGCTGTCATGGTGGCCACGCCGGCCCGCTCCGCCACGGCCGCGAGCGTGATGCGCCCGCTGGCGCGGCTCTTGTTGCTGACTGTCTTGCTCATCCTTGCCCGCTGATTAATGTTGTTAGCGTTATCTTACGGCAGGCGGGGCGCGACCGGGGAAATTTGCGGGATGCCGGCCCTCGCGCTGGCCATTCAAGGGCATCCAGTGGCGCGCTGGCATTCCTGGCATCCCTGACACGGCATGGCATGCCAGGTCATTCAAAGGGGCCGGATAACGTTCAATGGCAGTTGGCCAGCACCTGCTGATTCTTTTTCGACGCCTCGGCCCGTTCCGCATCGCCCATGATGACGCGCTGGCCATCCTTGTCGTAAGTGGACATGCGGATGCCTTCGTCGAGGGCGCGCTGGTGGTTGCGTGCCGCCGCGCAGTTGGCCGCTTCGGCCGCCTTGCGGCGCACCTCGTCGGCGCTCTTTTGCTCGGCCTGGGCCGCCTCCGTCTTGCGTTTGTTGAAGTCGGCGTTGCGTTCGCTCAGCGTGGGCGCGGCCTTGGCCTTGGATTCGGGTGCTTCAGCCGCATCGGCCGCGGCCGCCGGCGCCGGCGCGTTGGGATCGAACAGCGGCTTGCCGGGCGCCTTCAGGATGTGCTTTTCCGGGATGTTGGGCGGCGGCGGGCGGTCCGACAGCTGCTTGACGCCTTTTTCGTCTATCCACAGGTATTGCGCCAGCGCTTGGGCCGACACGGCCAGCAGGGCGGCGGCCAGCGCCAGGCGCAGCGCGCCGGCGGCGCGGCGGGAGGAGGGGAGCGTGTCGTGTTTCATGGTGATGCTTTCCGGGGCAGGGCGAAGGCGCCGCTGGGCAGATTTCGCCATGATTTGCGGCAACTGTCAATCGCGCGGCACGGGGCGTGACAGATTTTTTCCGAGGCGCAAGGACAGCGGCGCGGGAATTCTGTATAATCTGCTTTTGCGCCAATAGGAAATGCTATGCGTCTACTTCAAAAAGCACTCACGTTCGATGACGTGCTCCTCGTCCCAGCGTACTCGAATGTGCTGCCTGCGGATACGTCCCTCAAAACCCGTCTGACCCGTAACATCAGCCTGAATATCCCGCTGCTGTCCGCCGCGATGGATACCGTGACCGAAGCCCGTCTGGCCATCGCCATGGCACAAGAGGGCGGCATCGGCATCATCCACAAGAACCTGAAGCCGAAGGACCAGGCCCGTGAAGTGGCGCGCGTCAAGCGTTTCGAGGCCGGCGTGCTGCGCGACCCGATCACCATCCCGCCCGAGATGAAGATTCGCGACGTCATCAAGCTGACCGAGCAGTATGGCATTTCCGGCTTCCCTGTCGTGTCCGGCAAGGAAGTGGTGGGCATCATCACCAACCGCGACCTGCGTTTTGAACAGGAACTGGACGCCGAAGCGCGCGCCAAGATGACCCCGCGCGAAAAGCTGGTCTACGTCAAGGAAGGCGCCGACACGGCCGAAGCCAAGCGCCTGATGAACAAGCACCGCCTGGAGCGCGTGCTGGTGGTGAACGATGCCTTCGAACTGAAGGGCCTGATCACCGTCAAGGACATCCAGAAGTCGACCGAACACCCGCTGGCATCGAAGGATTCCCAGGGCAAGCTGCTGGTCGGCGCCGCCGTCGGCGTGGGCGCCAAGGATGAAGAGCGCATCGAGCTGCTGGTCGCGGCCGGCGTGGACGTGCTGGTGGTCGACACCGCCCACGGCCACTCGCAAGGCATCCTGGACCGCGTGAAGTGGATCAAGACCAAGTTCCCGCACGTGGACGTCATTGGCGGCAACATCGCCACCGCCGCTGCCGCCAAGGCGCTGGTGGAATACGGCGCGGACGCCGTCAAGGTCGGCATCGGCCCTGGCTCCATCTGCACCACCCGTATCGTGGCTGGCGTGGGCGTGCCCCAGATTACCGCCATCTCCAACGTGGCTGAAGCGCTGGAAGGCACGGGCGTACCGTGCATCGCCGACGGCGGCATCCGCTTCTCGGGCGACATCTCCAAGGCCCTGGCCGCTGGCGCGTCGACCGTGATGATGGGTTCCATGTTCGCCGGCACGGAAGAAGCGCCGGGCGAAGTGATCCTGTACCAGGGCCGCAGCTACAAGTCCTACCGTGGCATGGGTTCGCTGGGTGCGATGTCGGACGGCTCGGCCGACCGCTACTTCCAGGACGCCACCATGAAGGCCGACAAGTTCGTGCCCGAAGGGATCGAAGGCCGTGTGGCCTACAAGGGCTCCGTGCTGGCCATCATCTTCCAGCTGGTGGGCGGTGTGCGCCAGTCGATGGGTTACTGCGGTTGCGCCACCATCGACGAACTGCGCAACAAGGCCGAATTCGTCGAGATCACCTCGGCCGGCATGCGCGAATCGCACGTGCACGACGTGCAAATCACCAAGGAAGCGCCGAACTACCGTTCCGGCGACTGAGAGTCTGAGAGTTTTTCGTTCATGCCCGCTCATCACGCCAGAAAGCGCCCGCTCGTCGTTGCAAATGCTCGCCATAGCCCGCTATGGCTGTGCTTTGCGCCTCGATCGGCCGCCTTCTGGCGCGCTGCTCGGTCACGCCCGAAAAGCGCTCAGCCTCTAAACCTTACGACGCCGGCGGCCCATGGTCGCCGGCGTTTTCGTCTCACGGCCCGCCGTCCGCCGGCGGCCGCCTTGCTGCACCGATTTCATCATTTAGAAGCCCCTATCCCATGCATTCAAAAATCCTCATCCTCGATTTCGGCTCCCAGGTTACCCAGCTGATCGCGCGCCGCGTGCGCGATTCCGGCGTGTTCTCGGAAGTGTATCCGTTCGACGTCAGCGACGAATTCGTGCGCAACTACGGCGCTTCCGGCGTGATCCTGTCGGGCAGCCACAGCTCCACGCTGGAAGGCGACGCCCCGCGCGCGCCGCAGGCCGTGTTCGAACTGGGCGTGCCAGTGCTGGGCATCTGCTACGGCATGCAGACCATGGCGGCCCAGCTGGGCGGCAAGGTCGAGAACGGCCTGGTGCGCGAATTCGGCTACGCCGAAGTGCGCGCCCGCAGCCACACCAAGCTGCTCGACGGCATCAACGACTTCGTCACCGACGAAGGCCACGGCATGCTCAAGGTGTGGATGAGCCACGGCGACAAGGTGCTGGAAATGCCACCGGGCTTTGTCCTGATGGGCAATACCCCGAGCTGCCCGATCGCCGCCATGGCCAATGAAGAGAAGCATTTCTACGGCGTGCAGTGGCACCCGGAAGTGACGCACACGGTGCAGGGCAAGGCCATGCTGGGCCGCTTCGTGCACGAGATCTGCGGCTGCAAGTCGGACTGGAACATGCCCGACTACATCAGCGAAGCGGTCGAGAAGATCCGCGCCCAGGTGGGTACGGATGAAGTGATCCTGGGCCTGTCGGGCGGCGTCGATTCGTCCGTGGCCGCCGCGCTGATCCACCGCGCCATCGGCGACCAGCTGACCTGCGTGTTCGTCGACCACGGCCTGCTGCGCCTGGACGAAGGCAAGATGGTGATGGACATGTTCGCCAAGAACCTGGGCGTGAAAGTGATCCGCATCGACGCCGAAGACCAGTTCATGGGTCACCTGGCCGGCGTGACCGATCCCGAGCAGAAGCGCAAGATCATCGGCCGCGAGTTCGTGGAAGTGTTCCAGGTCGAGTCGGGCAAGCTGGTCAACGCCAAGTGGCTGGCGCAGGGCACCATCTACCCGGACGTGATCGAATCGGCCGGCAAGGGCAAGAAGGGCCAGACCATCAAGAGCCACCACAACGTGGGCGGCCTGCCGGACACCATGAAGCTCAAGCTGCTCGAGCCGCTGCGCGAATTGTTCAAGGACGAAGTGCGCAAGCTGGGCGTGGCCCTGGGCCTGCCGCATGACATGGTGTACCGTCATCCGTTCCCAGGCCCTGGCCTGGGTGTGCGCATCCTGGGCGAAGTGAAGAAGGATTACGCCGACCTGCTGCGTCGCGCCGACGCCATCTTCATCGAAGAGCTGCGCAACACGCCGTACGAATTCGTCACCGGCCAGGCCGTGGACGAAGAGCAGTTGCCGAAGAACTGGTACGAAGCGACCAGCCAGGCGTTCGCCGTATTCCTGCCCGTGAAGTCGGTGGGCGTGATGGGCGACGGCCGCACCTACGAATACGTGGTGGCGCTGCGCGCCGTGCAGACCCAGGACTTCATGACGGCGCACTGGGCGCACCTGCCGCACGCGCTGCTGGGCAAGGTGTCCAACCGGATCATCAATGAAGTGCGGGGCATCAACCGCGTGGTGTACGATATTTCGGGAAAACCACCGGCGACCATTGAATGGGAGTGATGAGCTCGCTATAAGTGACTGATTTTTAATGGAAAAATGAGGGTCGTTGATGATTCGTTTTTTATCATCAACGGCCTTTGTTGTTTGCGGACATACTTTGCCACTGACCATTGCTTAGCGGTTGTATTGACGCACTTGCTGCAGATAGTGGTTTCGCGGTAGCCGGCAGAGCGGTTTAGGCCGGTTCGATTCCGATCCTCCAGCAGTCAAGGGCTTGCTGCCGTGTGCGGCAAATCGAATCTAGTAAATGCGCCGCGTTGCCGGCGATTTTGCGCTTCTATTCAGGATTTTTCTCCTGAACCATCTTCAGCCGCTACGTGGTCGGCTGGATGGTGGCCGAGCACGAAACCGCCGAACTGGCCGAGCAGGTCATCGTCGACACCGCCGCCTAGGAAGGTATCGCGCCGGGCACGCTGACCTTGCATGCGAACCGCGGCAGCAGCAGGCAATCCAAGCCGGTGGCCACACTGCTGTCCGACTTGGGCATCGCTAAATCGCGCAGCCGGCCCTACGTGTCCGACGAAAATCCATACGCGGAAGCACAGTTCAAGACCTTGAGGTATCAGGCTTGCTTCCCGGCACGCTTTTGGCTCGCTGGCTGACGCCCGCACCCAGCGCGCCCAGTTCCTGACCTGGTACAACCGGCAGCATTGCCATTCTGGCATCGGCAACCGCGGAAATTGCCGACAGCTGCATGGATCAACCCGCCGATCACGAGAAAAAATCTGTCTGAAAGACCGAGACTTAGCCTCTTACCAATTCAACAAGGTGCTTCAAATTCATTGACGCGCTCCGGCCGGTCGCCCAGCGTGTTGTTTGAGCGGATTTCGAAAGTGAAGCGCAGTTTTTGTAAGCGAGCGAGCCTGTCGTCTCAGGACAGTCATGCGATCATACCGAGTCGTGCCGGTGACATGCGTGGTCGAACAGTCGTGATACTTGGAAGAAGACACGACCATGACCGGTGGGGCAGTTGTGAGCGCGACTATGCATCGAATTTGCAGCATATGAGCAACCTTACAGTTGAAAATATACTTTGTAGTCGTATTGCTAGACGAGTGTTCGCCTTCTAAAATGAAATTGCTAATGACGAAGGTTCTTGAAGCAGTTTGCTGTTAAAAGATGTATAAAATATGATAAATATAATTATTGTTGGAGACAATCGTTATGAATCTCACAGCTGGTGCAACGGCTAAGGTATGCACTACGGCTGAGACCCAAGTAGGCATCATTCAGGTTGTCGACTATCAATGGGATGCGGGCGCGGAATTTGTTGGACTCTCGACCGAACCGATCCTCCGATTGAGGTTGTGGCCGTCGCGCCTCGATGCGCGGGGCTGGGTGGACGCCGATGAGACGGGTTCTTTTGGGCCATTAATGCTTATGCCGCCCAACGTTGAGGTACATGTGCGCGGGGCGGGCAATCTTGAGGTGGCGCGCACGGTCGATTGTCGATTTAATCTTGATTGGCTGAGCGAACAGGCGGAATGCGATGCTGCCCAAGTGATGGCCGATCCGGCTTCTTGCCTAAGCCTTAGGAATCCCAATATCGAATATGGCCTTCGACGGGTTTCGGAGGAGGTGTTGGATCCAAAACGCTCCAGCGTCGAAATGATCGGTGCACTCGTCACCCTTATCGGGGTCGACTTCGCTAGATTGCTATCTGAGCAAAATCGCGGTGGTTGCATGACTGATTCAAAGGGAACTCTCAGCAAAGCGCGATTGCAATTCATCCAGAATTACATCAAGTCGTTTGAAGATGGTTCACCGAATCTCAGCAATGTTGCCGATGCGTGTGGCTTCAGTGTCGCCCACCTGCGGCGTATTTTCAAAAGCACGACTGGAAAGACCGTTTACGACTATATCGAAGAGGTTCGGATGGTGCGCGCGCAGACGCTGCTGCGGGACTCTTCTATGCAGTTGAAGGCGATCGCGTATCAATTGGGTTACGCCCACCCCAGTGCCTTCTCGTCGGCGTTCAAAAAAGCTACTGGCGAGGCGCCCGGCGACTACCGCGCCCGATTAAGTACCACAGCCGAAAACCGCTGATGCCGCTTTCAATCGCTGTGGGCTGCTGGCGGTTCGTCCGTGCCGAACCCGCTGGCCCGATTGTTGCTGGTGTATGCCTCGTTCCCTCATTGGCCTTCGATCTCACCTGCCGTACGCCCCTCTGTTCTTGCCGATCACCTGTTGAATTACGCCGCTGATACAACGTGTCATGGTGGCTGCGATTCCAGTCCAAATTCCCCTTTAACCCAGCAGTACTCGTTTTGGATAAGCGTTGACCTTTATGCGGTCGTGCTTTCCATGGCATTCAGTGTGTGTCTCCATAGAATATCGCTAAGGCCGGATACATCTCGGCAATCAACGGAGACCATCGAAAATGAATCATACGAACTGCGAGAGCGCACCAGTTGCTGCACCGCTTCACAGGGTTGAATCAACTACCCCACCCGAGCGTTTTGCACGTGGCTGGCATGTACTTGGTGTCGCTGAGAAATTCCGGGACGGCAAACCCCACGCGCTGGAAATCTTCAACACCAAGCTGGTCGTCTTTGCCGGCGAAGACGGAACCATCCGTATTCTCGACGGCTATTGCCCCCACATGGGTGGATCGCTCGGTCACGGAAAAATACGCGGCAACAGCGTCGAATGCCCGTTTCACGGCTGGCAGTGGGGTGGTGACGGCCGTTGCGCCGCCATTCCCTTCGCGCCACGTATCCCGCCACGAGCGAAAATCAAGTCCTGGCCCGTTTCTGAAGTAAGCGGCCAACTTTTCGTCTACCACGACCCGGAAGACAATCCGCCACCACCGGAAGTCGCGATTCCTCCCATCCTGCCATTTGACGCTGGCGAGTGCACCACATGGAACTGGGAAAGTCAGGTTATCAATACAAACTGCAGGGAATTGGTCGACAACGTTGCCGACAACACGCATTTCTACTATGTACATGGCTGGCTGCCCCGCAAATTCAAGAATGTCTTTGAAGGCCATACCGCCAGCCAGATAGCAGTGTACGAAACGCGCAAGGACCGCTCACTTGGTCAGGCAAATGAGGGCGAGAATGACGACCAGTTCGGCATGGACAGCGAAGCCACTTATTACGGCCCGGCGTACATGATCAATTTCCAGCAAGCGAATTACAAGGGCCAAAAAATCGACTGCTGGCTGATCAATGCGCACTATCCGATCACGCCAAACAGCTTCATGCTCCATGCCGGCGTCGTCGTTCGGAGAATGCCAGGCGTGCCGGCCGAAGTAGCGCAGGCCATCGCGGACGAATATACCGTGGCATTCCGTAACGCTTTCTACCAGGACGTGGATATCTGGAAGAACAAGGCGCGTGTCGACAATCCTATTCTGTGTCAGGTTGACGGGCCGGTGTACCAATTGCGCCGCTGGTATGAGCAGTTCTATGTCGATGCGAAGGATGTGCAGCCCGATATGGTTGCCCGGTTCGAGCTGGAGATGGACATGTCCAAGGCGCTGGCGTATTGGGAAACTGAACAGGCCGCGTTGCCATGAAAGTGAATGAAGCAATGAATGGTGAAATTGCCGTCGTCTATATCGATGACGCTCCCTTGAACACGCTGTCGATTGGCCGCGGCGTGGTGAGCGCGATCCTGTCAAACCTGAAATCGCAACTCGTACGGGATGACATTGGCGCAGTCGTTGTGCGGGGGCGTGGGAAATGTTTTTCCGCCGGGGCCGATATCGCGGACTTCGACAAATCTCCGGAAAAGATCGGCGAACTGCGAGAGTTGATTGAATTCATCGCGCGGGCGGACAAACCAGTTGTGATGGCGATCCATGGTTATGCGATGGGGGGCGGCCTCGAACTGGCGCTGGCCGGTCATGCACGCATCGCGACGGCTGACGCGACCTTCGCCTTTCCAGAGGTGACGCTCGGCCTGCTGCCGGGAGGTGGCGGAACGCAACGTTTGCCGCGGCTGGTGGGGATATCCAAGGCGCTTGAACTTATCCTCGGGGGCAAAAGGATTAACGCCCAGGAAGCGCTTGCGTGCGGCCTGATCGACGCAATCGTGGACGATATTGACAAGGTGGATCTGGCGCACACGATTCGCACCGTGCCTCTGCGTGTCGTCCATGCGCTGCCCGTGGGCGAAGACGCGGAGGCCATCGAGAAGGCGCGTGCGGACGCACCCCGGCAGCGCACGTTGAGCACCGCGCGGGACGACATCATCAAATGTATTGCGGCGACCAATTCTGGAAGCGCATTTGAGGAAGGGCTGGCGCTGGAAGCACGTTTTTTCGACGCCTTACTCGCCAGCGACGCTTCAGCGGGTTTGCGTCATTCCTTCTTCGCGGCGCGCCAGGCTGCGGTGATACCCGGTATGGAGATCGGTCTGCCTGCTCCGACTATTGAGCATTGCGCGGTTATCGGCGCCGGTACGATGGGCACCGGGATTGCCCTGACATTGCTCAATGCCGGGCTGGCGGTGGTATTGGTCGAGCAGCGCGAACAGACACTGACGGCTGCCGTAGACGGGATTGCCAAAATGTTGTGGCGCGACGTCGAGAAGGGCCGCTGCAGCGAACGTGATGCGGTTGACCGTCTGGGGCGCTTAACGCCAACCCAGGAGTTCCAGGACATCGCGGAGTCTGACCTTGTCATTGAAGCCGTGTTCGAGGACTTGGACGTCAAGCGTGAGGTATTCACCGCAATCGACCGAGTCGCGAAGCCGAGCGCAATATTGGCGAGCAATACTTCAACGCTGGACATCGATGCGATGGCGGTATTTTCACGATGGCCAGAGCGCGTCGTTGGTATGCACTTCTTTAGTCCGGCCAATGTGATGCGCCTGGTGGAAGTCGTGCGGGGCGCTCGTACCGCACCGGTCGTCCTGGCTGCGTCCATGGCATTCGCGAAACGCATCGGAAAGATTGGCGTGGTTGCCGGCGTCTGCGATGGCTTTATCGGGAACCGGATTTTTGAGGAGTATTTGCGCCAGGCGTACTTCCTGATTGAGGAGGGGGCGCTGCCGCAGCAGGTCGACCGCGCACTGGAAGAGTGGGGCATGGCGATGGGGCCGTTCCGTACCATGGACCTGGCCGGCCAGGATATTGGTTGGAGCATACGTAAAAGGCGGGCACTTAGCCAGCCAGACCGCCCATATTCGAAGCTGCCCGATTTGATTTGCGAAATGGGGCGTTATGGTCAAAAGACAGGGGCGGGATTCTATCTCTATCCCGACGGCCGCACCCCGAAAGTCGATCCAAGAATCGATGAGTTAGTGGTGGCTCACTCCGCGGCGATCAATGTTGAGCGAAGAACCATATCCGATACGGAAATCGTTGACCGCTGCGTGCTTGCCATGGTGAATGAAGGAGCACGCATCCTGGATGAACGGATTGCGTATCGGCCACTCGATATCGACGTCGTTTATCTGAATGGATATGGATTCCCGGCGGAGCGGGGTGGTCCCATGTTTTATGCCGAACGGCGAGGTTTGCGCGAAGTCTACCAGCGCATTAGTGAATGGTCGGCATCGCGGCATGGATGGGCGTGGCAACCGGCGCCAATGCTGGCGCAACTGGTAGGCCAAGGCCGCAGTTTCAGTACCCTCAATCCAGGATAATACATGGCCAATCTAAAAAGACTATTCAACCTGCAGGGCCGTGTCGCCTTGATTACCGGAGGCTCGCGAGGGCTTGGCTTGCAGATAGCCGAGGCGCTTGGGGAGTTTGGTGCCACCGTGGTGCTCGTGGCGCGAAAACAGGAGGAGCTCGATGAGGCGGTTGCGCATCTTGGTGCCTTGGGTATAACCGCGCGTTCCGTGGCTGCCGATATCGGCGGCCACGAATCGGTGGTGAAGCTGGTCGACCGCGTCATCGCTGAAGAAACAACAGTGGATATCCTCGTCAATAACGCCGGGACCACCTGGGGCGCTCCGGCCGAAACTTATCCGCTCGACGGCTGGAATAAAGTCATGAACCTCAACGTCACCGGCATGTTCCTGTTGACGCAGGAAGTGGCCAAGCGCTGCTTTTTGCCGCGTGCGCGTGGCGCTGTCGTCAACGTCGCATCCATTGAAGGTTTGCAGGGCCATCACGCCCGGCGTGGTGGAACGATCGCTTACAACGCGGCCAAGGGCGCCGTCGTGAACATGACCCGGGCCCTGGCGGCCGAGTGGGGCGGGAGAGGGATCCGGGTCAATGCGCTGGCTCCCGGTTTTTTCCCTTCGAAGCTGACCGAGGCGACGCTGGCGCGCTTCGGGGTGGAGCTTGTCGATGGGACTCCACTGGGCAAACTTGGCGGCGGCGATGACATCAAGGGCGCGGCGCTGCTTCTGGCCTCAGATGCCGGTGGGCATATCACCGGCCATGTCCTCGTCGTCGACGGTGGATCAACCATTATTTAAGGATAGCGACGTGTCACATCCCCTTATTCCCCGCCGGGATCTCGATTTCCTGTTGTATGAATGGCTTAAAGCCGACCTCAGCTATGGCCGTCCGCCGTACGAAGATCACTCTCGCGAAACGGTCGACGCGGTGCTGGATCTATCTGAACGTCTGGCCGTCGATTTGTTCCTGCCGCATTACAAGCAGGCGGACCAGTGCGAGCCCTTCCAGGACACTTCCGGGGCTGTCCAGGTGCCCCAGGCGATAGGCGACGCGCTCTGGCAGTATGCGCGAGCCGGCCTGTTCTCTGCGGGATTTCCGCCTGAACTCGGTGGCATGAACTTGCCTTACCTGGTGCACGCGGCGTCGTTTTCCTTGTTTGCCGCAGCAAATCTGGCGACATCGGCGTACGCGATGCTGACCATTGCGAACGCCCGCTTGATTGTCACATATGGCACGCAGGCGCAGGCCCAGCAGTTCGCCGCGCCGCAGATTGAGGGACGCTGGTTCGGAACGATGTGCCTGTCCGAACCGCAGGCCGGTTCCAGTCTCGCCGATATCCGCACTCGGGCAGTGGTCGATGGCGATGACGAGTTTGGCGTGCGCTATCGCCTGACGGGCAACAAGATGTGGATTTCCGGGGGCGACCAAAGTCTGTCCGAGAACATCATTCATTTAGTGCTCGCCAAAGTTCCCGGGGATGATGGAATCCTGATCGAGGGTACCAGGGGGATTTCGCTGTTTATCGTGCCGAAAGTCTTGCCAGATGGCCGCCGTAATGACGTCACCGTCGCCGGACTGAATCACAAAATGGGATACCGGGGAACCGCGAACTGCCTGTTGAACTTTGGCGAAACCTCTGGCGCGATCGGCTGGATGATAGGCGAGCCAGGTCAGGGGCTGCGCCAGATGTTTAGCATGATGAACGAAGCCCGGATCGGGGTCGCCATTGGTGCGGCGGCAGTAGGGTACCGAGGCTATCGCCATGCGCTCGCCTATTCTCAGGAGCGCCTCCAGGGGCGCAGGCCCGAGACCAAGGGCGGCCCGCCAGTGGCGATTATCGAGCATGCCGATGTCAAGCGCATGCTGATGTCGCAGAAAGCGTATGCGGAAGGGGCGCTGGCTTTGTGCCTGTACTGCGCCAAGCTGGTTGACGAGCATGACGACGAATTTGCTGCCGATTTGCTCAGCTTGCTAACTCCGATCGCCAAGACGTGGGCCTCGGAATACGGACTGGCGGCCAATGACCTCGCGATCCAGATCCACGGGGGCTATGGCTATACCCGCGATTTCGATGTTGAGCAGCTGTACCGGGACAATCGCCTGAATCCGATTCACGAAGGCACTACCGGGGTGCAGGCGATGGATCTGCTGGCCCGCAAATTGTTGCCGGAACCCGCGTCAGGAATGGTAGTTTTACGCCAGCGTGTGGCGGCGACCAGCCATATGGCATCCGGGTATCCAGCACTCGCTCCACACGCCGAGTCATTGATGAAAACGTGGAAGGAAATTGAATCCGCCATCGAGGTGCTGCGAGATATGCCGCGTGCGCGCGCAACGGACAATGCCGTGCCGTTTCTCCAGGCGTTTGGCCATGGCGTGGCTGCATGGTTGTGGCTGGAGCAGGCGGTGGTGGCCAACCGGGCACAGGACAAGGCCGGGGCGACCTCCTTTTATACCGGCAAGCTGCGGGCGTGCCGTTTCTTTTTCGATTTCGAATTGCCGCGCGTGCCTGGCTGGCTGGCTGCGGTCGTCGCGCGGAGCGATGCCGCATCCGGTGCAACACCGGACATTTTTTGAGTACACATCAGGGAACAATATGTTGAAAGAGGTTTTCATAGTAGGCGCAGCCCGCACGGCGATCGGATCGTTTGGCGGCGCGCTGCGCGACACGGCACCAGGTGAGCTGGCGAGCGCCGTGATAAGGGAAGTGTTAAAACGCAGCGGCGTGGCGGCCGAGCGCGTCGATCACGTGGTCTTTGGCCAAGTGATACCCACTGAGCCCAAAGATGCCTACCTGGGACGCGTGGCGGGTATAGGTGCGGGCATCCCGCATGGTACACCAGCCATGACCGTTAACCGCCTGTGCGGCTCGGGCCTGCAAGCCATTCTCTCGGCGGCGCATTACATCAGCATGGGCGATGCGCAAATCGTCGTTGGCGGCGGGGCTGAAGTAATGAGCCGTGCCCCCTTTCTCGCCACCGCCATGCGATGGGGCCACAGGATGGGCGATGCGGCGCTGGTCGATGCGTTGAATGGTGCCCTCACTGATCCATTTGGCAACGGACTGATGGGCGTCACCGCCGAGAACGTCGCGGACAAATATGGCATTTCCAGGCAGGAGCAAGACGCGCAGGCGTTGCAGAGCCAGCAGCGCGCGGCGGCGGCCATCGCGGCAGGCCACTTTAAGGCCCAGATTGTTCCCATCGAGGTGCGGCAGCGCGGCCGTGCCTATCTGTTCGAAGTCGACGAATACGTTCGTGAGGGGGTGACGCTGGCAGACCTCGAAAAACTGCGGCCTATCTTCCGCAAGGAGAACGGTAGCGTGACCGCCGGTAATGCGTCGGGCATCAATGATGGCGCGGCTGCACTCGTGCTGGCGAGTGCGGCTGCGGTGAGAGAGCATGGTTTGACGCCGCTCGCACGCCTGGTTGCGTATGGTCATGCCGGCGTCGATCCTGCGCACATGGGAATCGGCCCGGTGCCGGCCACACGGATCGCGCTGGAACGCGCGGGCCTCAACATCGCCGATCTCGATGTGATTGAATCCAACGAGGCATTCGCTTCGCAGGCGTGTGCCGTCGTGCGCGAGTTGGGACTCGATCGCAGCAAAGTGAATCCGAACGGTAGCGGCATCGCATTGGGCCATCCGGTTGGCGCCACCGGCGCCATCATTACCACCAAGCTGGTGCACGAACTCCATCGCACGGGCGGACGCTATGGCCTTGCGACCATGTGTATCGGCGGCGGACAAGGTATCGCCGCAATATTCGAACGCGTCTGAAACCAATGCTTGAGTGCGAGGAAATAATATGACATTCAAACCGGGGCTCATGCAGGAATTTAGCCTGACCACAGACCGATTACTGGATCACGCGGCGCGTTGGCACGGCGCGCGAAACGTTGTCACGCGCCTGCCCGATGGGAGCATCGGGCGCAAGAATTACACCAGTGTTCACCGCGACGCCAAGCGGCTTTCCAGTGCTTTGCTCGCGGCCGGTATTCAAGCCGGGGACTGCGTGGCGACGTTGGCCATGAACGGCGTGGAGCATCTTGAAGCCTGGTACGCCATCAGTGGCATCGGAGCCA
This sequence comes from Rugamonas sp. FW305-51, assembly GCF_058786935.1. Taxonomy (NCBI): domain Bacteria; kingdom Pseudomonadati; phylum Pseudomonadota; class Betaproteobacteria; order Burkholderiales; family Oxalobacteraceae; genus Rugamonas; species Rugamonas sp. FW305-51. The sequence continues at coordinate 94,360 of NZ_JBYSZG010000013.1, forward strand.
TCTGCCATACGCTCAATCCCCGCCTGTCTGACGAGCAGCTGGTGTACATTGTTAATCACGCCCAGGACCGTATCATTCTGGCCGATGCCGCGTTTGCCCCTATCCTTGAGCGCATCCTGCCGGCTTGCCCGTGCGTCGAGCGAATTGTGTTCTTCACGCCGCCGGCGGATGTCCCCGATTTCAACACGCCTCAATGCCTGCTGTCCGATTTTGTCGGGGGCGGGAGAGGCGAAGCAGAGTGGGGTGCCTTTGACGAACGCAGTGCGGCTGGCCTGTGCTATACCTCGGGCACTACTGGTAATCCTAAAGGGGTGTTGTATTCCCATCGTTCAAACTTCCTGCATGCGCTGACGACGTTGCAGTCGGATGTATTCGGGTTCCGCGCATGTGACGTCGTCATGCCGGTGGTGCCGATGTATCACGCCAACGCCTGGGCGGTTGTATTCTCCGCGCCGGCGGCGGGTTGTAAGCTGGTCATGCCTGGCGCACGTCTCGATGGCGCCTCCCTGTTCGAGTTGATTGAAGAAGAAGGCGTGACGATAAGCCTGGGCGTGCCAACAGTCTGGCTGGGCTTGCTACAGCACCTGGCGGAAACCGGTCGGCGTCCGGCTACGCTGAAACGCGTGATCATTGGCGGCGGCGCTTGTCCGGAGCGGGTCATACGAGGTCTCCGCGAGATTGGCGTTGAACCGCTGCATGCCTGGGGCATGACCGAGATGTCGCCGGTTGGCGGCGTGGGTGCGCTAACCCCGGAAATCGCTGCCCTGCCATTCGACAGGCAGATGCCGTGGCGCCTGAAGCAGGGCCGCTCGCCGGTCGGTATTGACCTCAAGCTGCTCGATGATGCCAATGGCCGCGTGCCACACGACGGCGTGAGTCCCGGGCGGCTGTTCGCGCGCGGCCCCGCAATTGCCTCCGCCTATTACCGCGACGAGCGCTCCATTCTTGATGAAGAAGGTTATCTCGATACGGGCGATATTGCCACCATCGATGAGCACGGCTTCATGCGGATCACTGACCGTGCCAAGGATGTAATCAAGTCAGGTGGTGAGTGGATTAGTTCGATCGATATCGAGAATGCGGCCATGATGCATCCCAAGGTCGCGCTGGCGGCGGTGGTCGGAAGAAGTGACGAAAAATGGGGAGAGCGCCCTGTCCTGTTTCTTGAACTTGTTTCCGGTGCGGTGGCGAACCCGGGAGAAATCACAAAGTTTCTTGAAGGGCGGATTCCCAAGTGGTGGATGCCGGACGAAGTGGTCTTTATGGACGCCATGTATATCGGCGCCACCGGGAAAATTGACAAAAAACGCGTGCGTCAGCAACTGGCCAGCGCTGCTGCGAACTCAAAGGAGTAGGATAGACATGGACAATAACGCAACTGGAAATTTTGATGTCGTCGTCGTCGGCTCCGGTGCCGGCGGTATGCTGGCCGCCATCAGGGCGCACGACCTTGGGCTGCGCGCCCTGGTTGTGGAAAAGTCGGACCGCTATGGCGGGACGTCGGCGGTATCCGGCGGTGCTATATGGATCCCGAACAACGACGCTCTGCAAGGTAAGGATTCATCTGCCAAGGCATTGGAGTACCTCAAGGCGTGCACGGAAAATGCGGTACCAGAGGCAAAGTTGCGCTATTACGTGGACATGGCGCCACGGCTTGTCGACTACCTGGCGGAGCTCGGCGTCAAATATTATGTGCATCCCGAACTGACGTACCCGGACTACTACCCGAAACTCCCTGGCGCTTTGGCCGGCGGACGGACAATGTTTGTCGCGCCGTTGGAGGATGGGTATGTGCTCGGCGACGAGTTTTATCGCTTGCGTGAATCGTACCCGGAATTCAAGCTGATGAACCGGATCTCACTCGATCTCGAAGAGGGCAGTGCGCTGCTTTACCGTAAGCCTGGTTGGGTGGGTGTGCTGGGACGTGCCATGCTGCGTTATTGGGGCGATATCAGTTGCCGGCGCCGTACCCGTCGTGACCGGCGCTTGACCATCGGCAATGCCCTGATTGGCGGATTGCGCAAGGCGATGCTGGAGCGGGGCATCCCCTTACTGCTCAACACCTGCATGAAGGAACTCGTTGTGACTGACGGCCGCGTTACCGGCGTCATCGTCCTATGTGAAGGCCGCCAGCAGATGCTGAGTGCGGATAGAGGTGTGATCCTGGCGAGCGGGGGCTTCGAGCAATCCACGGAAATGCGCGAACGGCATCTGGGGCACAAATCCAACGGCGAATGGAGCGCGACGCCGCGCGATAACAACGTCGGTGATGGCCTGCGCGCGGCGCAAGCGATCGGTGCCGACACGGCGTTTCTCGAACAGGCGTGGTGGGCGCCGACGATACGCATGCCTTCGCTGCAGGCGCCAAATACGAACCGGCATATGGCGCTGTTTTTTGAGCGCGGCCTGCCTCACAGCCTGTGCGTCAACCGCAACGGTGTGCGCTTTACGAATGAAATCTGTTCATACCACCAGTTCGGTCAGGCTATGCTGCGCGATCAGGCACTTACTGGCGCGAATTTGCCATGCTGGCTTGTGTTTGACAGCGAATTCCGGCGCAAGTATCCACTAGGTGGTTTGTTGCCGGGCAGTGTGGCGTCTGATGCGACGCTGCCGCCTGACTGGTTCGATAACTTCCTCTATCGGGCGGACTCGCTTCATCAGCTTGCTGGAAAGATTGGAATCCCCAAGGACGCGCTGGCCGAAACGGTCGCGAAGTTTAACCGCTACGCGAGAACCGGCGTGGACAAGGATTTTGGCCGTGGAGACGACTTCTACAGCAAATATTTCGGCGATCCGTCACATGGTCCGAGTCGCACGCTGGGAGAACTTGCCAAGGGGCCGTACTACGCTGTGCGCCTCGATTTGGGGGACCTTGGTACCAAGGGTGGGGCTAAGACCGACGAGGCGGCCAGAGTGTTGAATGTCAGCGGCACCCCGATTCCGGGACTCTATGCGGTCGGGAATGTAGCGGGTTCGGTAATGGGGGGGAGCTACCCAGGGGCAGGGGCTACGCTGGGATCTTCCATGACCTTCGCCATGGCGGCAGTCAATCATTTGATGATGCAGCAAGATCAAACGGACGAGCACTTTAAAGAACGGGCCTCCACTCCTTAACAATCAATCGAGGCCCCAAACCCCGGCACTACCTGTTCACCATGGCGGCCGCACCGTGCCGCCGTGGTGATGACAAGATCGAGTGTTCACTGCTCCCGAAGAAAGTCGAGGCAGATCCGGTTGAACATGTCCGGCTCCTCGATCATGAACCAGTGACCGGCGCGATTGGAAATCACCATGCGACAGTCGGGGATTTTCTCTTGCATGATCAATGCGTGCCGCACCGGAATGAACTGGTCGTGATAGCCCCAGAAACCGAGCACCGGCATGTTCAGGTCTGCGAGCGAGTCCCAGATCGGCGCATGCACGGCTTTGCTGTACACCTCGCGTGGCTGCGATTGTGCGATCGGCAAGCGCTCTGCAATCACTTGTTCGGTGATCACCGATTCGCTCTTGACGAGCAGCTTGAGCAGTGCGCGGAATGAATCCGTATCGAAGCCGCCTTGCGCAACTGCGGCCGCCATGGCCTGCAGTCCGGATGAAGCGGGCATCCATTTGGCAAGTTCCTCTATCCCGCCAGGCGCCATGCAGATCAGCTTAGGGACCATGTCTGGATACGTAAGCGCGAACTGAATGCCGTAATAGCCGCCCAGGGAGTTCCCGATCGGGACCACCTTTTTTACCTGCCGCTGCTGCAGAAACTCGTGCAGGATGGCGACTTGGTTGACGCCGCTGTATTCGAAGTCAACGGGCTTGTCGGAATAGCCAAAGCCAATGTAATCGACAATCAAGACGTGGTAGCCGGCGTCATGTAAGACGGGGAAATTTTGTCTGAAATTGCTGTACCCGCTGGCGCCCGGGCCGCTCCCATGCAGAAACAGCAGGGATGGTTTTTCTTCGTTGGGTGCCCCGTGCTCATGGAAATGGAAGCGCAAGCTCGAATTGAATACTTGTGTGAATTGGCCGATCGGCGGTGCAGATGTAGCGGACATGATGTCTCCGGTTGTGTGTCTGTTTGAAATGTATACGTTCGAAGTGGCGGCGTGCCCGGCGTACGCCGCTGGCGATATAAGTGTTCGTTTATCGCAAGTGTTCGTGCATGGCCTGGCCGATTGATGCGATTAAGATGAGATCACTGTCTGATCAATCTCTGAGGAATAATCTTGAAACCATTTATCGTTGGGCTTGGTGGTACCGCCACGCCGGGGGGCTCCACCGAACAGGCACTTGCATTGACATTGCGTGCCGCCGAAGCGCACGGAGCGCGGACTAAGCTGTTTGGCGGGGCGTTGCTGGCCAGCTTTCCTCATTACCTGGCGGAAGGCACGTGGGACTGCGTGGAGGCCAAGGAATTTGTTGCCGCCATTCGCCAGGCGAACGGCATCATCATTGCCAGTCCGGGCTATCACGGCACCATTTCCGGCCTGGTCAAGAACGCTATCGACTATATCGAAGAGACTTCGAAAGACAGTCGTGTCTATCTGGATGGCCTGCCGGTCGGCCTGATCGCAACAGCTTACGGGTGGCAGGCAACCGGCAGCACGATGACGACGCTGCGCGCCATCGTGCATGCGCTGCGTGGCTGGCCGACACCGATGGGCGCCGGCGTGCGTACGGTGCAGGGTTTGTTCAAGGACGGCCAATGTACCGATCCTGCCGTCAGCGGCCAGCTGGAAATTGTCGGCCGTCAGGTCGCCGAATTCGCGTCGCTGCAGATGCGCGACAAGCTGGCCACAGCGACCCATCTCGAGACGTGGCTCGGCTTGACCGACTGCGATGAACTGTATCAGTCAACCTGAACTGTGCAGCGCAATTCACCGTGATCACGATTTTCACGCGAGTCATGACTATCGCGTCCACCGTTGTTCCAGAACGGGCCGGAGTGATTACGCTGCGGCGCCATCCTTGCCCGTACGTTCTGACGACAGTCGTTTTGCTCAAGCCTTGAACGTTTTTGGTAAGCGTTTCAAGTTTTCTGGTGCCCAACGCGAGCCTACAATAGTTTTGTCATTCAAGTGGACGCATTGCGGCAAAGCGGTAGTTTGGCGGAAATCATATAAATAATAATTGGAGACGTTTTTATGAGAGTGCAGGAACTCGGTTATGTTGTGATCGGCGCTCAGCGCGTCGCCGATTGGCGTCCGTTTGCGGAGGACATTCTGGGTATGTCGACCGCCCCCGGTCCGGATGACTCGTTATATCTCAAAATGGACGAGCGGGATTTCAGGCTCGCCATTGTTCCGTCCGAGACGGACCGCCTCATTGCGTCGGGGTGGGCCGTTCCCAGCCAGGAGGCCTACGAACACTTAAAGAAATCCTTGTGTGAACGTGGTGTGCAGTTGACGGATGGTGTGGCTGAAGAACAGCGCCTGCGGCGCGTGCAGGAGTTTTTCTGGTTGCACGACCCGGATGGCAATCGGATTGAAGTGTTCTGGGGACCGGTTTGTGACTTCAAGCAGTTCGTTTCGCCGATCGGGGTGCCAGGTTTTGTTACGGGCGAACTCGGCCTGGGGCACATAGTATTGCCTGCTACCGACGTCGACGCTTGCTATCGCTTCTGGCACGAGACGCTGGGGTTCGGCTTGTCCGATATCTTGACAATGAATTTCGGCGGACAGGCAGTCAAGCTGCGCTTTTTGCACTGCGAAAACAAGCGACAGCATAGCCTTGCGCTTGCCGGCATGCCATCGCCGGCTGGCTTGATCCATATGTGCGTCGAAATGCCAAGCCTGAAGGATGTGGGCCTGGCGCTGGATCGGGTCATGAACAGCGACATGAAACTGGTCATGACGTTAGGCCAGCACGTCAATGATGACGCCATTTCTTTCTACTTTATGACCCCGGGCGGCGCATTCTTCTTCGAAATTGGCTGGCACGGTGTATTGAAAGACTGGGACCGCCACATGGTATTCGAGACCACGTTGCCGAGCTATTGGGGCCACAAGTTCGTGCTAAATGCACTTCAGTAACCTGCGACGATCTGATCCGGTCCCAAGGCGTGCGACCGTGATCAGTAACGCTCGCTTCAAACAAATTAGCAATGTCTATACACAGGAGCAATGAAATGAAATCCGCAACCGCAACTGCCGTCGCCAGTTCCGTAATCCCCACCCCCGCAGAGCTGTACCAGCGCGCGCGCAGTCTTGTGCCTATGCTGGCGGAACGAGCGTCTTCCTTCTCCGCCGAGACGCGCATCCCTGCCGATGTTGTCGATGCGATGAAGGCGTTGGGATTGTTCCGTATTCTGCAGCCAAAAAAATGGGGCGGCTATGAGTTAAGCCCCTCTGTATTCTACGAAGTGCAGACCATTCTTGCCGAGGGCGATATGTCGGCGGCCTGGGTGTTTGGCATTCTTGGCGTTCACAATTGGCACCTGGCGCTGTTTGATGCGCGCCTGGCCGCTGAAGTATGGGCAGACGACGAAGACGTGCTGGTCGCTTCGACTTACATGCCGGTAGGTAAAGTCGAAGAAGTGGAGGGGGGATTCAAACTGAGCGGACGCTGGAAGTTTTCCAGCGGTTGCGACAATGCCGACTGGATCTTGCTTGGCGCGATGCTGCCTGACGGTAAAGGTGGTGTTGAACCGGGCACGCTCGCTGTGCCACTGGCCGATCTGCGCATTGTCGAAGACTCCTGGCAGGTCAATGGCTTGCGCGGCACCGGCAGCAAGGACATTGTGGTGGAGGGGGCGTTTGTCCCTGCTTACCGCACGCACCGTCATCGCCAGGGCTTCCTGTGCGACAGCCCAGGCATGAAGGTATTTAGTGCGCCACTCTACAAGCTGCCATTCGGCCAGGTGTTTATCCGTGCGGTTAACAGCTCCTGTATTGGTGCACTGCAGGGCTTTGCCAGCGCCGTTGCTGATTACGCTGCCAAGCGAGTCTCACCGTTCGGCGGCAAGGCCGCCGAAAACCAGAGCGTGCAAGTATCGATCGCGGAAGCGCTGTCGGCCGTATCGGAAATGAAGGCGGTTCTGCACCGAAACTTCGCTGCCATGGAAGGCTACATTGAGCGCGGTGAAACACCGCCAACCAGCGAACGTGTCCTGTATAAATATCAGGCGGCGCATGTTGCCAGCCGTGCCGCCGATGCCGCGAACAAGCTGTATCGGGTAGTCGGCGGCATGGGCTTGTTTAGCGACACCCCGTTCCCTCGCATGCTCAACGACATCCTCGCAGCGCGTCAGCACGCTTTCAACCAGGACTATAGTTTCGCCTGCAATCTTGGCTCCATCGCCATTGGCCGCGAGAACAGCGACTTTTTCATCTGAATCACCTGAAACGCTGGTTCCGGCGATTTGCAAAGGAGAGATTGTGACAAGTTACGGAGCATTAGAAGTACGCGGCAAGAGCGGAGAACGGGCCACGCTGCACGAGCGCATTGGCGCGGAGCTGCACGCCGCGTTGCGTGAACGCCGCACGGTATCGCCTCTCAGCGGCCGCAGCGAGTCATTAAACATTGACGACGCCTATGCGATCTCGCTGGCAGCACTAAAGTTGCGTCGCGCGGAAGGTGAGCGCGTTGTGGGGAAGAAGATCGGTGTGACGTCGAGAGCCGTGCAAGACATGCTGGGCGTGCATCAGCCTGACTTTGGATTTCTCACCGATCGCATGAAAGTGCGTAACGGTACGCCGATTGACTTTCATCGTTACTCTCTGATCCAACCACGGGCGGAAGCGGAGATCGCCTTCATTCTCAACCGTGATCTCAACGGCCCTGGCGTGACGGAGGCGGATGTACTGGCGGCGACCGCCGCCATCGCGCCATGCTTCGAAATCGTCGACAGTCGCATCACGGACTGGAAAATCGGCATCGTTGACACTATCGCCGATAACGCGTCGTGCGGTGTGTTTGTGCTGGGCGATAACCACGTCAGTCCTCATGGTCTCGACCTGCCGAATCTCAAGGTGACGGTAACCAAAAATGGCGAGTTTCTCAGCGAAGGTTTCGGCTCCGCCGTGCAAGGTTCACCGCTCACGGCAGTCGCGTGGTTGGCCAATACGCTGGGCCAGTACGGCGTTTCTTTGAATGCAGGCGACGTGATCCTTTCCGGCAGCCTGGTTCCACTGGCCCCGGCGGTACCCGGTGACCGCTTTGAAATGGAGCTGCACGGCATCGGCCGGACGACAGCGATTTTCGTATAAGGCGAGCTGGGCCCTGCCCGGCTGATTTTCAACAGTTCTACATTCTATAGGCAATCCCATGTCCAAGATTCGCTGTGCATTGATCGGTCCAGGTAACATCGGCACCGATCTTCTATATAAACTTCAACGTAGTCCGATACTCGAGCCGGTTTGGATGGTGGGTATTGACCCGACGTCGGAAGGCCTGAAGCGCGCCGCGGAGATGGGGCTGAAGGTCACGGCCGATGGTGTCGATGGCTTGCTGCCCCATGTCACCGCGGACCACATTCAAATTGCATTTGATGCGACCAGTGCCTACGTCCATGCGGAGAATAGCCGCAAGCTCAATGAGCTTGGGGTGCTGATGATCGACCTCACGCCTGCGGCAATTGGCCCTTATTGTGTGCCACCTGTCAATCTGATGGAAAACATTGGCAAACGCGCGATGAACGTCAACATGGTCACGTGCGGCGGCCAGGCGACCATTCCTATGGTGGCCGCGGTGTCGCGCGTTCAACCGGTGGCGTATGGGGAGATCGTCGCGACGGTGTCATCCAGATCGGTAGGCCCGGGCACCCGCAAGAACATCGATGAATTCACCCGCACCACGGCTAGTGCGGTCGAACGCGTCGGTGGGGCCAAGAAGGGCAAGGCCATCATCGTTATCAATCCCGCAGAACCGCCCCTGATCATGCGCGACACCATCCACTGTCTGACCGAGACGCCGCCGCGCCAGGAAGAAATTCGGGAATCGGTCAACGCGATGATCAAGGAAGTGCAGAAATACGTACCCGGCTACAAGCTGGTTAACGGGCCCGTATTCGATGGAAACCGTGTCTCCATCTATATGGAAGTCGAGGGCCTGGGCGACTTCCTGCCCAAGTACGCCGGCAATCTGGACATCATGACGGCAGCGGCGGCAAGAACTGCGGAAATGTTTGCACAGGAAATGCTCGCTGGAAAAATCACACTCGAGGCCGCAGCGGCTGCATAAGGACTGACTATGAATCTCAAAGGAAAGAAGATCACGGTGCATGACATGACCTTGCGGGACGGCATGCATCCGAAACGCCACTTGATGACGCTGGCGGAAATGACCAGCATCGCGCAAGGACTGGACTCGGCGGGCGTTCCGCTGATCGAAGTGACGCATGGCGATGGACTGGGCGGATCGTCGGTCAATTACGGCTTCCCTGCGCATACGGACGAAGAATATCTGAGTGCGGTGATTCCATTGATGCAACAGGCGAAGGTTTCCGCACTGCTGCTGCCAGGCATCGGCACGGTCGACCACCTGCGGATGGCTAAGGACCTGGGTGTCAACACGATCCGTGTTGCTACCCATTGCACAGAGGCGGACGTTTCAGAGCAGCATATCTCCATGGCGAGACAGCTGGGAATGGATACGGTTGGCTTCCTCATGATGAGCCACATGAACAGCGCTAACGGGTTGGTGAGCCAGGCCAAGCTGATGGAAAGCTATGGCGCCAACTGTATTTACATCACGGATTCCGCTGGCCATATGTTGCCTGAAGACATCAGGGAAAAGCTAGGGGCGGTCAGGCAAGCACTTGATACGAAAACGGAACTGGGCTTCCACGGGCACCATAACTTGGCGATGGGCGTGGCCAACTCGATCGCCGCCATCGAAGCCGGTGCCACGCGCATCGATGCCGCGGCAGCCGGTCTGGGCGCCGGTGCTGGTAATACGCCCATGGAGGTGTTCATTGCGGTCTGCTCATTGATGGGGATCGAGACCGGGGTTGACGTAATGAAGATCCAGGACGTGGCGGAAGACCTGGTGTTTCCCATCATGGATCACCCGATCAGAATCGATCGTGACGCGCTGACTCTTGGTTATGCCGGCGTCTACTCCTCGTTCCTGCTGTTTGCCAAGCGCGCGGAGAAGAAATATGGAATCCCAGCGCGCGAGTTGCTGATTGAGCTTGGCCGGCGCGGCATGGTTGGCGGCCAGGAAGACATGATCGAAGACGCGGCGCTGACGATGGCCCGCCAGCGTGAAACGGCAAGCCATGGGAGTGGTCATGCGTAGCCATGAGTTTGCGCCACTGCGCGTGCTGGAGGTCGTACATGAGACCGACGCCGCAGTGTCGATTGTGCTGGACGTTCCTCAATCCGTACGGGACTATTTTGGCTATCAACCCGGGCAGTTTCTTACGATCCGCCGGGCGATAGGGGGCAAACTTGTCCGTCGCTGCTACTCGCTGTCGAGCTCCCCGGATGTCGATGCAAGGCCAGTCATTACGGTGAAGAGGGTTGCTGAGGGCAGGGTATCAAATGATTTGTGTTCCAACCTGCGTGCTGGCGATACGCTTGATTCAATGCCGCCTGGCGGGCTGTTCGTGCCGAAGTCTTTCGAGGGTGACTTCTTGCTGTTTGCCGGTGGCAGCGGCATCACGCCCATACTCTCGATCGCCAAATCGGCGCTCCGGCGCGGCCAGGGAAAGGTACTGATCATTTACGCGAACCGTGACGAGCAATCTGTCATTTTCAAGGACGTACTGAAGCAATTGGTGCAGGACCACGAGGGGCGCTTGACGGTGATTCACTGGCTCGAATCGCTGCAGGGCATTCCCACTGGTGCCAGGCTTAAGCCGCTGATTCGCGACTGGACGTCGGCAGAAGCGTTTATGTGCGGTCCGCAGCCGTTTATGGATGGCGTAACGGTAATGCTCGAGAAGCTGAACGTGCCGCGGTCACAGATTCATGCCGAGCGCTTTGTGTCGCTTCCAGACGAGGACGAAGTAGCGGTGCAATTCGAATCAGCGAATGACGTCGCGGTGCCGCTCACCATCAGTATCGATGGGGCTGTCCATAATCTGGACTGGCCCGCCGACGCGAAGCTGCTTGACGTCATGCTCGCCGCAGGGCTTGATGCGCCGTTTTCCTGCCGGGTGGGCGGATGCAGTACGTGCATGTGCCGCGTCATTGGCGGGCGGGTCGAAATGTTAAAAAATCTTGTGCTAGATTCGAGGGAAACCGCGGATGGCTGGGTGCTCGCGTGCCAGGCAATTCAGCAGGGTGAGGCCGTGTCGATAGAAATACCGTCGTAGCCCGATCGGCCGCAGCGCGCTGTCAGCATCTTCCCCCGCCGTTTCCCGGACGTGGAAACGCTCGCCGGCAGTCACCTCACAAACCGCATCATTCCAAAGCAGGCGCCGCGTCGGCCCGGCACTCTCTTTCAATAAGTGTTGTGCTGTATTGATGGCGTCTACACAGTTATGAAACCTGGTACGGCGCTTAGAATGTAGGCAGAGTCGTTCAGTGTAAAGTTGAAGGAAATTTTATGAAGCTGCAAGACAAGGTGTCCATCATCACTGGCGCCGGTAACGGTATAGGTTTGGCGACGGCCGGCAAGTTTGCCCAGGAAGGGGCGGTTGTCATACTGTGCGATGTGGACAGGGAAGGGCTGCTGGCGGCGACGACTGAAATTAGCCGGTGCGGCGGCCGTGCGGAGTCTTATGTCGTCGACGTATCGTCGCGCGCGCAAATTGATGAAATGGTGCGCGCCGTAATACGGGACCATGGTCATATCGACTCGCTGATTAATAATGCCGGCATCACCAGGGATGCGCGCCTGTTGAAAATGACTGAGGCTCAATTTGACGCTGTTATCGATGTGAACTTGAAAGGCGTTTTTAACTGTACACAGGCGGTGGCCGAGAGCATGGTCGCGCGCGGCAGCGGCGCCATTGTCAACGCATCCAGTGTCGTGGGACTGTACGGAAATTTTGGACAGACCAATTACGCGGCAGCGAAGTTTGCGGTCATCGGGATGACCAAGAGCTGGGCGCGTGAGCTGGGGCCAAAAGGGATCAGGGTCAATTCGGTATGTCCCGGATTCATTGCGACGGATATTCTCGATTCCATGCCAGAGAAGGTGCTGGAGCAGATGACATCGGCGACATGGATGAGGCGGCTGGGACGACCCGATGAAATAGCCAGCCTTTATGCGTTCCTCGCCAGCGATGAAGCCAGCTACATCAACGGCGCCGCGATTGAAGCGTCCGGCGGCATTTCGCTCTAATGGCGTTGCGCGAGTTTCGGGGACCGAAGCACTTATAAGTTGACATGAAATGATTAGTGAAATCGATTTACTAGATTGGTGCGAGTACCGCGAACAATTCGCCGGCTTAGGATCCAACGACGATGTCTCGCATACAACCTGCGGCCAGTTTCCGGGCGCATTGGAAACCGCGCAATGGGCGGCATGCTGGCATGCGCTGCTGTGTGGCGGATGGCCATGGTTCCTGATGGTGAATCGTCGCCAGGACCGTGGCGGAGTCCGCATTGAAGAGCTCGCTTGAACAGCGCTGAAAAGTGAAGTCGCCATGCGAAAGAGCACTTTTCATCAGGTCATGTTGCCGAATTTGAGTATTCGAATACTGCGGGACGTGCTGATTGAAGCGGGACTGAATGTGCGCCCGGCTTTTTCCCGGGCGGGCTTGGAAGAAGCGGTTGCGAATCAGCACGGCGCCATGGTGACCGCCAGGCAGGAACTGGATTTTCAGCGAGGCTTTGCCGAACTCACGGCCGGACGGCATGACTTGTGGGTGAAGGCGGCTAACCGCTACAATTTCCCCGCCCTAGGCGTACGCGGTTTGGCCTTGATGACTGCGCCGACATTGGCGCACTGGCCGGAGATTCTGAAGTACGTCGACCTGTACTACTCCTTCGCCGAGATCCACTCATTGAGCAACGCTGAAGGTGAGTTCAACGGTCTGTCGGTCTGTTATCAAGGCTCCCCCGCCGAGCTGGCCGAGTTTGCGATCTATCGGGATGTGTTGGTCACCATCAACTCCCTGAACTACCTGTGGCAGGGGCCGTTCCCACTGACCGAAGTGAACCTGGCCCTCAACGACATCTCCGCCGAGTTGCGTAGCGCGATACAGGCGCCGATCCGTCTACGTCAGCCGGTGACACAAATCGTGTGGTCACCCGCGCTGTCGTGCAAACCACTTTCGATGGGCAACGAGCTGCTCTACAAGGAATATGCGCGCCAGGCTTCGGCACAGCTCAGGGAACTGCGCATTGACGGCGGCCTCATCGAACAAATCGTTTCGCTGCTGCGCAAGCCCGGACAATCGCATCTCGACCTGAACGGAGTGGCGGCCCTGCTCAATACATCGGTACGCACCTTGCAACGCCGCCTCGATAAGCTGGACCTGCGGTTCCGGGATTTGCGCGACCAGGCACGCTTCGATGAGGCCAAGGCACTGCTGACCTGCACCGCACTGCCGATCTCTGAGATCGCATGGCGCTTGGGTTACACGGAGGCGACCAGTTTCAGCTCGGCGTTCAAGCGCTGGAGCAACGCAGCGCCATCCGAATATCGCGTGGCGGCCGTCGCAGATCGGACCAGGGGCGCGGTCGCCGCCTGATCACAGCTGCCGTTTGGCATAGCGACACGCCAGACGGCTTCAGCTGCTTTCACTTTGCCGGGTGCGCGCCGAGCACGATGGCAGCATAGATGCACGGCTCGTCATAATGGTTTTTCCACGCGTGCGGGACGCCACACATGACCAGCAGCGAGCCGCGTTGTAGCGTGCGCACCTGGCCACCCGGAAGTTCGATGTCCACTTTGCCGGAAAGAATAATTTCGTAGTCAACCGAATTGGTCTGGTGCATCGCGGCGTCGCCGCCGATGCCTGCTTCAACGCCATCATCGGTGGAATGACCTATGTCAAATTTGCCCGCTGAATGGGCCGGGAAGCATATGATTCCAAACTTGGAGCCGCCGGGGAGCGGGATGGTCGCAACGGTTTCCGGCGTACCGCCGATGTCACCGAACAACTGAGCGACACCCTTGGTTTCCCAGAAGAACGCGGCTTCCAGGGCGCCTGGGACGTGAAGGGTTTTGGGTGCGCCGGCCTCGATAAATGCTGGTTTGTTATCCGGGCCGATAGCGGCAACAACTACTTCGAACTGATCAATAATACTCATGGTTCGTTTTCTGACCAAAAAAGATGTTTATATGTATTCCTCCGGCAGGGCCGGAGGTTATTTTTTTACTTCCGGCGATACTGGCGCGCCGGATGGTGTTCGGGCAGATGCGGGCCTCGGCCGGGATACAGCTTCTCGCGTAGCGTTCCGGGCGCATACTCGCGTTGCATCAGGCCGCGCTGTTGCAGTACCGGCGACACATGCTCGATGAAGTCTTTGTACGTGCCGGGCAGCATCTGGTACATGATGTTGATACCATCAACGCCGACGGCGGCGTATTCCTCGATACGGTCGGCGATCGACTCCGGCGTGCCGACCACGCTGAAGCGCCGGCTTGATGCTTTCAGAAAATCGGCCACGGTCGCCGTCGTTCCCCTGGGCGCGGCGTTGATCACCAATGTCAGCGCGCCCTGCAAGCCGGGCGCCTTGTCGATCAGATCCTTCAGCGGGGTGTCCACGGCGTACTGCGCGAGGTCGAGTCCGGTCGCTCCGCTGGTCATGATCATCTGCGCCTCCTGGATCATGTAGCTCTCGTAGTCGGCCTGCTTGCGCAGTGCCTCGTCCATCGTCGAGCCGACGACAAACGACATCCCTTCGAGAAAAAGGATATCGCCGTCGTGCCGCCCGGCGGCCTTCGCTTGGGCGAGGACGCTGTTGATCTTCGCTCCCGCGATTTGGGGCGACCCTGAGATCAGGAAGGCCCCCTCCGTGTGGCGTGCCGAGAAGGCTTCACCGGCGGGGGATGCCCCGGCCTGGAACAGCACCGGTGTCCGCTGTGGCGATGGCTCCACCAAGTGAGGGCCCTCGACGCTGTAGCGTTTGCCGACGTGATTGATCTTGTGCACCTTGCGCGGATCGGCGTAGAGACCGCTCTTGACGTCGCGAATCACCGCACCATCTTCCCAGGAGCCTTCCCAAAGCTTGTATGCCACCTCGGAATACTCTTCCGCCCAGCGGTAGCGCTCGTCATGATCGGTGATCGTCTCGAGCCCCATGCTGCGCGAGCCATTCTTCGAGATGCTGGTGACGACGTTCCAGCCGACGCGCCCTTTGGTCAAGTGATCCAGGGTGGAGATGGCGCGGGCGAAAGCGAAGGGATGTTGCTGGAGTACGGAATTGGTGTAAATGAATCCCAGATCCTTCGTCGCGTGGCTCATCGCAGAGATCAGCATGCTCGGATCACTGATTGGAAACTGTACGGCGTTCTTGATGATGCCGTCGGTCGTCCCGCCGAAGCCTTCGTACATGCCGAAGACGTCGGCGAAGAAGATCGCATCCATCTTGCCGCGTTCAGCGAGCTGCGCGATCTCGACCCATAGATCGAGATTATTGTAGTCGAGCGAGCGCGACGCGGGATGGCGCCATGTCCCATGGAAGATGTGCGATGGCGTGTCCATGGCGAAGAGATTGAACACCAGGCGCTTGCGCGTGCCGGCAGTGCTGGATAGGCGTTGATTGCTCATTGGATTTTTGCCCTTCTCGGTAAATTCTTGGTGGAGTTACCTGCTTGTGCAGGTTCTGATTGACAAGGCCTTGCCAGCCCGATTGCCTAAGGCTACCGGGCATGGGACACACTGTAAGGGCGCTTGTGCAAGCCGACCATGAGACTTCGCGTCAATCGCGTGTGAGTTAACGACATCATGGTTTTTACGAAAAATGATGTGCTAAGGTGCGCTCAAATGGCCAGACAAACCAAAGCACGCGAGCGAATTGGCCGCCTTGGCTGGCGATCCAACGCGGGTCCATTTCAACGAAAAATGAAATTTGAAACCATCCATGTATGACACCATCAAGACCCTGATCGAATCGCGCGTTTCGACCAATTATTACGACACGAGCCGTCACTTGTCGGACGACGAGATCGTCGATCTGGTTCGCATGGCGACCTGCGCGCCCTCTGCGTACAACTTCCAGAACTGGAAATTCATTGCCGTGCGCACGCCCGAGGCCAAGGCGCGATTGAAGACAGTCGCCTACGGGCAGCAAAAAGTAGTCGATGCGGCCGTCACGGTCATAGTCTGCGGCACACTGACCCCGTACGCGCAGCTATCAAACGCACTCCAACCGTCGGTCGACGCCGGCCTCATGAATCAAACGGTGCGAGAGGCCATGGTGCGTCGTGCCCGCCTGTCATACCTCAACAAGCCGCAGCTACAGCGTGACGAGGCGGTCCGTTCCGCATCGCTGGCGGCGATGACACTGATGTTTGCCGCTCAGGGCAAGGGTTTGTCCACCGGACCGATGAGCGGCTTTGATCCTTCTGGCGTGGCGCGGGAGTTTGGTCTGAGCGAGAACGAAGTGCCGGTGATCTTGGTCACCGTAGGTTATCCCGCGCAAGGCAACTGGCGGCAGAAGCCACGCCGGCCGCTTGATGACGTGATCGAGCTTGCGTGATCGGCATCGTTTGAAGTGTCCTGGCGTGTTCGATGTTTCTTTCAATCATTTCTCTTATTCTTCTATGTCAGTTAATTCTACAAACGAAATCATTGCCGACATCCGTGCCGGCCGCATGGTCATCCTGGTCGATGACGAAGACCGCGAAAACGAGGGCGACCTGGTGCTGGCGGCTGATTATGTGACACCGGAAGCGATCAACTTCATGGCCAGGTTTGGCCGCGGACTGATTTGCCTGACGATGACGCAGGAGCGCTGCCGCCGGCTCAACCTGTCGCCGATGGTGAGCGACAACCGTTCGCCACATCGCACCGCGTTCACTGTGTCGATTGAAGCTGCCAAGGGCGTGACGACCGGGATCTCCGCGCATGACCGCGCACGCACGGTCCAGGCAGCCGTAGCGCGCGATGCGATGCCCGGCGATTTGGTGCAGCCGGGGCATATCTTCCCGTTGCAAGCACAGAATGGCGGCGTACTGGTGCGGGCTGGCCATACCGAAGCCGGTTGCGATCTGGCGCATTTGGCGGGCCTGCAGCCGGCTGCCGTGATCTGCGAAGTCCTCAAGGACGACGGCACCATGGCGCGCCTGCCCGACCTGATCGAATTCGCGCGCGAACATGGACTCAAGGTCGGCACCATCCGCGACCTGATCTACTTTCGCGCCAATCACGATAAGCTGGTCGAATGCGTGACGCAGCGGGAGGTCAGCACCGCTCATGGGAAGTTTCAACTGCACGTTTATGTCGACAAGACCAACGGCCAGGTGCATGTTGCTCTGTCGCAGGGCAAAATCAGCCCGAGTATCGAGACCCCGGTGCGAGTGCAGGAGAATTTCTCTGCCTTCGACATCGTCGATTGCTTCGGCCAGCATCCGAGTTTCAGCATCGATCGTGCGCTCAAGGCTATCGCTCAACGTGGACTGGGTGTGCTGGTGTTGCTGCACGGCCCGCAAATTGGACAGGAAGTGCTGGTGAAGATGGCTGCTGCGGCTCCGGGGCGGTCTCCCGCCGCTTCGTGGGACCCGTGCCACCACGGTATCGGCGCGCAGATTCTGCGCGACCTCGGTGTCGGCAAGATGTTGCTGATGTCGTCGCATCTTAAGCAGCCGTGCGTGAGCGGCTTTGGGCTCGAAGTGAATGGTTACCTCTCGCTCGACATGGCAGCGTGAGCGAGAAGCCAATAGTCTGTCCCCACTCGCGGGAATTGAATTTTCCCCTTCCAATTTTCAGGAATCGCTGAAATGGAAGGGAATATTGCAGCAATATCAGGTATCCCAATTGTCGCCAGCGGCCTCAACCTATCCGCCTCTGCCACTGACGCGGATGTGATCAACAAGAACCGTTGGAACAGATGAGCCGGATGGCTACGGCGGGCCAGTCGATTTCTGCGATCATGTGCGCATTGGGGATCGCAAGACGGTACGACGCTGGTTGCGCGAGCACCGGTGGGCCACGTACCGGCGCCAGCGCTGCTGGGGCCTTACCAGGCCAGGCTCAAGGAACGCGCGCCGTAAGTCAATTCGTCGGGCACGGCGATAACGCGCTCGTGTCGGGGCGCCCGGCGGCGGTAAGAGCAGTGATCGCCACCGCCAGCCTCGACTGGCTACCGCGCCATGCGGTAACGTTGAATATTCGAGCAACGCTTATCGTTTAAGGAAGAACTTAAAGCTGGCCTTGTCCGGGCGGAAGAGGCCAACGCGTGAACCATGGTGGAAAATATTCGATTCCCAACTAGGAAAAATTGGGCCCCATCGACAGGCGCCAGGCCGAGCATGCAAAGCAGAATGTGCCAGGAGTGCGAGCCGCCTGGCAGGCCGGTGCCTGCCAGGTGATCCTGCGCGGACGGGGGGCTATCGTGTCGAGAACATGCGCGCGAGGTCTACCGATTGCGCCAATGCTTTGGCCATTGCTTCCTGCTCCGCTTCATGTGAACCGGGAGTCGTCGCTGCAGCCAATTGATTCACGGGATAGGCATTGTTGACGTAATAGCCGCAAGCGGCAGAGATGGTTACGATTGTTATTGATATTGCGATATTCAACTTCCGGATTTTAGCCATGATGTCTGTCTCCATTTTTAACGGAATCTGGAACTGCGCCGTCGCGCAGTTCCTCATCGGTGGTGCTCGTGTTCGAAAAGCAAACCCGGCACGCATCTCTTGAGGAATCATTATCTCGGGACGGACGGTCTTGGCTCAATACATTCCACTTTAGTCAAGCGGGCAGTGCTTATTCAAAGGGAGCATGGATCGTAAAGCAAGCTCAGGAGCGCAATATCGCGGAATGGCTGAGGCTGATGTCGTTAGCGTGGCCGGGGACGCTGAGGTAGGGCATGACCATGCGTCCGACCGCACTTTTGATGCGGTCGGATTCTCTGTCCTGTGTGAATTTGATTTGGCTGGTGCCAACTTGGCGCCGTGCACACGGCGCCTGTCATCGCCTCTAAATGGCGTGTTCAGCGCCGACACGGCGTAGTGCCCAGTTGCGACTGCCGCCAGCACCCAGGATGTCAAGCACGATGTCGGAAACCGGATTGAATTGTTTGGTCTTGCCAGTGGTTAGATTCCGGGCGACTCCCGTTTGCAAGTTCAGCTCCAGGTTTTCGCCGCTATTGACGAGCGATGACAGTCCCTTGAAAGACCAGGCCGGAACGCCAGCGTCGATCGCCGCCCGAAGGAAGAGTCCGTTGAAGCTTTCTGCAAGCAGCGCCGCCAGGCCGGCTGCCGAACATCCCATAATCGCTGTCATGTAGTAGTGTGCATGCCCCGTTCCGAAGTTCTCACCGGCCAGGAGAATGTCGCCCTTGCGCACGGATGTGGCGAACGCCGGGTCGATATCTTCAAGCACATGCTTGGCGCATTCGTCCCATTTTCGAGCCATGCCTTCCTTGTCATAGCGCGCGGAGACCAAATCGGTCGCGCCAATCTCGTCGCCAAATTTCCAGACTTTTCCGCGTAACATCATGATGCAAGCTCCGTTGGTTTTAACAGGTATTTGGCGGGATTGGCGACCTTCCCTTCAATGGCCGATGCCGCGACGACGGCGGCATTGCCAAGCAAGATTTCGGCATCGGCACTGCCCATTCTTCCCCGCAAGGTTTCGACCGATGTGGAAATACAGCGCTCGCCGTCACCGAGCTTAAGCGGCGATAAATTTCCGCTGTAGCATCCACCGCAGCCGGGCTGGGTAATGGTGCCACCGGCATCGACTAGAATCTGCAATATCCCGGCTGCCATCGCCTCGCGATATGTCTCGGCTGAGATGGGCGTGATTACCAGGCGGACACCAGGGTGTACCTTGCGCCCGCGCAGCACTTCCGCCGCCAGGGCCAGGTCTGAGAGCCTGCCGCTGGCGCAGGAGCCGATATTTGCGGCAGACACTTCCAATCCCTCCAACTCGGCAATGGGTCGGATGAGGCCGATCTCGTGTGGTCCCGCGATCAAGTAATTTATATCAGACAGGTCCAGGGCATAAGTCGCCACGTAGTCCGCGTCGGGGTCTGGCGCGACCGTCTCGAATGGCTGCCTTGCGCGCTCCTTGAGATAGGCGGCAAGTGTCTCGTCGGCCGGGAAGATGATCGTCAGTGCACCAATTTGCACCGCGCCGTTGGCAATCGCCAGCCGCACATCCATTGGTAGTGCCGCCACGCCCGGACCGGAAAACTCGATTACCCGGCCATTGACGCTGGCCCCTAGTTCCTGGATAAGCCGATAGACAATGTCCTTACCGTTGACGCCTTTGCGCAGGGTGCCGGACAGATTCACGCGGACACATTCTGGAACGATCATCCAAATGTCGCCGGTGAGTAAGAGCGGATCGGCGCCATACATGACTGGCAGCGCAAAGCTGTTCGTCGCGCCCATGGTGGAACTCTGCGTATCGGCGCCTACGCACACCGTGCCTGGCAGCGCCCAGCCTTCTTCGACAGGAATTTGGTGAGAGATGCCGTTGCGTCCGATGTCATACACATTTTCGTCAGGAATTCCCTGATGTTTCGCGAATTTCCTGATTTTCGGATGTTCTCTCCAGGCGACCTGCGGCATCCATTCTGGCTGGAAGTTATGGTCAAAACAGAAAATTACTTTTGTGGGATCCCAAAGTTTGAGATCGTGCTTGTTAAATGAATCGATGAACGTTGTCCCGTCCAGACACGTCATCAGTGAAATCTTTGCCAGAACTACTTCACCAACGTCCACACGTGGTTTTCCGGCTGCCTTGGCGAGAATTTTCGCCGCCATCGTCTGTCCCATTTTACTGCTCCTGTCATCCATTTGATTATTCGGCGAATGCCGCGCTCCCTAGAGGGGGCTGGTGTGTTCGCGCTCGAAATCGGCGTATGCATCAAGGTGCACGGCCCGCATCAAGGTGAGGGGATCCTGATAGGTTCCGGGGTGGGCAGCGAAATAGGCGGCATCGCTGCCATTTTTCCTGATCTCGCCAAACACCTCGGCCATGGCGTTGGCCGCGGCGCCAAGCGCCGTCCCGGCGAACATGATGAAGGAATATCCCGCCTCGGCCATATCCTTGGCGCTATAACCTGCCGGCGGACTGTTCCCCATCCCCATGACTGGCCCCTCGATTGCCCGCGTGAGACGTCGTGCCCAGTCCATTTGCTCATCCGGTGGCAAACTGAAATATGATTTACCCTCCACGTTCATGATCATGGGCATGGCCATGTCGGCACCTGCCTCGAGATAGAGGTTGCAGCGTTCAACCACCTCGTCGAACGAAAATACATCGGCATCGCTGCGCGCTACAATGATGAAATCCGCATCGGTCCTGGCGTCGCAGGCGGCCTTGATGCGGTCGATCCCTTCTGCGCGTGACACCACTTGGCGACCAGCAAGCAGGGGGCAATGTTTGGGCATGGCCTGGTCTTCGATATGGACGCCCGCCACGCCGGCTCGTTCCATTTCACGGATGGTCCGGCGCACGTTGAGCACGCCGCCAAAGCCGGTATCGACGTCAGCCAGTATCGGAATTCCGATCGCCGAGGCGATCCTTGCCGCGTGGGACGCGATTTCAGTGAGCGTAAGGAGACCGAGATCAGGGGCGGCAAGTTGCGTCGCCTCGATGCCCAGACCGGTCAGATGGATAGCCTGGAACCCCGCCAGCTCCGCCAGGCGGGCTGACAAAGGATCAAAGCAACTCGGCGCCACAACCATCTCCTGTCCGAGCAGTTGTTTCAACTTCGTCGTCATGCGCATATGATTTTCCCTTATTTGTTGAATATTGATGTACGTGGACGCTGGCGCTACCGATGCGAGCGCATGCGGAAGACAGAGCTGGAGCGGAAGGCGTAGCTCGACGCGTTAATTCTCGCCTGCTGCGCAGTCGCTAGACGCTACGCATCCCCATCAAGAATCGGGCGGTGCTGGAATCGATGCGATGGCGTTTAATGGCAGTGTACGCATCGGAATGGTAGAAGTTATGCAGCGTTCCCTGGTCCCGGAATTTGACGATGAATAGATGATTCGCAGGTTGCCTGCCTTCGAAGATTTCCGGCTTGTCATCGGCAGAAATAATCTCGACACCATCCATAGCCATGAGCAATGGTCCTGTCGCGCGACGATACGCGTCATAACCTTCATGATTGTCCACGTTGATCGCCCCGACCAGATAGACGGCCTTGGCGTCCTTGCCATGCTGCTCGCTGGCCCGGTATGACGCAGCGGGCGAGGGCGGTACCGCGCCGCGGATTGATGCGCCGGTTTCCAATGTCAGGGTGTCATAGCTTTCACCATTGGCAGGACAATCTTCGTGGCACAGCCAAGCGGCTAAAGGCGGCACCGTGCCGGTCGAGGAAACGATGGTATTGACGCCGACGCCATGCTCCGCCGACTCCAGCGATAGTGCAAGTGTCAGGCCATGCACGGCCCCATTGGCTGCGGCATATTCAAGGCTGCCGAAAGCGCCCTGGCAATCCGGATGCAGCGCCGAGTTGACGATCCGCCCATAGCGTTGCGCCTTCATGTGCGCCGCGGCGGCGCGCCCAATGTAAAGGGCGCCGACGACGTGGGCTCGCCACAGCGCCTCAAACGCTGCGGATGCATTTGCTTCGGCGTTGAGCCGGGGGACACAGTCGCCGCCGGTGTTGACGACAATGTCGAGTCGTCCGAAAGCGGCAAGTGCCGAGTGAACCAGGGCGACCGCCGCTTCGGGCGAGTCCGGATGGTCGAAGTGTGCTATCGCCTTGCCACCTGCAGCGACAATCTCGTTCGCTACCTCCTGCGCGGCTTGCCGATCGCGGGCCTGGCCCGGCAGGCCAAGCCCGGGATCATTCACGATGACACTTGCGCCGCGTGACGCCAGCAATAGCGCATAGTCTCGCCCCAGCCCTCGGCCACCGCCCGTCACCAGGGCCACCTGTCCATCAAAGCGAAGTTCGATCATTGATTGCTCCATTCATGTGTCATCGTGTCTCTTTCCTGCTGGCTGCTGCCTGCTGGTCAGCCGTAATTCAGCGCCAACCCAGCGCGCGGCCATTCAATTTCATAGATCCTGCCCGTGCCCGCTGCAGTGACGTAGGCTTTACTCAAGCCCTCACCAGCGAAGCAGATATTGGTGGGGAACGGATCATAAACAGGCAGGGGAATAAAGTCCTTCAGTTGTCCCTCGGGCGTCACGACACTGATGCCGCCTTTCATGATGGTCGCGACGCAGACGTTGCCTGCCGAGTCGACTGCCAGGGAGTCAAAGAAATTGTAGCCGTCCATACCGTACAGAAACACAGCGCCGTTTGCGGAAAAAGCTTCGGGCGTTGCAGCCAGTTTGCCCGGACTTTCGATATTCCAGTACCAGAGCCGGCCGGAGCCGGTTTCCGCAACGTAGACACGGCTTCCATCCGGCGACAGGCCACAGCCATTCGGCTGGGTAAGCGGGGCGTGCGGGGCCGCTTCGTGGATCAGTTCCACAATGCTGCTGCCGTCCGCCTTCGCATAATAAAGGCCGCCAAGATCGGCATCGCGGCCATGGGGATGGCCGGTGTCGGTGAAATAGAATCCGCCGCTCGAATCGAACACCAGGTCATTCGGCGCGACCAAAGGCACTCCGTTGCATTCGCTGTACAGCGTCGTGACCACTTTGCCGTCAGGACTTACCCGTTGAATACCGGCCGCAATTGGCTGATCGCCATGCGAGCCGGCGATTGGCAGGGTGTATCCCTGCGGCGACTTCGACATTCCCAGCCCGCCGTTATTGCAGACGTAGTAAAACCCGTCAGGTCCGATGGCTGCGGCGTTCGGGCCACCCTTGGTTTCAGCGAACTTGGCGACCTCTCCGGAAACAGGATCGACCGTCATCAACCAGCCGCCGCCTACATCGGTAAATAAAATACGGCCATCCGGCAGCGCCATCGGTCCTTCGATAAAGCCCAGGCCGCTCGCTACTTCCCGCATTGGATAGTGTTCCATGCTTTGCTCCATTGAATTGTGTTTAGTTCATTCCGATATGAAAGAACGATGCATATTTGCTTCAGAAGTACATCAGGCGACCGGGTGATAGCCGTCCAACAGCTCCCGGGTTTTGGTTTCGATGCCTTCGCGCGGCGCCGGATGCGTCATGCAATAGAGCCGATTGTTCAGGATCGCATCGATTACCATGGGACCGACTTCTTCCGCTTCGATTGGACGGGCGATATCACCGGCACCGATCAGATGGACGCCGCCGCCCGCTACACCGGCCGCGGTGCCTTTGGCGGCCTCGCCACGCTCCTGCGCATAGCTGTCGTAAGAACGTACTTTGCTATTGGCTTCCTGCTCCGCCGTTGAACGCAGGCGGGCGCTGGTGGACACCTTCGTTTTCACATGTCCCGGGTAGAGAATGGTCACGCCGATGTTGTCGGCCATCAACTCCTCACGGATAACCTGAGACAGGCCGTCGACCGCCCCTTTTGTCATCGTGTAAGTGGCGTTGCCGGGGACGGTAAACAGCGTGGAAATGGAGGACGTGTTGATGATGTGCTTCTCGCCGGCCTTCTGGCGCATCCGTGGTACGAACACGTGGATACCATTAATAACGCCCCAGATGTTGACGCCCACCATCCATTGGAAATCGGCGTAGCTGGTGTCCCAGATAGCCCGGAATGGCCGGAAAGCGACGCCAGCATTGTTGCAGAGGATGTCCACATCGCCAAACTCCGCGTAGGCGGCGTTCGCCAGTGCTTGAACCTCTTCCAAACGAGCGACGTCCGTCTTAACAGCAATCGCGCGCACGCCCAAGGCTACCACTTCCTTGCTGACTGCCTGCGCCGCGGCCTCCTCAATATCCGAAACCACGACATTGACGCCTTCACCGGCCAGCGCCAAACAGATGGCGCGCCCAATACCACTACCTGCACCAGTAACGACTGCAGTACGACCTTTAAGATTTTTCATGTAAACCTCCGAAAAAAGTTGCTTGACTCAATATTTCAGTTGAAGTTGTTTGACTTGAGAATCATCGGTCCAGGTGCCCTGGCGACGATGATCGATACCTGCACTGCTCGTCAAAAGTATCGGTAGGACGCATCCTGCCGATCCCGGGTACCCTTGAGCAGCGCCTGGGTGAGCGGGCCATTCCATTGGCCGACTACCGGTTCGAGCCTGTCCTTGTCGAACACGACAAATCGGTCGGCAATCTTCCATTTGCCATCCCGGACTTCGAATCGATCGACGTACCGGGCTAAACCGGTCATATCCTGGAGTACGCCATCGATGGTCAGGCGGTGCGATCCGATGACATAGGATTCGCAGTACGCGACATCACCTTCGAACTTGATGAACACATTTCCGACAAAATGCGTGCAAGAGATAATCTGATCGCGATGGCGCTGGATCACCCATTCGACAAAATCCTCCACTGGCCCGTCAAAGCTTCCATGGTTGTCGCGCGCGCCAGGATGGTAGGCGGAAAGCATCATTTCCCTGTCGAGGCGATCAACACCCCGGCAGTAACGCATCAACGCGTCATATATTTGTTGGCGGGCGATGAGCTCGCGTAGTTGTTCATCACGGGGGACGTCCAAAATAATATCTCCTGAGTAATTAGTCTATCGATTGATTAACGCCGATCGGTTCATCGTGCATTGCGTAATAACGGGCGTGGAAATACGGATTAGGGAATCGGCTCGCGATATACCTCGGTAACTTTGTAATCTGCGACATAATTTCCAACATATTCCAAGGCGACCCTGTCAGGATCTTTATAATATTTGTCCGCCGCGGCGTTTATATCGTTGTCGTGGCGAACTGCCCAGGTGAATACATTATTTTTTTTATCGACGAAGGCGAACAAGACCTCGAAGCCATGGCGTTTTCGAACTGCCACGATGCGCCTCCAAACCTCAAGGAAAGGTTCCCAGTCACCCGGATTTATGCTGTAGGACCGCAACAGGGTGTCGTTCCTTCGGATCTCAGAATGTTCCATACGGCTTTCCGTTTGATATAACATGTTTAATGAATACTACTTGTATGATTTCCAGTCAGCTCAGATGCAAGGCCGGCCGTATACGCGGGTACGTGAAGCTTCGTCAATGGGTAAGGAGGGGATGTCGTCCACGGTGGCGACGCGGCGCATTTCGCGGCGTTCGTGCATATCGAAGCGTCTGCCCCGATGCAATACCGCGCGGTTATCCCAGATCACCAGATCTCCTGGCCGCCACGTGTGGGTGTAGAGGAATTCCCGCTGTGTCGCGTGCTCAAGCAGATCCTGAATCAGTTGCCGGCCTTCGGGAAGCGACATGCCGATGATCTCGCGGATCGCATTGGTGACAAACAGGAGCTTTCGCCCGGAACCGGCATGGGTGCGCACCAATGGCCAGCGCACTGGCGGGAACAGCTCAAGTTCGGCTTGGCTGCTGTCTGTATAGCCGAGGGTCATGCGCGACTGCAGCGCATAGTGTTCACCGACCAGATCCTGCACCTGCGCCTTGTCGCGGGCGTCGAGTGCGTCGTAAGCGGCGCGTAGGTCGGCCCACTGTGTTTCGCCGCCCCAGCTGACGGCGGTCACCGCGTACAGCATCGAATAGCGCCACGGGTAATCCATAAAGGAACTGTCCGTGTGCCAGATCCGGTTGCCGATGTTCATCATCGCTTGACGGTTGTCCTTGGTGGCGACCTTGCCGGAGGCATCGACGTTAGAAATGTCGCTTATTTCGGTATATTCCATGCGCGTTTGAATCTTGCGCATAATCTCGTCGAGTCGAGTGTCGGCTGGACCGAACTGACGTGCAAAGGCGATTTGCTCGCTCTGCGTCAGCGCCTGGCCGCGAAAGATCATGACAGCGTATTTGTCCATGCCGTTGACGATTTCCTGTATCGTCCCGGGGTCCTGCGGTTTACTCAGATCGATACCGCTCGCTACTGCGGTAAACGATTCGGATACTGGTTCGAGATGAAAAGCCATTTTTGTCTCCATCTATTGTTGATAATTAACCCAATGCGCGGCGAAATTAATCTGGCGAATGTGTTTATTATTAAAACAATTATTATTAAGGATCTTCTGAAAATATCTTGTTGGATTATTTTAAAATGCCGCATCGGCCGGCCGGTAGCATTTCCCCGTACGAAATGGAAGCATCTCTGGCGATAAAAGCGCACGCCTCGGAGCTGGCCACAATGGTTACGCTGCGCTGTACGCGGGCGGACAATGCGCGGAGCGGGGAGGGGGCGTCCGGCAGACGAGGCGGGGCCGCCTGCCCATCGTGCAATGGGCAGGGGCAAGGCTAAGCCACCGATCTTTAGCGGATACCCGAATTGGCGAGCGCGTCCGGGGTGAAATACGTTGGGGAAGCTTTCTTCATGGTCGGATTCAAGCCGCCTGTACTTCCGCCAAAGCAGCAGGAAAGATAGGCGCCATTCGATACATCAAAGGTGCCAAAAAGCATCGGATTTACGCCATCCACTTCGTAGAATGGCATTGGAAAGCTGATCGTCGTGCGATACAGCTTGCCTGATGCGTCATAATTGTCTCCCATGCCTGCATTCGGGATGTCTTCGTCAAAGTAGAACGTCCGTTTGGGATAAATGTGCCGCTTGCCTGGCTTGACTACCGCCTCTACCACCCAGGTGCGATGCAATTCCCAGCGCACACAGTTTGAGTTGTAGTGCCCGGGCTGGAACAATGCGTCAATCGGACAGGACTTTTGATCATACATCTTGAAGACGTTATAGGGCATGATCATCTCCTTCGTTCCTACAAGCTTGAAGTCGAAACGATCCAGCGCGCCCTGGAAGACGCGCACCTCGTCCATCGTGCTAGCCCCGCCACTTTGCGGGTTTGGCGTATCGTAGGACAGGTCTGGCGATAGCTTTACCCGGCGCTGACCCGGCAAATACTGCCAGAGGGATTCCTTGCCATCAGCGCCAATCGATTGAATGAGTCGTTCGCCGGCCTTGCGGGCAGGTCCCGTCGTATCCATCCGGAATCGGTAGATCGGCGTGTCCGATGGATTGGGCCCCTTCTGGTCTTCGTCGAAGAACGGGGATTCGAAAACAGCGGGGTTTTCTCCCTGCAGTACAGCCTTGCCGGAGGGCGGGACGTACCAAGCCGTGAACGTTCCTTCCATGCCTTTCGCGGCAAGGAACACGAGCGAATGGTTCCACATCACTTCAATTCCGTTCTTCGGAATCGGGAACGGTGTGCCTCCATAGCATCCCTCCAGCTTCACACCATCGGGACTGGTTTTGCAGGCCGTCGCATTTTTAATCGAGTTGTCCTGATACCATTTTGGATACTGCATCGTGCGATGGGTTGGATAGACGTCAAGACGGAATGTGGGATATTTCACCAGCATGGCCTTAACGCCTGCGCTGAGCTTGTCGGCATACTTGTCCATGTTCTTGGCATCGATGGAGTAAAGTGGCTTCTCGCTTGCAAACGGATCGGGGCGTATTCCTGGCTTCTTTGGATCCCAGTTTGATGGGGGTTTGACGCGCTCACCATGGGCTGGAATAGTTCCGTCCTTGTTGGCGCCTTTTTCCGCACCCCAGGGGGTGAGTGTGCCATTCAGCTTGGCCGCTTCCTGCGGGCTCACCGCAGCATTGGCCGATGCCGCCACCGTCATGCATGCCGCGAGGATGGTGAGTTTAATTTTAATTTTCATCATGAAATGTCTCCTTATTGTCAAGCTCAGAACGTTGCTTTGAGTGTCAACGTCACGTTATTGCGGTCCCACTGGGCGCCAATGCCACCGACATCCATGACGGTGTTACCGACGATCGTACGTTTGGTCATCACGCCGTTGTACGCCAGCGAGACCAGGTATTTGTTCTGATAGTCGAGGTTCAGCCCAAGGCTATAACTGCCGCTGCCCTTGTAGCCGCCGAACAGGACGGGCGAAGTCCCCTTCAGACCGGTCGTATAGAAGATCGGCATCGACAAATCGGCGCCCTCCACGACCTGGAACCACTTCGGTTCGATCTTTATTGCGATGCCATAGGCGTCCTTCGTCGCGCAGCTCAATTGGTTCACCAGGGCGCGGCAGCCATAGTCCACCGAGTTGAAGTTCGCGCCATTGGACCGCAGCTTATCGAGGCGGCTGTACGTCAGTTCCGTCATCCACACCATCGAGTCGAAGAGCGGCGTCTTTCCTGCATATCCCAGGGCATTGACCAGCGCGTGCCAGGTATCGCCCACCGGTTCGGTGCCGACCGTTGTCATCGGCCCCATGAGGAGCGCGCCGTTGCGGCGATGTGATATTTCGGAACCGAAGGCGATACCGCCAATGCTCTTGGACATGCTTACGCCAACCAATGTCGCACGCTTGCTTTGATAGTCGAGTCCGAGGTTGCTGAAGTCTGACGCCAGCGCAAACAGAGGCAACTTGTCGGTATATTCGCGATAGTAAGCGCCTAGTGAACCATCCAGCCAGGCCGGGCTCCAGCGTGTCATCAAGCCCCAGTCGCCACGCTTATTGTCGGGTTTGTGGTTGATGCCCGCGAATGGCAGTCCATTCGGAAGCACAGTGCCGCCACCCATGCTGACAAAGTCGAGGGCGCCCCAATACGTGCCGCCGTCTGGAAGCGTTGATGGCTTCCAGTCGAGGAAGTACTGGCCGGCGACGCTAAGCGTGGGGGTCAGTTGGGATCCGAAGGAAATCTGGTTCAGTGGTTTAAATAGCTCCTTCGCCTCTACACCTGGCGTCGCCAATGCTTTGCGAATGTCAACTGGCCCTTGCGAATAGGAGACGCCGTGGACAAAGCTGAACAAGGACTCGCCCCAATATAGATTGTGGCTACCGACCTTGACGTTGGTTGAGATGTCGCCGATGTCGAAATTGGTAAAGACAAACGCATCCAGAATCTCGCCCGAAGGCCCCTGGTTCCAACGCTTGGCATAATTGGTGAAGCGTTGGTTCGGATACGCCGAACTGCCAGGCAAAGCCGGGTTGGTGATCTCATTGCGGTCATAGGCCGCGTCATACCAGCCCTGTGCGCTCACACGCAGGCCGTGGTTCTTCTTGTAGACCACGTCGAACTCCGACAACAGATCGACGCGGTTGGTGATGATGTCACCACGGTCGAACTTCAGATCCGAGTTGGCATACGTGTACGTGTTCATGATCGCCGGATCCTGCTTTTTTGTACGCACTCCCAGGTTGTAGCGAATCGTGTTGTCGAACCGGATCTTGAGGTCCGGATTGTCCTGTTCGATCTCGCCCGCATGCGCGGCCAACACTGGCAGCAGCATGAGGAAAGCCGAGGCCGAGATCGCGGCATGCCCGGACTTTGTGTATGAGTGCAATTTCATGTGTCTCCTTCGTTATCGTTGTCTTGAAATGTACAAATCTTGGAAGCGTCCTGTCCGACGCCAGCCTCCGCACCAAACCAGCTGCAAGGGTTGCCGCCGCGCTTGACGGCGATCGCATGTGTTGCTTCCTCCCCAAGTAAAGATAGCAGCCGTTCGGTGTGCATCCTCAACGGATCCATCCTGGGTTTAATAATAGTAGGCGCGGGAACACCGGCGCGGGTGCGACATCGCTTATCCAAAGTGTTCAAGACTTGACTGAAACGGCACGTCTCCGGTGGTGTTCGACTGGCGCCTTGGCCAATTGCCTGTTTCATTTCCGTTGAACTCAGAAGAGGTCGACTTCCGTCGGGTCTTCGGACCCAAACATCGCAATCGGTCCCTTGCTTCGCTGGTCGGGTATCCGCGCCACGTGACACCGGCGGCATGCGCCATGTGGGAACGCTAGCGCCAGGTACTCGCTTTGCATAAGCGTTACACGTTCCGCAACGAGGGCTTTTCTTGCCTGGGCGGGGAGCCGCGGCAAGAATGGAGCATACCGTCGGCGGTCCCGTTCAACGGGCCATGACCGGAACCGGCGTGACTGCAGGAAGTCTGTGCCCAAGGGCACGGTTTATATGATTGACTGAGGAGACTCATGAACACTGAATCAATGCAAGGTAGCGGTGCGAGATCGACACCGCGCCTGCTTCCACTGGCTGTGCTGTTGGCGGGACTGCTGTGCGGTGCGGCAGGCGCCGCCACGTCATTTAAAGGGCCGCTGGACACGCCATCCCGGCCGAGCGCCCTGGCCGCCAAAAGCCCCTTGCTGGCCGTCGCCGCCGCTGGGCAACGCGTGGTAGGCGTTGGCTTGCGGGGGCATATCGTGTACTCCGACGACGGCGGCCGGCAGTGGACCCAAGCGAGGGTGCCGGTGAGCACCGATCTCGTTGCTGTCACGTTTTCCTCATCACGCATGGGGTGGGCCGTCGGTCACGAAGGCGTGATCCTGCATACGGAAGACGGCGGCCTGACATGGGCGCGTCAGCTCGACGGACGCGAAGCGGCGCGTATCGCGGAGAGCTATTACGCCAAAGCAGGTCCCGATGCGGCGTCTGACGCCGTTCGAAAGCAAGCCAAGGCGCAACTCGCCGAGGCCGAAGGCGGAGCGCCCGGCCCGCTTTTCGACGTTTCATTCGACAACGACAGGAGTGGGTATGTCATTGGTGCATTCAACCGCCTGTTCCATACCGATGATGGCGGCAAGTCCTGGGTACCCTGGTCGGAACGAATCGATAATCCGGGAGAGCTGCATCTGTACGCCATTCGCGGCAGCGGCGACCAGCGCTACATCGTCGGCGAGCAGGGCAAGGTATGGCGCCTCGATGCGCCAACGCGCCGTTTCGTCGCGGTACCGACCCCCTATAACGGCACCCTCTTCGGCGCGATCGTGACGCCGGCGTCCGTCGTCGTGTTCGGCATGAGCGGCACCGCATACCGATCCACAAACCAGGGCCAGACGTGGGACAAGGTTGACATCGGAAGCCGGGCCGGTATCACGGGCGGCGCCATGCTCCCCAACGGGTACCTGGCGCTCGTCAATCAGGCGGGGCAGGTGCTGGTGAGCGAGGACGGCGGTAAGCGCTTCAAGCCGGTAACGGGCCTGGAGGCGATGCCCTCGTATTTTGGTGTGGCATGCGTTGGCGAGCGGGCGTTGGGAGTCGTCGGAATCGACGGCGTAAAGGTGCTGGCGCTCCGTTGAGCGACACGCCTCCAGATATTCAGAACAAGAGAATTGACATGCTTGAAAACAAAGACAGTTTAAGGGAAATGCCAGTCGTGGCCGATATCCGGAACTTCGATCGAAGATCTGGAAACTGGCTGGAGCGGCTGGTATTTAACCATCGGGTAGCGATGCTGGTGGTCTGCATCGTGCTCACGGCAATATTCGCAGCACAGATCCCGAAATTGCAGGTCAGCGCGAGTTTCGAAAAGACTTTGCCGGTCGGTCACCAGTACATCAAGAACTATCAGGCGAATCGCGCGGAATTGCGCGGGCTGGGCGATTCGGTACGGGTCGTCGTCGAGAATCCCAACGGCGACATCTTCGATCCTCAATACCTGGCGACGCTGGCCAAAATCAACGATGAAATATTCTTGCTACCGGGTGTCGATCGGACCTGGCAGCGATCGATCTGGGCGCCTGTCGTGCGCTGGACCGAAGCGACCGAGGAGGGCTTTAGTGGCGGACCGGTGATGCCGCAGGACTTCGATGGTTCGCCGCCGATGGTCGAGAAGCTGAAGATCAACATCCAGCGGGCCGGCTTGATCGGCAGCCTGGTGGCCAATGACTTAAAGTCGAGCATGATCGTGGTGCCTTTGCGCGACGTCGATGCGCAAGGAAAAGCGCTGGATTACCATGCGCTCGCGACCGCGCTTGAAGTGATTCGTGCCAAGTATGAAACTGGCGCCGGTGGTGCAGCCGCCGCCGGCCAAACACGCGGCGTGAAAATATACGTTGTCGGTTTCGCGAAGCTGGTGGGCGACCTTATTGACGGACTGGTGAAGGTGATGAGTTTCTTCGCCGCTGCGGCAGTCATTGCCGCAGTGATCATCTACCTTTACACGCGCTGCCTGCGCAGCACGTTCATCGTAGTCATGTGTTCAGTGGTTGCCGTCACCTGGCAGCTTGGCCTGCTGGTGATGCTGCGTTACGAACTCGATCCGTTCTCCGCCCTGGTGCCTTTCCTTATCTTTGCGATCGGCGTCAGTCATGGGGCACAAAAGATGAACGGCATCATGCAGGACGTCGGACGTGGCACCAACAAGCTGGTGGCCGCCCGCTATACCTTCCGGCGTCTGTTCATGGCGGGCGCAACCGCGCTGCTGGCCGATGCGGTCGGCTTTGCCGTGCTGATGGTGATTGACATTCCGGTGATTCGCGATCTGGCGCTGACGGCAAGCATGGGCGTCGCTGTCCTGATCTTCACCAACCTTCTGTTATTGCCGGTGCTGCTCTCGTTCACCGGCGTCAGCCCCAAGGCGGCTCAGCGCAGCCTGAAGGAAGAGCAAGTGGAAAACCGCAACCGTGGCGTCGGCGTCATCTGGGGCATGCTCGATCGGCTGACCGAACGTCGCTGGGCCACCGCTGCCGTGCTGATCGCGGGGGCGCTCGGAATCGGTGGTTACCTGGTCTCGTTAAAGCTGCAGACGGGAGACGTTGACCCCGGCGCCCCGGAGCTGCGGGCGGATTCGCGCTACAACCGCGACGACGCGTATATTGCCGCGAACTATGGCATATCGAGCGATGTGTTCGCGGTAATGGTCAGGACACCGCCAGACCAGTGCCGTTCGTATCAGACCTTGGTGGAAGTTGATCGGCTAAGCTGGGAGTTAGAGCAATTGCCTGGTGTGCAAAGGACGGCATCGCTGGCCGGCACGGTCCGCTCTTACTCCGCCGGCAGTTTTGAAGGCAACCCCAAGTGGCTGACCGTCAGTTCGAACCAAGCCGTGATCGATCCCCAGGTCAATGTCGCGCTGGGATGGAATTCGGAATTCATTACACCAGCGTGCTCGTTGACGCCCGTGCTGGCGTACCTGACGGACCACAAGGCGGAAACCCTGACGCGCCTGGTGGAAACGGTCAAAACCTTCGCCGCCGAACACGATACACCGGACCGTCAATTCTTGCTGGCAGCAGGAAACGCCGGCATACAGGCGACGACCAACATCGTGGTCAAGGCCGCCAATGTCCATATGTTGCTGTACGTCTATGCGGTCGTCATCGTGCTGTGCGCAGTCGCTTTTCGTAGTTGGCGCGCGGTGCTCGTCGCCATCCTTCCATTGATACTGACATCGGTGCTGGCGGAAGCCTTGATGGTGTTGCTCGGCATCGGTGTCAAAGTGGCGACCTTGCCTGTGATCGCGCTCGGCGTGGGCATCGGAGTGGACTATTCCTTATACCTGCTTAGCGCACAAATGGCATTTCTGCGTGCCGGTGAGCCCCTGACTGAAGCGTACCGGCATGCCGTGGCATTTACCGGCAAGGTGGTTGCCCTGGTGGGGGTGACCTTGGCTGCCGGCGTGATCACCTGGGCCTGGTCGCCGATACGCTTTCAGGCCGACATGGGTATCCTGCTGACGTTTATGTTCGTCGTCAATATGATTGGCTCCCTGGTGCTGGTGCCGGCGTTGTCGCACTTCTTCTTGCGTAATGTCGGGGCCGATCGGCGCAAGCCCATCGGCCCGGCCATGCCGCTGGGAGGCGGTGACATGGGTGACCAATATGTCGCGCCACAAACGCGTCACAAACAAGCGCTGTGAATCATCAGTGAAGCAGGCCGTAGCCAACAACATGGCCTTTCGAATCCAGGATCAACTGAAGAACCTTATGAACCTCTACCTCATTGCACGATTAAGAGTCAAATACGGCCATGTGGCCGAAGCCGCGGAGCAACTTGCCAAGTTCGTGCCGATTTTGAAGCCTTATGGCTGGACGTTACTGGGCGCGTTTCATCCCGTCATCGGAGACTTTTCCGAAATAACTGATATTTGGGCCATACCAAGCGCGGATGCCGTGACCAAAGTATTGGAAGCTGCCAGCACGGGAGAAATTCCGGATTTTAGCGAAGTGTTCCTCGCATTGCGCGAACATGTGGAATCCGAGACGCTTTCCGTTTGCACCACACTTCCTTTCAGTCCCTGAAGCTGCCGCGGCTACCTTAGCTGGTGAATGCCGGCCGTCATGGCCGGGTTCCCCCCCTTCATGGCCCGCACTGGGCCAGTCGCTTCACGCCAGGCCTGACCCTTCGCAGCGTTCCACGCGGACTTCCTGCTACTTTCTTGCCACTTCAATTTCCGCAAAGACGGCCCGCGTTTCATCGGCGCGTACGCTGAGTAGCCATGCGAGAACGGTTGGGGACGAGGTGGTCGTTTTACTCTAGCCTTGAACACTTTGGGTAAGTTATTCGTATTCTTTTTTGCCAGGGCGAAGCCTAGAATTTCTCATATCAAACGGGCCGCGCCCAAAAAAGCGTTTGGCTAAAAAAATTAATAAGGAGGAGTGATGTTCGCTATTCGTATCGTTGTCGACATGCACCACAGCAGCCAGGTATCCACGGGGCGGCACGGCGGCTTATATTGCATCGGGCTGAGCTGCGTCATACCTGAAGGGCGCATCGTATGAAGCTGGGCAACCTTAATATCGGTCAGCGGCTGGGGGCAGGTTTCGGTCTGCTGATCCTGCTCATGCTGGCCACGACCGGGATCGGTGCTTTCAGTCTGTTTCAGAGCACGGCCGGGATCGACAACATTGTCGGGGAACGCTATCCGCAAACCATCCTGGCGAACCTGATCAAGGCCGATGCCCTTGACGCCGTCGGCAGCATCCGGGATATCCAGATTGACGCCGGCAGTATTCCTGGGGCGCTGTCCATCATCGATCAGGCCACTGAGTTCGGAGGCAAGAATATCGCGCAACTGCGCGCCACCATGATGACGACGAAAGAGGGCAAGGAACTTATTGGCAGCGTCGAGGAAATGCGCGGCGTGTACCTGGCCGCGCAACGAAGCTTCGTCGAAGCGGTAAAAACGGACGACCTGGAGCGCGCCCGCAACTTGTTCCCGGAGATAAAAATGTCGAGTGAAAATTATCTCAATACCCTCGATCGCCTGATCCAATATCAGCAGGATAGCGTGGTCGAGGCAGGCAAACAGGCGGTCGCCATCAGCAAGAAAGCCTTCCTCATGATGCTGGCGCTGGCGGCGCTGGCCTGCGTTCTTGGCGGGGCAACTGCGCTGACGGTGGCGCGTGGCATCACCCGGCCATTGAACGATGCGGTTGCCGTGGCAGAGCGTGTCGCGCAAGGCGACCTGATGGCCGACATCGCGGTAGGTTCGCATGACGAAACCGGCAAACTGATGCGGTCGCTAAAGCATATGAACGGCAGTTTGGCGCATATTGTCAGCGAAGTGCGCAATGGCACCGATACCATTGGCGCCGCCTCGTCTGACATCGCCAGTGGCACCCTGGATTTGTCCAGGCGTACCGAACAGCAGGCGGCGTCGCTGGAAGAGACCGCCGCTTCGATGACCGAACTGACAGCGACAGTGACCCAGAATGCGGCCAATGCCGAACAGGCCGACCAACTGAGCGCTTCTGCCACGCGAACGGCCGTTGTCGCTGGCGACATCCTGGCGCAGGTGATCAATACGATGGGCGAGATCAAGTCCTCTTCTGGCCGGATCGCCGACATCATTGGCGTCATCGATGGCATTGCATTCCAAACCAATATCCTGGCATTGAATGCCGCCGTGGAGGCGGCCCGGGCCGGTAGTGAAGGCCGTGGCTTTGCCGTGGTGGCGGCCGAAGTGCGCAGTCTGGCGCAGCGTTCCGCGTTGGCGGCCAAGGAAATCGCCGCGTTGATTCGCGAATCGGTCGATCAGGTCAACATCGGACATGGGCTGGCCGATCGTGCCGGCAGCACCATGAGCGATACGCTTGTTGCGGTCCAGCGCGTGGCCGGCATCATGGGCGCGATCCGTGAGGCCAGCGAGGAACAGCGTGCCGGCATCGAATTGGTCAGCGGCGCCATCACTCAGATGGACCAAATGACTCAGCGAAATGCCGCGCTGGTGGAGCAGACCAGTGCGGCCTCGGAATCGCTGCGGATGCAGGCCAGACAATTGGCGGAGGTGGTGCGCTTTTTTACTTTATGCGAAACCGACGCCGGAATTGGCGAAGCCGTAGCCGACGACGCATTGTGCCCGCCCGCCATGCCGCCTCGGCTGGGGCATGATGGTCAGGCGCCGCTCACGCTGCGTGAAGTCCGCGTAGGCCAGTAGTTCGTTGCAAGGCCACCTCCCTGATGGTACGGGAAGCTAAGTCAGCGCCGGAGAACGGCCGATAGATTTTTGTCAATTGAGGAGTAATGCATGAAAGTCCTGGTGCCTGTAAAACGCGTGGTCGACTACAACGTCAAAGTGCGCGTCAGGTCCGACGGCACTGGCGTCGATACCGCCAACGTGAAAATGTCGATGAACCCGTTCGACGAGATCGCTTTGGAAGAGGCGACCCGCCTGAAAGAAGCGGGCATCGTTTCCGAAGTGGTGGCCGTGTCGGCCGGCGTAGCCCAGTGTCAGGAAACGCTGCGCACCGGCATGGCGATTGGCGCCGACCGCGGCATCCTGGTGGAAACCGCGACCGAGCTGGAACCGCTGGCGGTGGCTAAGCTGCTGAAAGCATTGGCTGACAAAGAGCAGCCGCAACTGATTATCTTGGGCAAGCAGGCGATTGACGATGATTCTAACCAGACCGGCCAGATGCTGGCGGCACTGCTGGGCTGGCCGCAAGCGACGTTCGCGTCGAGAGTCGTGCTGGAAGACGGCAAAGCCATCGTTACCCGCGAAGTGGATGGCGGCCTCGAAACCCTGTTGCTGACGTTGCCAGCGATCATCACCACCGATCTGCGCTTGAACGAGCCGCGTTATGTGACGCTGCCGAACATTATGAAGGCCAAGAAGAAGTCGCTGGAAACGGTTAAACCGGAAGACCTGGGTGTCGACGTAACCCCTCGACTGAAGTTCCTCAAAGTCGTCGAACCAGCCAAGCGTTCGGCCGGCATCAAGGTACCGGATGTGGCCACGCTGGTCGACAAGCTGCGTAACACCGCCAAGGTCATTTAAACATTAACGTGCATGCAAAGGAGCGCGCCATGGACAGGATACATCGTCCCACCAAAGAGCAGGTCAGGGCATGGCTGGCAGAACGCAGGCAAACCGGACAGTGCCTGCCGAACAGCGAGCAGATTCGGCAGCAACTGGGGTGGAATTATTGCGCCGCTGGCGTGCAACTCCATGCGACAACTGAACAACTGGAAGGACCAAGATGAGTACGCTAGTTCTCGCAGAACACGATAGCGCGGGCCTGAAAGGCAGCACCCACCACACCGTCACCGCTGCGGCGCAGTGCGGCGGCGAAGTCCATATTCTGGTCGCCGGCGGCAACGTCGGCTTAGCCAGCGCGCAGGCTGCGAAAATCGCCGGCGTCACGAAAGTGCTGGTGGCCGACGCTGCACACTTAGCCGACGGCCTAGCTGAAAACATCGCCGAACAGGTGCTGGCGCTGGCTGGGAACTATTCACACATATTGGCCCCGGCCACCGCCTACGGCAAGAACATCCTGCCGCGCGTGGCAGCCAGGCTGGACGTGGCCCAGGTCTCGGAAATCACCAGGGTCGATTCGCCCGACACCTTCGAACGTCCCATTTACGCGGGCAATGCGATCGCCATCGTGCAATCATCGGATAAGGTCAAAGTCATTACCGTGCGTAGCACGGGTTTCGACGCAGCCGCTTCAAGCGGTGGTGCGGCTGCCGTGGAATCAATATTGGCGGTTGCCGATTCCGGCAAGTCCGCCTTCGTCGGCCGTGAACTGGCCAAGTCCGACCGTCCGGAACTGACCTCTGCCAAGATCATCGTATCAGGCGGCCGCGGCATGGGGTCTAGCGACGCGTTCAAGATTCTTGAACCGCTGGCCGACAAGTTGGGCGCGGCGATGGGCGCGTCGCGCGCCGCAGTCGACGCCGGTTACGTGCCGAACGACTGGCAAGTGGGCCAGACCGGCAAGATCGTGGCGCCGTCGTTGTATATCGCGGTCGGCATCTCCGGCGCGATCCAACATCTAGCCGGGATGAAGGATTCGAAGATCATCGTGGCGATCAACAAAGATCCTGAAGCCCCCATTTTTACGGTGGCCGACTACGGTATCGTCGGCGACCTGTTCGACATTGTGCCGCAATTGGCGGCCACTTTACCTTGAATCGCAGGGAACTGTAAAAATGACTATCGTAGACCATTTTATATTTTGCACCGAAACGCAGAAATGGCCACCGCCGGTGCTGCAAGCTGTATTGCCGTCGTACCTGATCGGGGACGAGATCTAACACCTGCCTCGATCCTGGACGAAGTACCTGCCGCCCGCGTCCCGTGTATTCATCATGGCTTTGCCCACGATTCTTGGGTTGCCGCCGTGGGCCAGCATATTGCCTTCGAGATCGTCCACGGCGATATAGACGTCGCGATCCTTGTGTCAGCATGCCATGGCCGCGATGCCGCCAGTAGACGCAAGCTCCGCGTTGCCCAGGCGACACGACAGCGCAGGCGCTGGAGCGCGGCCTCGGCATCGCCAGCAAGAACTATGACGCCAACGTGACCAAGGGAAAGCTGAGCCGGGAGGAGGCTGACGGCGCGCATGGCGCTTCTGACGGGCTCGCTCGATGGCCAGGACCTGGGCCATTGCGACCTAGTCATCGAAACCGTATTTGAACATCTCGACATCAAGAAGCAGGTGGTGCACCGCTTGGGGGCGATATGCCGGCCTGGCGCGATTTTTAGCCAGCAACACGTCCACACTTGACATCGATGTGCTGGCCGAAGCAAGCGGGTGCGCCGTAGATTTCGTTGGCATGCGTTTCTTCAGCCCGGCCAATGTCATGCGCTTGTTGGAAATTGTGCGCTCGGATATGACGTTTGTACTCGATGCGCTCTACCTCCACTTT
Organism: Rugamonas sp. FW305-51; assembly: GCF_058786935.1. Taxonomy (NCBI): domain Bacteria; kingdom Pseudomonadati; phylum Pseudomonadota; class Betaproteobacteria; order Burkholderiales; family Oxalobacteraceae; genus Rugamonas; species Rugamonas sp. FW305-51. Next base: position 134,155 of record NZ_JBYSZG010000013.1, read on the forward strand.
GGCAGCGAACCGCGATCAGTTTCAGGAAATTAGAAAGGGAAACCACGTGAACATGCAGGAATCGTCGAAGGGCAGGCCACCGTACACGCTATGGCAAATGGTGCGCTATATGCTGCGGCTAGGGACGCTGGGCTTTGGCGGTTCGGTCGCACTGGTCGGCTATATGCACCGCGACCTGGTCGAAGAGCGTGGCTGGATCAGTGAAGGCGACTACAAGGAAGGGCTGGCGCTGGCGCAGATTGCGCCAGGGCCTTTGGCGGCTCAGCTCGGCATCTACATGGGCTACGTCCACTATCATGTACTGGGAGCGGCACTGGCTGGCATTGCGTTTGTGCTCCCATCGTTCTTGATGGTCGTAGCGCTGGGCTGGGCCTACGTGCACTTTGGCGGCTTGCCGTGGATGCAGGCGGTGTTTTATGGCGTGGGCGCAGCCGTCATTGCGCTCATTGCCACCAGTGCCAGGAAACTGACGCTCAAGAGCGTTGGTAAGGACAAGCTCCTGTGGGCGATCTATCTACTGCTGGCAGGCGTGACGGTGGCGACCGAATCGGAGGTGGCCTGGCTATTCATTGCCGCTGGTGTGCTGGTGTGGCTGCTGCGGGCGCCGCCCGAGTGGCTGGGCAAAGGCAGCATGCCCGCCGTCGTGTTGGTGCAAGCACCGTCCATGCCGGCGGTTGTCACCGGCATCGACTGGTCGCTGCTGAGCCAGATTGGCATCTTCTTCGCCAAAGCGGGCGTCTTCGTGTTCGGATCGGGCCTGGCCATCGTGCCATTCCTCTATAGCGGCGTAGTGACGGAACACCACTGGCTTAACGACAAGCAGTTCGTCGATGCGGTGGCCGTGTCCATGATTACGCCGGGGCCGGTAGTCATCACCGTCGGCTTCATCGGATATCTGATTGCGGGCCTGCCGGGCGCTACGGTGGCCGCGCTGGCCACTTTCATCCCATGCTATCTGTTCACGATACTGCCGGCGCCGTATTTCAAGAAGTACGGCAAGCTGACTGGTGTGCTGGCGTTCGTCGATGGCATCACCGCGGCGGCGGTAGGCGCCATCACTGGCTCCGTGATCGTGATCGCGCGGCGTTCGATCGTCGACATCCCGACTGCGCTGATCGCCCTGGTCGCTGTGGCGTTGCTGTGGAAAATCAAGAAGCTGCAGGAGTCTGTCGTCGTAGCCGGCGCGGCGGTGCTGGGCCTGTTCATCTATCCTTTGTTAAACCATTGAGCCTGCATTGCGAGAGGATCCATGACTGCGCCAGCCGTGGCCGGATACCGGACTTCGCCGCCGACGGGCGTTTTTTTCCAACATTACAGGAGAATGCCATGTCGTCACGTCGTCAATTCATTCAAGCGTCCGCCGCAGCTGGCACAGCCTTCGTTTCAGCTGCCCTGTCGGCGATAACTGGGTAGGCAACAGCCAATTGTCCCGTCTGGACGTGCAGCGCTCGGGCGACGACTCCACGAGTGGGGCGCGCAACATATTATCTATCGCGCCGCACCGCCTCGTACGCTTCGCTGGGCTATCTGCGCAACGCCGGGAAGGCAGCCGTCGCCATCGACGCTGGCGGCACGGTGGCCGCTGGCATGAACCAGGCCGGTGCCATGACGGGGATACGGCATTCGTTCTAGCGCGATCCTGACGGTTCGGCACGCTTGACGGGCGTGGCTTGCCGGGTGTGGGGCAGGACGGCGCCACGTGGCGGTGCGGCGGTGCACCAGGTTGCACTAGGTATAAAATAGCCTTATCCGTAGCTCACCGAGCCCGGCCAATGGCACATTCTACTGACACCTCTGGCGTTGGCGCCCCGGCCCCGGCGCCGCCTAACGACGCGGCGCGGGAACTGGCGCGTACCCACCGCGCTCTGCGCACGCTGAGCGCTGGCAACCGGACCTTGCTGCGGGCCGGTGGGGAAGGGGAATTGTTGCACGATATGTGCCGGGTGATCGTCGAGCTGGGCGGCTACCGGGTCGCTGCCGTCGGCTACGCCGAGTACGACGACAACAGGAGCATCCGCTGGATGACTAGCGTGGGCACCGATCTCGACTTTCTCCGCACGCAGCGGCTCACTTGGGCCGACCATGGTATAGGCATGGGCAACGGCGCTCTCGCCACTGCCATCCGCACGGGCCAGCCCAGCGTCGCGCGGAATCTGCTCACCGATCCCGGCTATGCCGGAGAGGAATACGCGCGCCTGCGCGCACATGCGATCGAGCACCAATACGCTTCAGTCACCGCCTTTCCGCTGTACCTCGATGACGTGGTCCTGGGTGGCTTGGTCTTGGCGGCGGCCGAGCCGGACGCCTTCGACCAGGAAGAGCTCAGCTTACTGCAAGAATTGGCCGACGACCTGGCCTATGGTATCGCCAGCCTGCGTACGCGAGAGCAACACCGCGCTGCCCAGGCCACCATTGAGCGTCTGGCCTATTACGATGCGTTGACTGATTTACCCAACCGCACCCTGCTGCTGCAAACGCTGGAGGGGGCCATGCAGGCGGCCAGGCAACGGAACCGTTCGTTGGCGCTGTTGCATCTGGAAGTGGGACGCTTTCGCGAAATCAACAAAGTACTGGGCTACCGCGCCGGCGACGCCTTGCTGCAGGCGCTGGCAGCAAGGCTGGCGCTGGTCGTGGGCGACAGGGATACGCTGGCGCGGGTTGGGGAGGCGGAGTTTGCGCTGCTGCTACCCGATAGTGGCGCTGAATCTGCGATCCAGGTGGCGCAACGCCTCATGATTACACTGGATGAACCGGTCGAAGTCGCGGACTTGATGCTCGATGCACGCGTGGGCATCGGCATCGCGTTGTCACCGGGTCACGCCACCGACGCCGAGACGTTGATACGACGTGCCAACGCCGCCATGCATCAGGCCAGGCATGGACGCGGCGGCTACGCGATGTATGTCGGCGGCCAGGAACAGGAAAATACCCGCCGCCTGTCGCTGATGGGGGATCTGCACCGCGCCATCCGTCATAACGAGCTGCGGCTGTATTGCCAGCCCAAGGTCGACATGGTCTCGCGCCGCGTGTGCGGCGCCGAGGCGCTGGTGCGTTGGGAGCACCCGCGGCACGGCATGGTGTCGACCGTGGAATTCATCCAGCTGGCCGAGCAGGCCGGCACGATTACACCGCTCACCAACTGGATGCTGGAAGCGGCATTCAGCCAGTCTTACGCCTGGCAAGAGGCGGGGCTGGAGCGTGCGCTGGCGGTCAACCTGTCGGCCCACGACCTGTATGACCCCGGCTTTGTCGACCGCATCCGCGGCATGTTCTCGACCTGGGGCATCGCGCCGGGGCGGATACAGTTCGAGCTGACCGAGAGCAGCCTGATGGAAGATCCAGTCGCCGCGCTGGAAACGTTGCGGCGTCTGAAAACGCTCGAAGTCGAGTTGTACATCGACGACTACGGCACTGGCTATTCAAGCCTGAGCTATCTGCAAAAATTGCCGGTGGACGCGCTGAAGATAGACCAGTCGTTTGTCATGCCCCTGATGCGCGATGCCGATTCCGCTGCCATTGTCAGCTCGACCATTGAGCTTGGTCACAACCTGGGCAAGCGAGTCGTGGCGGAAGGGGTGGAAGACCTGGCGATATGGAACCGTCTGGCGGCATGGGGATGCGATGTTGCACAGGGTTATCATATCAGCCGGCCCATGCCCGCCGAGCAATTCACTGACTGGGAAGCGAAGTGGCATTAGAGTCATCCGGAAGTTAATGATGGTATTTCTGATGGTATTACTGTTAGCAACTCCAAAAAACCTTAATAGAAACAGGTGCTTGGCGGCGTAGTTGATAATTGAATGGGAGTGACGAGCTCGCTTTAAATCATTGATTTAAAACGAAAAATCAGGGGTCGTTGATGATGCGGTTTTGATCATCAACGACCTTTTTGTTTGTGGTGGACCCTAAATGTTTTTCAGTCGTACCCAAGGTGTACATGGATATCGACCATGTGATCGTTTGCGCTGGCTTATTTTGTTCTTTGTCCTTATGGACTGTTTGATGTGCAAAAGAGCGGCCTGGAATTATCAGGCACGGAGTCGCGAAAATCATAGTGGTAGAATCCTCTTCTGATATCGTTGTTCCATGCACACCAAACCAAATGAAGCCTTCCGCCGCGTTTCAGACACACCGCGACGCGATCCGCCGGATCGTGGAGGAGCATCGCGCCTGCAATCCTCGCGTGTTTGGTTCGGTACTCCAAGGCTGTGATACGGAAGATAGCGACTTGGATCTACTCATCGATCCAACGCCGGAGACCACTTTGTTCGACATCGGCGCCATCCGCCACGAACTTTTAGAGCTGTTAGGCGTGCCTGTCGATGTGCTTACGCCGAAAGCGTTGCCCGAGAAATTCAGGGCAACCGTTCTCGCTGAAGCTGTGCCGGTATGAGTAAGGATAAGCAGCGCCTGATCGATTATCTGGCGCATATGCAACAGGCGATCGAACGTATCGCGCGCTATACGGAAGAGCTGGACGAAGTCGCGTTTCTGCAAAATGAACTGGTGCAGGATGCAGTAATCCGGAACTTGGAGATCCTGGGCGAAGCCAGCAACAACATCCAAAAGCATTATCCGGAGTTCGCGAGCCAACACCCCGAGTTACCGCTGGCGTTCGCCTGCCAGATGCGCAACGCCGTCGCCCATGGGTACTTCAAGGTTGACTATGAGATTGTGTGGAAGACGATTCACGGCGATCTACCGGGACTGCTCGGACAGGTGCAGAATGTCTTGGTAAACATAGGGTGAAGTGCAGCTAGTTATCATGGTGCTTGAGCCGGTAGCTCTCGCCGGCGATGGGCACGATGTGGGCATGATGCAGCAAGCGGTCTAGCAGCGCCGCCGTCAGCGTCGCGTCCTGCGCGAACGTCGCGTCCCATTGCCCGAACGGCAGATTGCTCGTCACGATCAGGCTGCCTTTTTCGTACAACGCCGCGATCACCTGGAAGAACTGCTGTGGTCTAATTTGCCCGGACACCTCAATAGGTGGAAAATCCACCACCTGAGGAGTTAAAGCATGACAACAAGA
>NZ_JBYSZG010000014.1:0-57999 GCF_058786935.1 Rugamonas sp. FW305-51
CCCGCCCACATCCCGCTGAAATGGCATGGAAAGTGTCGGTTTTTCCGCTTCGGCCGCGGGGAAGGACTATTTCCTAGCAACATGACCTGTTAGACTCTTATCCCTTGTGGCATATAGCAACGCCGTTATCAAATAATTAAGCGCGTGGTGAAACTAACATTCCGTGGCAGGGCCGGGGGTGGCGGTTAGCACGACCAGACTGGGGAATGGTTTTATGAACAACGACAAGGGGCGCTGGAAGCCGGCGCTGCTGGCCGCATCGGTATCGGCTGCGCTGCATGGCGCCGCGCAGGCACAGGGCGTACCGTCCGCAGGCGACGCGGCGGAGGGACAGATACAGGAAGTCGTGGTCACGGCGCAGCGCACCGCATCGTTGGAGTCGCGCACGCCGGTCGCCATGACAGTGCTGACGGGCGAGCAGCTGCGCCAGGCCGGCATCGACCAGCCGTCCGCCCTGGCCGCCCGCCTGCCCAACATCCACCTGGACGGCGCGCCGGCCGGATTGAAGATCACCATCCGCGGCGTGACCAACGCCGACACCACGGAAAAAGGCGACCCGTCGGCCGCCTTCATGGTCGACGGCGTCGTCCTGCCACGCCCCCAGCTGCAAACACTGAGCCTGTATGACGTGGACCGTATCGAAGTGCTGCGCGGCCCGCAAGGCACGCTGTACGGCCGCAACACGACGGCCGGCGCCATCAACGTCATCACCAACGCGCCCGGCCGCCAGCTGGAAGGGACGGTCGGCGTGGAACTGGGCGACTACGCCAGCCGCAAGCTCAACGCCATGCTCAACCTGCCCGTCAACGACGCGCTGGCGCTGCGCGCGGCCATGGCCGCCAACCGCCACGACAGTTACCTGATCAACGGCCAGGGCACGCCCTACGAACTGGGCCTGGACCGCGATGACCTGTCGGCCCGCCTGTCGGCCCGGCTGGCGCTGGGCGCGACGGCCGCGCTGCTGCTGCGCCTGGACCACAGCACCACGCACGACAACAGCGACAGCATCGTCCCCGACACCAATTTCTACCGCGGCGTGGCCAGCGGCCAGCCCACCTGGTACGACGCCAGCACGGCGCAACGCCTGACCAACGGCTTCGTGCCGTCCAACACCCGGCCCGAACAGGGCCACCACCGCCTGCACACCACCGGCCTGTCGGCCGAGCTGACGTGGGACCTGGGGCCGGCCACCGTGACCTGGCTGGGCGCCCACCGCCGTTTCGACAACGACGTCCTGTTCAACTACTACTACCGGGTGGCGCCGGGCTTCGCCATCGGCGTGCACCAGACCTACACCGGCAGCAACACGGAAGAGTCGCACGAACTACGCGTGGCCACCAACGGCAACGGCCCCGTCACGGCGCAGGCGGGCCTGTACTACTTCCACGAGCAGACCGACTCGGTGTACCGCTTCCGCAACCTGGACCTGCTGGGCCTGCCGCCGTACTACGTATTCCCCACCGGCCCTGTCATCGCCCGCAGCAAGGCCATATTCGGCCAGGCCACCTGGCGCGTGACGGACCGCCTGCGCGCCACGGCCGGCGTACGCTACACCAACGACGACAAGTCGCGCGTGGGCTCCACCAATTTCCAGCGCGGTCCCGACTTCAACCCGGCCACCGACTTCAGGCTGCTCAACGCGGCCTCGCTCAACACGCACAAGAACACGTGGCGGCTCGGTGTCGACTACGACCTGACGCCGGCCACCTTCATCTACGCCACGCTGTCGACCGGCTACAAGTCGGGCGGCTTCAACGACGGTTGCCAGGCCGGCACCAGCGCGCTGGGCATCGCCTGTCCGGCCGCCGTGGCCGTCCCCGCCAGCACGCTGTACTACCAGCCCGAAACGCTGACGGCCCGCGAGGCCGGTCTCAAGACCCGTTTCTGGCAGCACCGCGCCAGCCTGAACGTGGCCGTGTTCGACTACGACTACCGCAACCTGCAATTGTCGGGCGTGGCCCTGCTGCAGGGCGCGCCGCGCTACGTGACCACCAATGCCGGCGTGGCCAGCGTCAAGGGCCTGGAGGCGGACGGCCAGCTCAACCCCAGCGCCGACGACCGCCTCAGCTACGGCCTGACCCTGCTCGACGCCCATTACGTGCGCTACACGCCGGACGGCGTGCACTCCTGGGCCGGCAGCAAGCTCGATCGGGCACCGTCGCACACCGTCACGGCCGGCTACGAACACCGCTTCCTGCTGGCCGGCGGCCAGCTGCGGGCCGGTATCGTGGCGCGCCGCAGCGCCGCCTACACCATCGGCGTGCCGACCCAGCAGCTGCAATACCGCATCCCGGCCCGTACCGCCAGCGACGCCACCGTGCGCTACCAGCCCGGCGGCGCCCCGTGGAGCGTGCAGGCCCAGGTCAAGAACCTGGAGAACAAGGTACAACCGATCACCATCGACAGTTTCGGCATGGTGGTACCCAGCGACCCGCGTACCGTCGCCGTGCGTTTCGATTATCGTTTTTGAAGTCCGTTGTTGAAAGCCCGCAGCCAGTCCGCCGCGTGCGCGCGGCGCCTATCCACTCTATGATCCGAAAAAACCGCTCATGAAGTCTGTCCTGCACCACCTGCCCCGCTTCACCTACATCCTGCTGATCGTGTTCCTGGCCGTCACGCTGTCGCGCGGCCAGGGCGATACCACCAGGTTGCTCATCGTCAGTTCGCTCGTCATGTTCGCCTGCTGCTGGAGCAGCGCCATCCACCTGCTGGGCGCGCGCGCGGCCCGCAACTTCGTCGTTATCGGCGTCGTGCTGGGCTGGCTGGCCGAACAGCTGGGCGCCAGCTACGGCTGGTTCTTCGGCAGCTATACCTACACCGACGTGCTGGGGCCGCGCCTGGGCGCCGTGCCCGTCATCATTCCCCTCATGTGGTTCGCGCTGTGCTACGTGGCCTACGTGATCGGCAACCTGATCGTGTGGCAGTCGCCGTCCGACGGCGTGGCGCCGCTGCGCCAGAGCCTCACCATGTCGCTGCTGGCGGCCATGATCGTGACGGCCTATGACTTGGGCGCCGACCCCTACATGGTGTACGGTCTCAAGGCCTGGATCATGACCAAGACCGACGGCTGGTGGTTCGGCGAGACCCTGCAGGGCTTCGTGGGCTGGATGCTGGTGTCGTTCGTGATCGTGTTCCTGTTCCGCCTCACGCTGCGCAAGCGCCCGCCCGTGGCCGCGCTGCCGGTGGCGCGCCGCCATGCGCTGGTGCCGTTGCTGGTGTACGGCGGCAGCATGGCGTTCCAGGTGGCCGAAGGCACGCCGGTGGAGACCCGCACCATCGCCCTGTTCGCGATGGGCATCCCGTTGCTGGTGGCCCTGTGCGGCTTTGAGCGCTGGCGCCAGCCGGCCCTGGCCACGGCGCCGGCCGATGCCGCCGCCCCCAAGGCAGCGAGGGCATAATGCGCGATACCATCTCCCACGCCAGCACCCTGCGCGCCGACCCGCTGGCCGACGACACCATCGCCCGCATCCTCGGCCCCTGGGACCAGAACGGCGCCAACGCGGCCCAATGGCAGGCCATCGCCACCGTCAACGACCAGCTGTCGCAGTGGCAGGCCAATGGCGCCCTGCCCGGCTGGCGTGCCGGCGCCGGCGTGCCGCCGGCCATCGCGGCCGCGCTGGAAGCCTATATCCAGGCCGGCCTGCGCCTGCCCGACTGGGCCGAGCCGGCCAAGATCGCCCGCGCCGAGCAGCTGTTCATGGACATGAGCATGCTCTCATGCACCCTGCTGTTCTGCGCCAGCCTGCCTGAGTGCTATGTAATCCCCGACCTGGCCGGCGTGCTGCACGCGGCCGGCCAGCTCGAGCAGCACACCGACTACCGCATCCGCTCCACGGCCGCCATGCTGTTCCCCGTCATGATGCACGGCGGCCTGACCGACGCCGAGGGCGGCGGGGTGGCGCAAACGCTCAAGGTGCGCCTGATCCACGCCACCATCCGCCACCTGATCCTGCGCGGCAATCCAGCCGACGCGGCGCGCGACGGCGCGCCCGCCGTGGTGCCGCCTTTGGCCGCGCTGGCCGGCGAGCCCCTCAGCATGCAGGGCACGCTGTATGCCCACGGCTGGAACGTGGAACGCGACGGCCTGCCGTGCAACCAGGAAGAACTGGCCTATACGCTGCTGACCTTCAGCTATGTGTTCCTGCGCGCCCTGCGCAAGCTGGGCCTGGGATTGCCGGCCGCCGACGAACACGCCTACCTGCACGCCTGGAACGTGGTCGGCCACATACTGGGCATCGAACGGGGCATGATGGCCGACACGATGGAGCAGGCCGCGGCGCTGTTTACCCGCATGCAGGCCAGCGGCCGGGACCACCCCTACCTGCCCGATGCGCGCCCCGCGCTGGGCGCGGCCCTGATGCACACCATGGAAAAGGAACTGCCGCTGCGCATACTCAAGCCCTTCCCCGTGCTGCTCACGCGCCACCTGTGCGGCCCGGCCGCCTCGCGCGACCTGGGCCTGACGGCCCGCGTGTCGTGGCCGTCGCGCGCCCTGTTCGCCGCCGCCATGGGCACGATACGCCTGGTCGACGGCACGGCGCGCCTGTTCTGCCCCCAGTTCTCGCTGTCGCGCCTCGTCACGCGCGTGGTCGGCTACCAGTTCACCGTCAAGCTGCTGATGGACCAGACCCGGCCCCTGAAACTGCCGCAGGCCCTGCTCAACCAGGTCGGCGCCGTCACGGCCGGCTGGGCTGAAGATCCGCAGGCGCCGCGCTGGATCAACGCGCTCGAAACGCGGCTGACGGGCCGCCGTAAGCGCACCTTGCCCACCGGGCCGCAACCATGAGCGCGCTGCCCGCTCCCATGCCGGCGGCGCCCCGGCTGACAGGCCTGGGCGCGCACCTGGCGCCCGCGCTGCTGCTGCCGCTGTTTCTGCTGTTACTGCTGCTGGCGCCGCCGGCACGCTGCGCGCCAGCCGCCCTGCTGCTGGACGACGCCCTGGGCCAGGTCGATGCCTGGCCCGCCCTGACGGTGCTGTCCGACCCCGGCGGCAAGCTCGATGTGGAAGCGGCGCGCGACGCCGTCGCCCGCTACACCCCGCCCGGCTCGGCCTACGCCACGCTGGGCGTACACCGCGACGTATTGTGGCTGCATATCCCTGTCACCGTGGCCCCGGGCGGCGACGGCGACTGGGTACTCAATATCGATTACGCCGCCATCAACCGGGTCGACGTCTACGTCAGCGCCCGCGGCGCCATCGTCCACCATGCGGCCATCGGCAACCTGCTGCCGCGGCCGGCGCCGGGCGAACGGGGACGGGCGCCGGCCGTGGCCCTCAAACTGGCCCAGGGCACGGGCCAGGAGCTGTGGCTGCGGGTGGAAAACTCGGGCTCCATGATCCTGCCGATCCGCCTGTCCACGCCGGCCGCCTTCCACGCCGCCGCCCTCAACGAACAGATGCTGCAAGGCCTGCTGATCGGCCTGAGCCTGTGCCTGCTGCTCTACAGCCTGGCCCAGTGGATCAACCTGCGCGAGCCCCTGTTCGGCAAATATGCGCTGCTGACGGCCGGCACCACCATGTTCTCGGTCGAATTCTTCGGCCTGGGCGGCCAGTACCTGTGGGGCAGCCACCCCTGGATGACCACCCACGCCGGCGGCCTGTTCGCGCTGATGGCGTCCTGCGGCGCCTACCTGTTCGTGGAGCAGGCGCTGGCCCGGCCCGGCATGGACCGCACCTTCAGCCGCCTGATGCAGAGCGGCGCCGTACTGGCCCTGCTCAGCGCCGGCGCCTACGCGGCCGACGTGATCGGGGTGCAGACGCTGGTGGCCATCGTCAGCACGCTGGGCCTGATGCCCATGCTGCTTGGCCTGCCCGGCGCCTTCATGCGGGCCCGCCGCGGCGACGCCGTCGGCATCTACTTCCTGGTCGGCTGGGCCGTCAGCTTCCTGTCCTCGGTGCTGCTGTCGCGCGTCATCAGCGGCGCCGTGGCGGCCAATTTCTGGACCATGCATGCGCTCCAGTTCGGCAACCTGTTCGACATGCTGGTGTTCATGCGCATCCTCGGCCTGCGCACCAAGGCCATGCAAAGCGCCATGCTGCGGGCCGAAGCGGCCACCCGCATGAAGTCCGACTTCCTGGCCAACATGAGCCACGAGATCCGCACCCCGCTCAACGCCATCATCGGCATGAGCCAGCTGGCCATGATGGCCGAACCTAGCCCCCGCCTGCGCAACTACGTGAGCAAGATCGAAGGGGCCGGCCAGCACCTGCTGGGCATCATCAACGACATCCTCGACTTTTCCAAGATCGAGGCCGGCAAGCTGGCGCTGGAAACGGTACCGTTCGCGCTGGACGACCTGCTCGAACACCTGGCCAGCCTGACGGCCATCAAGACCGACGCCAAGCGGGTGGAGCTGGTGTTCCGGGTCGAACGGGGCGTACCGGCCCGGCTGGTGGGCGATCCGCTGCGGGTGGGCCAGATCCTGATCAACCTTACCACCAACGCCGTCAAGTTCACGGAACGGGGCGAGATCGTGGTGGCGGTCGACGTGGCCGAACGGCGCGGCGAGCAGGTCACGCTGCGCTTCAGCGTCAGCGACACGGGCATCGGCATGAACGAGGAGCAGCTGGTACGGCTGTTCCAGTCCTTCAGCCAGGCCGACGGTTCCATCACGCGCCGCTACGGCGGCACCGGCCTGGGGCTGTCGATCTCCAAGCAGCTGGTCGAGCTGATGGGCGGCACCATCCGCGTCAACAGCACGCCCGGCGTGGGCAGCCGCTTCAGCTTCACCGTCGCGCTGGGCGTGGCCGATCCGGCCAGCGCCCCGGTGGCGCCGCCGGCGGCCGCCCTGCAGCAGGTGCGGGTGATGGTGGTGGACGACAGCGCCACCGCGCGCGATGCCCTGGTCGAGATGCTGGGATCGTTCGGCGTCACGGCCCACGCGGCCTGCTCGGGCGAACAGTCGCTGGCGATGCTGGCACGCGCCGTCGACGCCGGCGAACCCTACCAGGTGGTGCTGATGGACTACATGATGCCGGGCTGGGATGGTGTGGAAACCATCCGCCGCATCCACGCCGACCCGCGCCTGGCGGCGCCGCCGGCCATCCTCATGGTCAGCGCCTGCACCCGCGAGACGGTGCAGCAGCAGGAAGGCCAGCTGCCGCTGCATGGCTTCCTGACCAAGCCGGTCGGCCCGGCCCTGCTCTATCACAGCCTGCTGCAGGTGCTGCGCCCGGACCTGGCCGGCGCGGCCGGCGCCGGGCCCGGCGGCGGCCTGCGCGCGCTCGACCTGGCGCGCCTGAACGGCGCGCGCATCCTGCTGGTGGAAGACAACGCCAACAACCGCGAAGTGGCGCTCGACTTCCTGGCCATGGCCCGGGTCGAAGTGGACGTGGCCATGCACGGCGGCCAGGCGGTGGCCATGGTGCAGGAACGCGACTACGACCTGGTGCTGATGGACATCCAGATGCAGGAAGTGGACGGCCTGACGGCCACCACGCAGATCCGCGCCCACGCCCACCTGCGCGAACTGCCCATCATCGCCATGACGGCGCACGCCATGGCCGGCGACCGCGACAAGAGCCTGGCGGCCGGCATGAACGACCATGTGACCAAGCCGATCAACCCCGAACTGCTGTTCCGCGCCCTGCTCAAGTGGATCGCGCCGGCCCGCCTGGCCGGGCGCCAGCTGCCGGCGCCGCGCCCCGAGCCGGACCAGGACGGTGGCGCCGCCGCGCCGCTGCCGCCGGTGGCCGGCATCGTCTGGCAACAGGCGCTCGACAGCGTGGGCCAGCAGCACAGCCGCCTGCACAAGCGCATCGCCAGCTTCGTGCAGGAATACCAGGGCGGGCCGCAGGTGGTGCGCGAGGCGCTGCAGGCGGGCCATCATGCGGCCCTGCAAAGCCTGGCCCACAATCTCAAATCGAGCGCGGCCTACCTGGGCGCGGCCGAACTGTCGGCCCTGGCCAACGCCGTGGAACAGGCGCTGCGTTCGGGCCAGCACGAGCGCTGCGCGGCGCTGGCGCCGGAACTGGCGGCCACGCTGGAGACCGTGCTGGCCGGCCTGGCACAGCTGGAGACGGCGGCGCCCCCCGCGGCCACTGCCGCCACCACCGGCGGCGGCCAGGCCATGCCAGGCGCCGCCCCCCTGATCCGCCAGCTGGAAGCCTACCTGCGCGGCGACGACGCGCGCGCCGAGGATGCCTTGCACGCCTTGCAGGCGCTGCCCGGCGCGGCCGACCATGGCGCCCTGCTGGCGGAGATTCAGCAGGCCGTGGACGAGATCGAATATGATGTGGCATTGGCACCGCTCGCGGCACTGGCGCGCGCCCTGAATCTGAACTTGGAAATGAGCGCATGAACTTGCCAGGAATGCAAAAAGTACTCGTCGCCGACGACGACGCCATCAACCGCCAGGTGCTGGCCGAGCTGCTCAAGCCCGAGTACACGGTGCTGCTGGCCAAGAATGGCGCGCAGGCCCTGGAACGGGCTGCGCGCCACGCGCCGGACCTGATCCTGCTGGACGTGATGATGCCCGACCTGGACGGCTTCGAGGTATTGCGCCAGCTGCGGGCCGACCCGCAGACGGCCGATATCGCCGTCATCTTCATCTCCGGCCTGGACCGGCCGGAAGACGAGGCCAATGGCCTGAAAATGGGCGTATCCGACTACATCGCCAAGCCGTTCAACGCCACCGTGGTGCTGGCCCGGGTGGCGCTGCACCTGCAGGTGGTGCGCCAGCAGCGCATGCTGGAACACCTGGCCCACGTGGACGGCCTGACGGAACTGGCCAACCGGCGCCGCTTCGACGAGGTGTACGGCAACGAGTGGCAGCGCGCCCAGCGCAACGGCCGGCCGCTGTCGCTGGCCATGCTCGACATCGACTGCTTCAAGCAATACAACGACCATTACGGCCACCCGGCCGGCGACCGCGCGCTGCGCGCCGTGGCGCGGGCCGCCGCCGGCCACATGCAGCGTCCGGCCGACCTGGCCGCGCGCTACGGCGGCGAGGAACTGGTGCTGCTGATGCCCGACACGGACGCCGCCCAGGCCTGCCGGCTGGTGCATGCGATCTGCCAGGAAGTGGCGCTGCAAGCGATCGCCCACGCCGCCTCCACGGCCGCGCCGGTGCTCACCGTCAGCGCCGGTGGCGCCACCTTGCGGCTGACGGCCGGCGAAAGCGCGCCCGATCTGTTCGGCGCCGTCGACAGCCACCTGTACCAGGCCAAGCAGGCCGGGCGCAACCGCATCGTCTGGCGCCAGGAACCGGCGCCGGACGGCCAGTGAGAGGGGCGCCGGCATGAAAATGGACGTGCGCAGCCCCGCCACCGTGCTCGATCTGGACGACGCCTGCGCCCGCAACGGCGTGCAGCGCAGCCTGCTGCTCAACGCCGCGCGCGCCTTCGTGCAAAGCTATGGCCTGTGGCCGGCCCGGGTCGCCAGCCACCTGGCCGGCGCCGACTACGGCGAGCTATGCCAGGCCGCGCACCGCATCAAGGGCGCCGCCACGCTGCTGGGCGCCTACCGTCTGAGCGGCGCGGCCGGGGCCCTGGAAGATGCCGTGCGTGCGGCCGACACGGCCCGCCTGCCGGCCCTGGGGCTGGCCTTCCAGGCCGAACTGGAGGCGGCGCTGGCGGCCATGCAGGCCGCCCTGCCCCAGGCCGCGCCCGCGCCGCCGGCGGCCGTCCCGGACAGCGCGCAGTGCGCCGCCGGCGCCATGCTGGTGGGCCAGCTGCTGCCGCTGCTGCGCGACGGCGACTATGCGGCCGCCACCCTGCTCGACCGGCTCGACGCGCTGCTGGCCGGCAGCGGCCACACAACCCTGCTGGCGGCCATCCGGCGCCAGTTCGACGACCTGGAAACGGAGCAGGCGGCGGCCCTGGCCGAACGGCTGGGCGTCGCGCTGGGTTGACAACAGCCCCCGGCCGGACACGCCGCCGCCACAATTTCCCCCAGTTGTCCAGCACAAGGCAGTACAATTAATTTCTCCTTAAGCGTACGGCCGTAGCCCGCGCAGCGCCCTGCGCCGGCGGCCCGGACGGAGCGGAATGCGCGCCACGTGCGGGCCCTTGTGATGATGACGATGCGGGACATGACCAGCGCGATCGCGCCCTACCTGAAGCAGCCTGCGACCTGGAAGCGGGCCGGCGCGGCGCTGCTGCTGGCCGCTGCACTGGGCGCCGCCATGCAGTGGGCCGGCCAGCGCGAGGAGCGGCGCGCCATGGCCACGCTCGAGAGCCGCCTGCTCGGGCGCAGCGCCGTCAGCGCCAGCCTGCTCGAGCAGCAGATCGGCACCCTGGAGCGCGATGTGCTGTTCCTGGCCAGCCTGCCGCCGGTGGGCGGCATCGTGCGCGCCAGCGGCAACGACGGTTACGACGCCCAGGAAATGACGCCGATCGCCCTGTGGCACCGGCGCCTGGTGAGCATCTTCAAGGCCTACGCCGCCACCAATCCCGACATCGCCCAGGTGCGCCTGATCGGCATGGCCGGCCGCGGGCGCGAACTGGTGCGCGTGGTCCGCGCCGGCGGCACCATCGACGCCGTCGGTCCGGACCAGCTGCGCCAGAGCGGCGACACTCCCTTCATGCGGGCCGCGGCCCGGCTGCCGGCCGGCCAGGTCTACGTGTCCGACATCGACCTGGGCGCCGAACCGGCCCAGCCGGCGCCGCCGGCCAGTCCCACCCTGCGGGCGGCCACTCCGGTCTACGACGGCCAGGGCATGCTGTTTGGCGTGGTGGTGGTCAACTACGCGGCGCGCGCCATCCTGACCCCGCCGCTGGCCAACCTGCCGCCCGACCTGGCGGTCTACCTGACCAACGGCCAGGGCGACTACCTGCTCCATCCGGACATCGCCCGCACCTTCGCTTTCGAGCGCGGACGGCGCGCGCGCTGGCAGGACGAATTCCACCGCACCGAAGACGGCGCCGACCCGGTGCTGGCCCGCTACGACGGGCCGCAAGGGCCGGTGGTGGTGGCGGCGCGGCGCGTGGCCATCGACCGCGCGCACCCGCAACGCGACCTGATGCTGGCCCTGGCCACGGCGCTGGCGCCGGCCGCGGCGGCCCGCCACACAGCCCAGCTCACGCTGCTGACGGCCATGCTGAGCGGCGCCCTGCTGGTGGCCGGCGCCAACCACCTGCTGCGGCGCCAGCGCCGCCGGCTGGGCGAATACCAGGCCCGCATGTCGGCCCTGATCGAACATTCGCTCGACGCCATCATCGCCACCGGCAGCGACGGCATCGTCACCAGCTGGAACCGCAGCGCCACCGACATCTTCGGCGTCGCGGCGGCCGACGCCGTGGGCCGCCACATCGCCACCCTGATCGTGCCCGGCCACGACAGCTGGACCATAGACTGGCTCAACGAGCGCATCGCGCGCGGGGAGCCGGTGCGCCACTTCAACACCACGCTGCGGCGCGCCGGCGGCGACACCATCGCCGTCTCGCTGTCGCTGGCTCCGGTGCGCGCGCCGCGCCATGCGGCGCCGGGCTGCTCGATCACCGTGCGCGACGTCAGCGAGCAGGCGGCCGCCACGGCCCGCATCCGCGAACTGAATGTCACGCTGGAGCAGCAGGTGCGCGAGCGCACGCGCCAGATCGAATCGGTCACCATCCTGCAGCGCGCCATCCTGACCCACGCCTCGCACGCCATCATCGCCACCGGCACGGACGGCATCATCCGCCTGTTCAACCCGGCGGCCGAACGCATGCTGGGCTACCGCGCCGAGGAGCTGCTGGGCGTGTCGACTCCCGAACTGCTGCATGATCGGGGCGAAATGGCGGCGCGGGCGGCCGCCCTGTCGCTGGAGCTGGGACGCCCGATCGCGCCCGGCTTCGAGGTGTTCGTCGCCAAGGCCAGGCGGGGCCTGCCCAACGAGAGCGCCTGCACCTTCGTGCGCAAGGATGGCAATGCCTTCCCCGTCTTGCTGTCGGTGAGCGCGCTGCGCGAGGACAGCGGCGCCATCATCGGCTTTCTCGGCATCGCCGCCGACATTTCCGCCCGCGAGCAGGACCGGCGCACGCTGGTGGCCGCGCGCGACCAGCTGCTGAACGCGTCCAAGGTGGCCGAGCTGGGCATCTGGACCTGGACCCCGGCCAGCGGCGCCGTCGAATGGAACGAGCGCATGTTCGACTTCTACGACGTGCCGGCGACCGAACGCAGCGGGCCCTACTACATGCCGTGGCTGGCGCGCCTGCACCCGGACGACCGCGCACCGGTGGAAGCGAGCTTGCGCGCGGCCACCGCCGGCAACCAGCCGCCCCAGATCACGTTCCGCATCATGTGCCGGGACGGCGCGCTGCGCCACATGCAGGCCGCCACCTCGGTCGAACGCAACGGCCAGGGCCAGGTGATCCGCGTGCTGGGCATCAACCGCGACATCACCTCCCAGCACGAGGCCGAGCAGGCCCTGCGCGCGGCCATGGGGGCGGCCGATGCGGCCAACCGCGCCAAGTCCGAGTTCCTGGCCAACATGAGCCACGAGATCCGCTCCCCCCTGAACGCCGTGCTGGGCATGCTGACCCTGCTCAAGCTGACCCCGCTCGACGCCCGCCAGCGCGACTACGCCGACAAGTGCGAAGGCGCCGGCCGCGCCCTGCTGGGCATCCTCAACGACATTCTCGACTTCTCGCGGGTCGAGGCGGGCAAGCTGGCGCTCGATCCGCACACCTTCAGCATCGGCCAGTTGTTGCACGAAGTCGACATCATCCTCAGCGCCAACGTGGGCGCGCGCGCCATCGCGCTGCGCTACCAGCTCGACGAGGCGCTGCCGCCCT
This sequence comes from Rugamonas sp. FW305-51, assembly GCF_058786935.1. Classification (NCBI taxonomy): domain Bacteria; kingdom Pseudomonadati; phylum Pseudomonadota; class Betaproteobacteria; order Burkholderiales; family Oxalobacteraceae; genus Rugamonas; species Rugamonas sp. FW305-51. The sequence goes on from NZ_JBYSZG010000014.1 coordinate 12,716, forward strand.
GGGTAGTGGGCGACGCGCTGCGGCTGCAGCAAGTGCTGCTCAACCTGGGCGGCAACGCCATCAAGTTCACCCACCAGGGCGAGGTCACCCTGGCCGTGGCCGTGCTGCCGGCCACATACGGTGGCCAGGGCGCGCTGCGCTTTACCGTACGCGATACGGGCATCGGCATCGCGCCGGCCCAGCTCGAGCGCATCTTCGACGGCTTTTCCCAGGCCGAGGCGTCCACCGCCCGCCGTTATGGCGGCTCCGGACTGGGACTGGCCATCTGCCGCCGGCTGGTGCAGATGATGGGCGGCACGCTGCGGGTCGACAGCGTGGAGGGCGCCGGCAGCACCTTCTCGTTCGATCTGCCGTTGCAGGCGGCGCCGGCGCCGGTGCTGACCTTGCCGGCGCTGCCCGCCACGGCGGCGGCCGGCACGGAGACGGCCACCGGCGCGGACGGCCTGGCGCTGGCCGGCCTGCGCCTGCTGCTGGTGGAAGACAATGCCATCAACCAGCAGGTGGCGCGCGAACTGTTGTGCCACGCGGGCGCCAGCGTGGACGTGGCCGAGCATGGCCAGGCCGCGCTCGATGCACTGGCCGCCGGCGGCCAGTACGACTGCGTGCTGATGGACGTGCAGATGCCGCTGATGGACGGCTACCAGGCCACGCGCCTGATCCGCGAGCGGCTCGGCATGACCGCCCTGCCCATCATCGCCATGACGGCCAACGCCATGCTGTCGGACCGCGAGGAAGCGTTCCGGGCCGGCATGAACGACCACATCGGCAAACCGTTCGACCTGGGGCAGCTGCTGGCCACCATCGCCCGCCACACGGGGCGCGCCGTCACCATACCGGGCGCGGCGCAGGCGCCGCTGCACGTGCCGCCGGCGCTGGGCATCAACGGCGCCGCCGCGCTGGCGCGCTTTAACGGCAACACGCCCGTCTACCAGCGCGCGCTGCAGCGCTTCACCACCGAATGCGGCGCGCTGGCGGCGGCCGTGCCGGAGTCACTCGACGGGCCGGAGGCGGCGGCCACGGCGGCGCGCAACCTGCATGGCCTCAAGGGGCTGGCCGCCACCGTCGGCGCCGACGCCCTGGCCGCCCTGGCCCAGACCATGGAACTGCAGCTGCGCAGCCAGCCCAGCGCCATCGACTGGCAGGTCGAGCACGCGCGCCTGATCGCCGAGGCGCGGCGCGCGGCGACGGCCGGCGCCGAGCTGGCCGGCAACCTGGCCGAGCACCTGGCCGCATTCGGCGGGCCGGACGCGGACGGTGCGGCGGCCGACCCGGCCGCCCTGCCGGCAGAACTGGCCAGCCTGCAGCGCCTGCTCGAAGCGTCCAGCCTGGACGCGCTGCCCCTGTTCGACCGCCTGCTGCGCGACCATGGCCAGGCCATGCAACCCGATACGGCCAGACTGGAACTGGCCATGGAAAGCTTCGACCTGGCGCAGGCGGCCGCCATCTGCCGTGCCATACTGGAGCGTCTGGACTCCCTCACCCAACCTGAAAAGCACCGCCATGCTCAAGCTCTCTCCTGAACGCCGCGGCCGGGTCCTGGTCGTCGATGACCAGCCCATCAACATCCGCATGCTGCATGCCGTGCTGGCGCAGGAATTCGAAGTGTTCGCCGCCACCAGCGGCGCGCAAGCGCTCGACTTCTGCCAGAAGAACAAGCCGGACCTGATCCTGCTCGACGTCGTCATGCCCGGCATGGACGGCCTGGAAGTGTGCCGCCGCCTCAAGCAGGACCTGGAGACGCGGGCCATCCCCGTCATCTTCGTCACGGCCGGCACCCAGCCCGAGGAGGAGAACGCCTGCTGGAGCGCGGGCGCGGCCGATTTCGTCTCCAAGCCGGTCAACCCGCTCACGCTGCGCAACCGGGTGCTGGCCCACCTGCAGTTCAAGCTGCACATGGACGCGCTGCAGGCGATGGCGTTCGCCGACGGCCTGACGGGCGTGGCCAACCGGCGCCTGTTCGACGACACGCTGGACTCCGAGTTCCGGCGCTGCGGCCGCGGCGGCGCGCCGCTGGCCATGCTGATGATCGACGTGGATTTCTTCAAGCGCTACAACGACCGCTATGGCCACCAGGCCGGCGATGAATGCCTGAAGCGGGTGGCGCTGACGCTCAAGGAACGCCTGAAACGGCCCTACGACCTGGCGGCCCGCTACGGCGGCGAGGAATTCGCCTGCCTGTTGCCGGACACGGACGGCGCCGGCGCCCTGGCCATCGCCGAGGAGCTGCGGCTGGCGGTCGCCGCGCTGGCGATGGAGCACGACGACAGCCCCGTCGCCGGCCACGTCACCATCAGCGTCGGCGTGGCCGTGACCCACCCGCAAGCCGACGGCGACTGCGCCGCGCTGCTGCGGCTGGCCGACCAGGCCCTGTACCGGGCCAAGGACGCGGGCCGCAACCGCTGCAGCCTGGCCCAGTGACGGCGCGCCGCCGCTGCGGCGTGTGGCGTCAGAACAGGTCGATGGTGCCGGACTGGATTTCTTCCAGCCGGCCCTGGCGGATCAGCTCATCGTAGAAATGGACCCGGTTGCGGCCATCGGCCTTGGCCTCGTACAAGGCCCGGTCGGCGCGGTTGATGATGGTCTGCGGCAGCACGTGCGGATCGGCCATGCTGAAGCCGCCGCTGATGGAGAGCCGCCCCACCTGGGGGAAGATGAAAAGGGCCACGGCCTGGCGCGCGCGCTCGAAGATCTGGGTCGCCGTCTCCAGGTCGTTGGCGGCCACGATGGCAATGAATTCCTCGCCGCCGTAGCGGTACAGCAGGTCGGAGCGGCGGAACGCGCCTTCCAGCAGGCGCGCCGTCAGCAGCAGGATCTCATCGCCGATGATGTGGCCGTGGGTATCGTTGACCTTCTTGAAGTGATCGATGTCGAGCACCCCCAGCCAGTAGGTCTGGGCCCGGCCGCCGCGCCGGTTGGCGTGGCCGCTGTCGGCGCCGGGCTTGAGGCGCTGGGCCAGCAAGTCCCAAAGCCGGTTCAGGTTGATCTCGAGCGAATAGCGGTTCAGCAGGCCGGTGAGGCGGTCGCGCTGGCTGGCGTCGAGCAGCGCATAGTAATTGGAGAACACTTCCAGCACGCCGTGGATGACGGCATGTTCGGTGGGCGTGACTTCATGGCCGCGCTCGAACACGAAGTAGCCGCACAGGTGGTCGGCGCCGTGCAGCGGGTAGCCGATCAGGTAGCCATCCGGTTGCGGACGGGTGCAGCTGCGGTCCAGCAGGCGCAAGGTGTCGAGCAAGGTGGCGACGGCCGGGTCGAGCGCAATGGCGCTGCTCAGTTCCTCGATCTGGTCGCTGGTGCGGTGCAGCTCCCCGCCCACGATGGCCGTATCGCGCGTGTGGTGCAGCACGCGCGTGACGACGCCCTGGTCGTCGACCCGGTACAGCGAGGTGCGCTGCACGCCCAGCAAGGGCCCCAGCGTGCGCAACAGGCTTTGCTCGACCAGGTGCATGTCGCGGCAGGCGGTCATTTCCCCCAGCTGTTTGAGCACGCTGGGTGCGGGGCGTTCCGGTTTCAGGCTAAGCATAGTGTCGTTCCAGGTGCGCGCGTTTTCCATGCCGGGCAGGCGGAAAACACAGGGATAGGGATGACCATCCGGCGGGCGCGGCGCGCCAGGGCGGGAGGGACGGAGCAAGCGCATGGGAGCCGGCGTCGGAGTCAGGGCAAGGGCGGCGGGCGCCATTGCGACACGGCGCGGCACGCAGGGCCGCGCTGGAAACCAGCAAAAGGGAAATGGTGTGAGGCTGCGGGGATGGGGCGGCCGACGTCCTGTCCTGTCGAGGCTGCGGCCGGACTGCGGCACGGCGGCGGCGTGGTCCACAAGCGTCAACGGGGTGATTCAGATGCTAGCAAGGATTGAGCGGCGCCACAAGCGATAATTCGTGCACTGTGGAAACGAACAACAGGCCGGCCGGGGCTGGGGCCCTAATCCACCGCCGCGCGCAACCGCCAGCGCAGCGGCACGGCGGCCCGCTGCAGGGTGCCCCGTTCGACCCGCAGCCGCCACAGGCGCTCGGCGCCGGGCAGGCCGGCCGCTGCCGCCGCGCTCCACTCCACCTCGGCCCGGCCCTGCAAATGCAGCACGTCGCCGCTGGCGTAATCGATCAACAGCAGCGCCGTGCGGTCGTCCACCAGCATATTGCCCAGCGTGTTGTAGTAGCGGTTGCCGGCGAAGTCGGGCACGGTCAGCGTGTCGCCGTCGATCAGTACAAAACCCGGTTCGCCGCCCCGGTGCGAGATGTCGGCGCCGTACTGGCCGCCCGTGGTGGCGACGAACAAGGTATCGGCGGCGGCCACCATGCGGCGCGCGTCGTCCGTCAGTCCGCTGAAGGAGACGGCGGCCGGCGCCGCCTCCCCTGCCGCCTCCCCTGCCGCCGCACCTACCGCACCCTTCGCACCTGCCACACCGGCCGCCACACCGGCCACCTCCCGCGGCGCCGGTTCGACGTCGCGCAGCCGGATGTATTTCGGGCAGTTGCCGAACGATTCGTTCACGGCGATGGTGAAGCCGTGCGCGTCCACCGTCGCGATGGTGCCGTTGGCACGGTTGCGGCGGCGGGTGCCGAAGTCCAGGCCCAGCAGGCCAATGCGGCTGCCGGCCGGCGCGTCGATGGCCGCCGCCACCCGCAGCGTGGCCGGATCGGGGCTGTGCACGAAGCCGGGCGCGCCGCTCAGCACCCGGGCCCGGGGCCAGCCGTCTGTCGCCACCGTGGCCACCAGCACGAACGGCAGCATGGCAAAGAATTCACGGTGTTGGTCTGGCATGTAATCGCGGATGGCGCCGCCGCTGCTGCCCTTGCCGGCCAGTTGCTGGGCGTGCAGCTCGCCCGGGTGGAACGGCCCGTTCATGTGCGCACCGGCGGCGTGCTGACGGGCATGGGCACGAAGCCCGGCAATGCCTCCACCCGCTGCAGCCAGGCGCGCACGGCGGGATAGGCATCGAGCGCGATGCCGCCTTCGGGCGCATGGGCCACGTAGCTGTAGCAGGCCAGGTCGGCCAGCGTGGGCCGGCCCGCGGCCAGGAAGCTGCGCGTGGCTAGGTGCTGTTCCATCATCGCCAGCAGGCGGGCCGCGATGGCTTGGGCGCGCGCCAGGTCGCCGTCCATGTTCCACAGCGTGACGATGCGCGCCGTGGCCGGGCCGTAACGCAGCTCGCCGGCGGCGATCGAGAGCCAGCGGGTGATCTCGGCCGCTTCCACCGGGTCGTCCGACAGCCAGCCGCCATCGGGTGCGTAGCGGCGCGCCAGGTAGGTCAGGATGGCGTTGCTGTCGGCCAGCGCCAGGTCGCCATCCTGCAGCACGGGGATCTGGCCCAGCGGGTTCATGGCGCGGAAGGCGGCGCTGTTGCGCACCTCGGCCGGCGCATCGACCAGTTCGTAGGGCAGGCCCAGCATGTGCAGCAGCAGTTCCACGCGGTGGACGTGGCCGGACAGGCGGGTGCCGTGCAGGGTCAGGTGGGTGGCTGGCGTCATGGGATGCTCCTTGTTCGTTGATGGGATGCGACCATGGTAGCCATTGCCCAAATCGATGTAAATAATGCTATATTGAAAATTACTTTTTCAGTTACTGGAATAATCAATGGACCGCCTGGACGAACTGGCCATCTTTGTCGCCATCCTCGAATGCGCCAGCCTGAGTGGCGCGGCGCGCCGGCTGCGCCGTTCGGCGCCGGCCGTCACCCGGGCGCTGGCCGCGCTCGAGGAGCGCCTGGGCGCGCGCCTGATCGAACGCACCACGCGCCGCCTGGCGCCCACCGAAGCCGGGCTGCAGCTGGCCGACATGGCGCGCCGCGTGCTGGCCGACTACGAGCAGGCCGTGCGCGAAGATCCGCACGCCCCGCTGCGCGGCAAGCTGCGCATGACGGCGCCCCAGGTGTTCGGCCGGCGCCACGTGACGGCGCTGGTGATGCGCTTCCTGGACGAGCATCCGTCCATGCAGGTGGAGCTGATGTTCAACGACCGCAACCTGGACCTGATCGAGGAAGGGCTGGACCTGGCCGTGCGTATCGGCCCGCTGGCCGACGCCGGCCTGGTGGCGCGCCGGGTGGGCGAGGTGCGCCGCATGTTGGTGGCCAGCCCGGCATACCTGGCGCGGCGCGGCACGCCCGATACCCCGCAGGCGCTGGAGCGGCATGACGTGGTGTTTACGGCGCTCCGCTCGCCGCTGGAGGAATGGCGTTTCCGCCACGGCGGGCGCGATATCGCCGTGCGGCTGGCCCCGCGCCTGGCGCTGAACGACACCGAGGCGACGCTGGTGGCAGTGCGGGCCGGCTTCGGGCTGGGACGGGCGCTGTCCTACCAGGTGGCGGACGACCTGGCGGCCGGCACGCTGGTGCGGCTGCTGCCCGAGTACGAACCCGAACCGCTGCCGGTGCACCTGGTGGTATCGAGCGCGCGCTACATGGCGCCCAAGCTGCGCGCCCTGCTCGACTTCCTGGCCGGGCAGCTCAGCCAGTTGGCCCCGCTGCGGCCTTTGGCGCCCGCGCCCGTGCCGCTGCTGCGCCCGCCCCGGCAGGCGCAGGCGACCCAGGCAAACAAGGCGGCCAAGACAACCAAGGCAAGCGAGGCCACTAAGGCGATGAAGACGGCGCGGGCGACGAAGGCCGGGGCGCCAGGCGGTGCCCCCAGCGCAGCACCATCTCGGAAAACTCGGCGGCCGTGAACGGCTTGGCCAGATAATCGTCCATGCCGGCGGCCAGGCAGCGCTGGCGGTCGCCTTCAATGGCGCTGGCCGTCAGCGCGATCACGGGCACGCGCGGCGCACCGGCCGCCGTTTCTCTCTGGCGCAACCGGCGGCATGCTTCGTAACCATCCAGCACGGGCATCATGCAGTCCATCAGCACCAGATCGTAGCTGGCCGACGCCAGCGCGTCGAGCGCCAGCTGGCCGTTGACGGCTTCGTCCACCTCGCAGCCGAGCCGGGTGAGCAGGATGCGGGCCAGCTGGCGGTTCATTTCTGTGTCTTCGGCCACCAGCCCCCGTAGCGGCGCCAGCTCTGGCGCAGATTGCGGCGCCGGGGTGCTCGCGTATGAAGAGGCGGCATCGGCGGCGGCTGTCGCCGTCTTGCCGCCGGCCTCCGTGACCGGCGCGACCAGCCGGCAAGGCAGCTCGACCCGGAAGAGGGAGCCGGCCCCCGGCGCGCTGCTGCAATCGATGTGGCCCTCCATCAGCTGCACCAGGCGCCGGCAGATGGCCAGCCCCAGTCCCGTGCCGCCGTATTGGCGGCTGATGGTGCTGTCGGCCTGGCTGAACGGTTCGAACAGGCGCCGCTGCACATCGGCGTCCATGCCGATGCCGCTGTCCTGCACCGTGTAGCACAAGCGCCAGGCCCCGCCCCGGCCGCCCTCGGGCCCGGCCTCCAGCGTGACGGTGACCCGGCCGGCCGGCGTGAACTTGATGGCGTTGCTGATCAGGTTACCGAGCACCTGGCGCAGATGGGTTGCGTCGCCGTAGACCTGGCGCGGACAGGGGCCGACCCGCACCTCGAGCTGCAAGCCCTTCTTCTCGGCGCTGGCGCGGTGCAGGGCCGCCACCTGGCGCACGTGTGCGGCCGGGTCGAACATGTCCAGCACCAGTTCCATGCGCCCCGATTCGATCTTGGAAAAATCGAGCACCTCGTTAATGATCTCCATCAGTTCCAGCACCCCGCTGTGCACATTGCGGGCGTAGCCGCGCTGGATCTCGTCGAGCGGGGTGGAGAGCATCAGTTCCGACATGCCGACGATGCCGTTCATCGGGGTGCGGATTTCGTGGCTCATCATGGCCAGGAAACGGGTCTTCGCTTCGCTGGCCGCATCGGCCATGCGCATCAGGGCGCGCGCCTGCTCGGCGTCCTGTTCGCGCCGCTTGAGCAGCTGGCCCATCATCCAGAACGCCGCCGACAGCGCCACCAGGCTGCCCAGGGCGATACCGCCCAGCAGGCGCAGGTTGCGCCAGTAGCCGGCCAACAGCAATTCCTCGGTGATGGTGGCGTTGATCACGAGCGGGAAGTTACGCACCAGCCGCACCGCCCCCATGCGGTACACGGGCCGCCCGCCGGCCGATTCGCGCGGGCTGGTGCTGAGCAGCACGGCGTGCTCCAGGCCCCGGGCCAATACCTGGCTGGTGGTGCCGGCCGTGATGCGCTTGCCCATCACCTCCTCTACTTGCGGCCAGCGCGCCAGCAGCGTCTGGTCGCGCCGGTACAGCGAGATGGCCGCGTGTTCGCCCAGGCTCACGTTGCGGAAGAAGGCGCTGAAGAATTCGCACGACACCCCCACCAGCACCACGCCGGCAAAGCGGCCATGCGCGTCGTCCAGACGCCGGCTGACGTAGAAAGTCCATTTGCCGTTACCCTTGTTGCGCACCGGCTGGCTGAGGAAGGGGGCGCTGTCGGTATGGGTGCGGTGATAGACGAAGTAGTCGCGGTCGGCCAGATTGATGGGCGGGGCCGGATAGCTGCGGGTGAAATTGAGTACCGTGCCGTCCGCGTCGGCCACGGTGGCCACGTCCACCTGGGGCAGGCCGCTGATCTTGTCGCGCATGGACTGGAACAGCTGCTCGTTGCGGACCGCGGCGGCCAGCGGTGCGGGGCTGCGCTGCTGGATCGCCTGCACCACCTCGGTCAGGCCGTCCAGCACCAGATAGGTCGAGGCCATGGTCTGCGACACATTCTCGGCCAGCACCAGCGACAGGCTGGCCATGTCGCCGCGCCAGTCCTCCAGGGCGCGCTGGCGCAGCAGCCAGGCCGCGCCCAGCGTCGCCAGGCACAGCAGCAAGATCACGGCGCCGCCGATCAGGCTGGACGCGCGGCGCGCACTGAGGCCGGCCCAGCGCAGCGGATGGCGCGCGCCGCCGTCCGGCGGTGCCGGCACCGGGCCGGGCGCCGTCATGCGCCCGCTCCTGCCTGGCCGGAATAGTGGGCGATGCTGTCGCTCACCTCGTCGATCACCAGTCCGAACTGCCGTTCCAGCTCCGGCCACAGGGCCGCGCTGTCGCCGCCGGTGCCGGCCAGCAGCTCGATCCGCTGCAGCAGCGCGCACAGATCCTGCGCGCCCACCAGCATGGCGCTGCCTTTGAGGGCGTGGCTCTCGTGCGCCAGCGCGCGCAGGTCGCCGGCCGCGCGCGCGGCGCGCATGCGCGCCAGGGCCGGCGACGCGATGGCCAGGTAGACCTGGGACAGGGAGCGGAACGAGTCCGCGTCGCCGGCCACTGAGCGCATCAGCACGGCCGGGTCGATGTGGTGGTAAGGGGCTGCGCTCATGCCGCCTCCGCCACCAGCGCGCAGCCCGATTCGGACACGCTCAGGGCCACGCTCAATTTCTTGACCGATAATCGCCACATTGCGCTCTCCCTGCCGCCGCCGTCGCGGGCCGGAATGGCCGCGCGCAGGGCTTGCTGTCAGATGGTGCTCCGGATTTCTTTAACTGTCAAATTCAGTGAATTTGATCATTTCACTTCCACTGCCGGGCGCGCTGGGCGCAGCAGGCCCGCAAATAGCCGCGCAGCTCGTCATAATTGACGGGCTTGGCGAAGAACACGACCCCGGGCGGCACCCCGCCGCGCGCTTCCAGTTGCTGCTCCGTCAGCCCGGACAGGATGGCGATCTGCATCGACGCCAGCTTGGGATCGTCCAGGATGGTCTTGACCACTTCGTAGCCGTCTATGCCGTCCATCATGATATCGGCCAGCAGCACGTCGGGCTGGCCGCGCGCGATCTGCAGCAAGGCCTGGTAGCCATTCTCGCAGAAGGCCAGCTGCACCGGCAGCCCCCAGCCGCCGATCTGGCGCTCGTACAGGGCGCGCTGGATGGGATTGTCCTCGATGACCATGATCGACACGGGGCCGCCGGCGGCTGGCGCGGGAGCCGGCCCGGCCGCAGCACGCGACGCGCCGGCCGACAACGGCGCCGTCTTGTAAGCCAACACGGCATGGCGGGGGATGCGGCGGTGGCCACCCTTGGTCTTCCACGCTTCGATCACGCCCGCTTCCACCAACTGTTGCACCGACGACACGGAAATACCCAGGATCTCGGCCGCCTGCTGGGTGGTACACACTTCGTCCGGCACGGCTTCCTTCATTTTCATGGCTGGGGCTTTCTTGTTCTCATTAAATTCAAAATTAATTCTCTCAATTCCAACAATTTTAAGACAAAATCATTATAATTGTTTCAGCCGCGGAAGACGGACAACATTTTTTCTTCACGCCGCTGAGGGCATTATGCCGCCAAAACGGTTCCCGGCATAGCAAGGGGACGGCGGGGACGGCAGTGCAAATTTGCGAATTGTATGGAATATCGCGTTTTGCTGACGTGGAAAACGAATTCCAACAGCGGAGCGAGGTCACCATGAACCGGCAACACGACAGGAATAGACGACGGCAGCCGCACTGGGCAGCAACGCCGCACCACCCGGTCCACACCAAACCGAACCGATTGCGTACGCGCCATCGGCCAGCAACACCACGCGTCCCCACCCCAGCCTGAAAGGAAAGCCGCATGACTATCGCGCCCCCTCGCCCCCATCAGCCACGCAACCCGCACCTCCTGCTCGACACCGTGATCGCCCGCCACGAGCTGAAGAACGATGCCGCCCTGGGCCGGGCACTGCAAGTGTCGGCACCGCGCCTGAGCAAGATCCGGCATGGTAAGCTGACCGTCAACGCCGACCTCGTACTGCGCATCCACGAGACGTTCATGATCCCGATCGCCGAACTGAAAAGCCTGAGCATGGAATGCCTCTGAACGCTTGGCGCCGGCGGGTGGGCGCCCGCCGGCACCGCCCAACCGCTTGACCCAGATCAAACACGACTGACTATTAACTTGCTATTCTGAATCTACTGATACGGAAAGCGCGCAATGAACGTCACGCCGCGGCCACCGGCCGCCCACCACGCCGCTCATGCGGATCCAACCGGAAGTCCGCTGCGTCAATCGGTCCTGCAAAAGCTGGGCCTGCACCGCCTGCGTACCCTGCCGCCGCCGGCCGAACGGGCCATGCACGCCCAGCACGATGCGGAGCTGGAACAGCTGCTGCCTGTGCTCGGCCCCCTGTTCGGACTGGGCATGGTGTTGTTTGCCGTGTGGGATATGCTGCTCGACGCCCGCCTGGCCGAATACACGCTGGTACTGCGCGCGCTGGCGGTGCTGATCGGCAGCGCCGCCTACCTGCCCAACGCGCTGCGCTGGAGCGTGCAACGGCGCTGCACCCTCATCTACGTAAGCCACGTCAGTGTCCTCATCCTGTGTGAATTCCTGCTGCCGCAAGGCATGGTGTACGGGCTGGCGGGCGTGGCCGCCTGCAACTTTGCGGCCGCCCTGTCCACGCTGCGCCTGGCCGTGTTCGCCCGCATGCTGGCCGCGCCTTCCGTGCTGTATGTGGTGCTGAGCGCGTGGCGCCTGCCGTGGCTGGAATTTGTCAGCGGCTTGATGCAGTACCTGTTCGCCGTCGCGCTGGCCGTCGTCGTGCTGCTGGTGATGCGGGTATTCCAGCAAAAATCCTTCCTGCTGGAGCAGGAATTGCTGCACCTGTCGCAGCACGACAGCCTGACGGGCGCCTGCAACCGGCGCTACCTGGAGGAAGTGGCCGAGCGCGAGCTGGCGCTGGCCCAGCGCCACGACCGCAAGCTGGCCGTGGCCATGCTCGACATCGACCACTTCAAACTGGTCAACGACGAGTATGGCCATGAAACGGGCGACCGGGTGCTGCAGGCGCTGGTGCGCAGCTGCACCGCCGAATTGCGCGAGATCGACCATTTCGGCCGGCTGGGCGGCGAGGAATTCGTCTGCGTGCTGCCGGAAACGGACCGCGGCGACGCACTGCGCTGCGCCGAACGGTTGCGCCACAGCCTGTCCCTGCTGGCTGTGCCCACGCCCGGCGGACCGCTGCACTTCACCGTCAGCGTGGGGGTGGCCATTTACGGACCTGGCCATGCCGACTGGCCGGCCCTGCTGCATGACGCCGACCTGGCCTTGTACCGCGCCAAGCATGAAGGCCGCAACCGGGTGGCGCTGGCCGGCGCCGGCTGAACAACGCCCCGGCCGGCGCGGTCAGTCGGCCGCCGGCGGCCGGCGGTGCGCCGCCACCGTCACCGAGCCGTGCTTGACCTGCCCCACCTTTTGCGCGTGATAGATGCCCGTGTGGCCCGAGAACAGGTAGCTCACCACGCAGGCCAGGGCCGCGAACGGGCCGATCTCCGGTCCGAACAACTCGATGGCCATGATGGTCGAGGCGATGGGGGTATTGGCCGCGCCCGCGAACACGGCCACGAAACCTATCCCGGCCAGCAGCGAAAACGGCAAGTGCAGCAGCGGCGCCAGCGCGTTGCCCAGCGTGGCGCCGATGTAGAACAGCGGCGTCACCTCCCCGCCCTTGAAGCCGGAGGCCAGCGAACCAACCGTGAAGACGAACTTGCCGGCGAAATCGGCCGGCGCCAGCGGGTGCTGGAACGCCTCCACGATGACGGGGATGCCCAGGCCGATGTAGCGGGTGCCGACCAGCCACACGGCCACGGCCACCACGGTGCCGCCCAGCAGGGGCCGCAGCGGCGCGTACGCCACGTGGCGCTTCATGAAGGCGGCGCCGGCGTGGGTGGCGGTAGCGAACAGCATGCCGATCAGGCCGAACAGCATGCCGGCCGCGATCACGGCCGCTACGCTCCAGACGGTCAGCTGGGCCACGCCGTGCAGCGGATAGTGGGTGTGGTGTACGCCCCACGCCATGCCCACCTGGTCGGCCGCGATGGCCGCCACCATGCAGGGGAAGATGGCGTCGTAGCGCATGCGGCCGATGGCCAGCACTTCCAGTCCGAACACGGCGCCGGCCAGCGGCGTGCCGAACACGGAGGCGAAACCGGCACTGATGCCGGCCATCAGCAGGATGCGGCGCTCGTCATGGCGCAGCCGGAACACGTGGGTAAGCTGGTCGGCCAGGGCGCCGCCCATCTGCACGGCCGTCCCCTCGCGCCCGACGGAGGCGCCAAACAGGTGCGAGATGACGGTGCCGCCCAGCACCAGCGGCGCCAGCCGCAGCGGCACCACTTTTTTCGGGTCGTGGATTTCGTCGATCAGCAGGTTGTTGCCGGCCTCCACGCTGCGGCCCAGCTTGAGGTAGACCCAGCCGACGGCGAAGCCGGCCAGCGGCAGCAGCCAGATCACCCAGGCGTGGCTGTCGCGCCAGGCCGTGGCCCAGTCGAGCGAAAACAGGAAGAAGGCCGAGGCGGTGCCGCTGAGCGCCGCCACCAGGCCGGCGATGGCCAGCCACTTGCCGATGTAGGGCAGCAGCGCGATTTGTTCAGGATAGCTAAATGGTTTCATTGCGCCAGGCGTCGGCAAGTGTCAGGTGTGTGCGGCCTGGACAACGATGCGGCCTGTACAGGGAGACGGTGGCGCAGATGCTAACAAAAAAGGTCGCGGCCAGCAACAACGACGCCGCCGGGCGCCCGTGGCGCCGGCGCGGCCGGACACGCTTCTGGCCAGACGCCTTAAGCCGGAAGCCTTTGTCCAGAAACCTCAGGCCAGGCGCACCAGGGGATTGGCGATCAGGTTGTCGATCTGGCGGATCGCCTCGTCGCAGGCGGCGGCGATGGCGTCGTCCTCCGTCTCGCGCAGGAACTGCATGGTGGCGCCTTCGAACGTTTCCACGCCGTCCACGCCGGCGCGGGCGATGTCGCAGCTGGCCGTCCACCGCCTGTCGCTGGTGGGCAACGCCACCGGCATGATTTCCCAACCCTTGTAGTGGATTTTCGACTGCTGGTCCATGGCACTCTCCTTTCCCGTTCGTTTGCCATGCCTGCCTTGGCTGGCCGGCGTCCGCGGCGGACGCCAGCCTACAGACTAGCACGAAGCAATCGCGCCGGGCAGCACGTCTGCGCAAACCGGGCCGCGCTTACTGCTTGAGCGTGCGGCCGATGGGCTGCTCCATATTGGCCAGGAACCAGGACAGGGCCGACATCACAGCCACATGGCGCTGCAGGTCGGCCGGGTTGACCTTGTCGAGCGTATCGGCCGGCGTGTGGTGGTAGTGGAAATAGCTGTGGGTATCGACATGCGGCTCGAACACGGGCATGCCCGCCTCCTCCAGCGGCGACAGGTCGGCCGCGCCGAGCACGTCGCGCCGGGTGAAGGCGCCGGCGCCGATAGGCTCGAGCGCTGCCATCAGCGGCTCGAACAGCGGTGCGGCCTTGGGCGCCACGCTGGACAACAGCCCGAACGGCCGGCCGGAACCGGAATCGCTTTCGATGCCGGCCACCTGGCGCTCGAGGTGCTCCTTGTTGGCGGCGAAGTAGGCCTTGCCGCCGCGGGTGCCGTTCTCCTCGTTCATCCAGGCGATCACGCGGATGGTGCGGCGCGGCTGCAGGTTGAGCTTCTTGAGCGTGGCCAGCACGCCCATGGCGCCGGCCACCCCGGCGCCGTCGTCGTTGGCGCCGGTGGCCAGGTCCCAGGAATCGAGGTGGCCGGACACGATCACCACCTCGTCGGCCTTGTCGCTGCCGGGCAGGTCGGCTATGACGTTGTAGCTGTCGGCGTCGGGCAGGGTCTGCGGGGTCAGGGTCAGGTGCATCTGCAGCGGGCCGCGGGCCGACAGGCGGGTCATCAGCAGCGCGTCTTCCGTGGTGACGGCGGCGGCCGGGATGCGGGCCTTGGCGTCGAGCAGCGTGGCGCCCGTGTGCTGGATGCGGTAGTCGGCGCCGCCCACGGCGCGCACCAGGGCCGCCACCGCGCCCAGTTCAGCGGCCTTGCGCGGACCGTTGACGCGGTAGTTGGCGCCATGGCCGTAGGCCGGGCCGGCCAGGCCGCGGTCGGCCATCTGCTGGTCGAACGGCACGTCGAACAGCACGATGCGGCCCTTGGCCTCGGCCGCGCGGGTTTGCAGCTCCTCGAAGCCGTGCACCACCAGCACCGGCGCCGTCAGGCCGGCGGCCGGGGTGGCGCCCGAGCCGCCCAGGGCCGTCAGCACCACGCGCTGGGTGATGCCGGCGGGACGGCCGGCGTAGTCCACCAGTTCGCCCGACTCGGCGCCGCGCACCCAGTGCGGCACCTTGACGGGCTGCAGCGTGACCTTGGCGCCCAGCTTGCGCATCGCTTCCGCCACCTGCTCCACGGCGGCCGCCGCGCCGGGCGAACCGGACAGGCGCGGTCCCACCAGGTCGGTCAGGTCGGCCAGGCGCTCGTAGGCCCAGTTGTCCTGCATGGCGCTGTCGCGGATCTTGCCCAGCGTGGCGCTGTCGTTGGCCGGCGCGGCCAGCGCGGCGCCGCCCAGCAGGCAGCCGGCCAGCAGGGTCAGTACGGGCTTGTGGCCCAGGGCTTGTTCAAAAACGGTATGCATGCGTATCCAGTCTCGTGGGTGGGTGTTTGGTTTTTATCAACAGTTCCCTGGCGGATGGCGAGGGAATGAAACGATAGCCTATTTGACTATTTTCCGCAGCAAATGTTACGTTTTACGCATCCCGGTTGCTGTTGATTCGGCGGCAAGCTTGCCTTACCATGGGAGTCTGTGCCTTGCCACGAAAGCGTCTATGCTCCAAGGGAAACTGTGTACCGTGCGCCATCTGCTCACGGCCGACCTGAACACCTTCATCGCGCTGGTCAACGACCTGCCGTCGCGGGGCGACTATTTTTCCAGCCATTTCAAGTCGCCCGAAACGATGCGCAAGGAGTTCATGCAGAACGGCTTTGCCTCCGAGGACAGTGAACTGTTCGTCATCGAAGACCAGCTGCACCACATCGTCGGCGTCATCACCCATTTCAAGGCGCGCACGGCCACCAACCGCGAAATCGGTTACCGCCTGTTCGACCAGACGCTGGCCGGACGCGGTTATGTGACCGAAGCCTGCAGGCTGCTGATCGACTACCTGTTCAATGTGAGCCAGTACCACCGGCTCGAACTGCTGACGGCGCCCGAGAACACGGCCTCGGTGCGGGTGGCCGAGAAGTGCGGCTTCACGGCCGAAGGCACGCTGCGCCAATGCTTCTTCATCAACGGCGCCTACCGCGACGTGACCGTGTACAGTCTGTTGCGGCCGGAGTGGGAGCGCCGGCGCGCCAGTCTGGCCGGGGTACCGTCAAATGTTACACGGCTGCCCGGAATGTAAGAATGTGTATAAGCCGTGGCGATTTTTTTGGCGGACGATATAGTGAAGCTCATACAACGGCTGAACCGGTCATTCCGACCAGTGCCGATGCGAGGGGAAACGCCATGTTGAACAAGAAAATCCTGGGTGCGGTGATGCTGGCCGCAGTTGCCGTATCGTCGGGCGCAATGGCCGGGGACAGAGACTTCAACACGGCGGCCGGCGCCGTGATCGGCGCGGCCATCGGCAGCAACAGCGGCGGGCGTGACGGCGCCATCGTCGGCGGCCTGGTGGGCGCGGCCGTGGGCAACAGCATCAGCACGAACGACCGCGGCTACCGGCGCGGCTATGTCGAAACCCGGGTCTACACCCAGCCGGCGCCCGTGTACTACCAGCAGGCGCCCGTGTACTACGCCCCGCCGCCGCGCTACTATGAGCCGCCGCGCGTGGTCTATGTGGAACCGGCACGGCCCTACTACCGCGAATACCGTGAACACCATGGCCGCGGCTACTACGAACGCGAATACCACGAACATCACCGGGGATACGAGCGGGGTTACTACGACCGCTGACCGTTACGCGCCGCGCACCCCAGCGGCCATGGCCTGACGCTCCCGGCGTCAGGCTTTTTTTTCGTCTTTTTCGTCTCCCTCCGCTACACCGGCATGACGGCACCGGGCCGGCGGGGGAATCATGACGGACACTATCATCACCTTGGAACTGGGCCATTACCGGCTGCGCGAACAGATCGCCGGTTCGGCCTATGGCGTCATCTGGCGCGCCAGCGGGCCGCGCGCCACGCGCGACGTGGCGGTCAAGCTGATCAACCAGGAGCAGATGGCGCGCGCCCTGCCGGAACAGCGCGCCCGCTGGACCGACAGCGCCCGCAACGAGATCGCCTTCCTGCAGTCGCTGGAGCCTTGGGACGAACGCCACATCGTGCGCCTGCTCGACAGCGGCTGGCACGACGGCCTGCCCGTGTTGGCGCTCGAATTGATGGGCACGGACCTGGGCCGGCACACGGCGGCCCTGAAGGCACGGGGCGAATCGATACCGTTGCCCCAGCTGCTGGACTGGATCGCGCAGATCAACCAGGCACTGGCCAAGGTCCACCAGTACGGCTGGCGCTACCTGGACCTGAAGCCGGCCAACGTACTGCTGGACCCGCACCTGTCCACCGTCAAGCTGGCCGATTTCGGCACCAACCGCCTGCTCGATAGTGTCCACACCCATTCGTATGCGGGCACCGCCAACTGGCAGGCGCCGGAACAGTTCTTCCCTGCCGACGGCGGCGGCTATGCCACCGATGCCCGCAGCGACTATTTTTCGCTCGGTGCCATGTTCTACTTCCTGGCCACCGGCGGCCAGCCGCTGCGCTTCTGCAGCGATTGCGGCCACGCTTACCGCTGCCACCACACGGCCGGCGCCGGGGTGCTGCGGCAAGCGCATGGCGGCGCCATCCCGCCCATCCTGGATGAGGACGAGGCCCAGCAATTCGGCGACGCCATCGCGCGCGCGCAGCCGCAGGCGCGGGCGCCGGCCCTGCAGCTGCTGCGCACCCTGCTGGCCGCCGACCCGGCGCAGCGGCCCCTTCACGCGGTGCAGATCAGCCGGCTGCTGGCCGCTATCCGTCACACCCTGCCCCACGCCGGCATGCCGGCCCTGCATGAACTGGCGCATGACCTGGCCCGTCCCACAGCGGCCAACGGCTGGCGCAGCATCCAGAGCGCATGATGGGGACCGCCATGGCGTCGGTGTTGCCGTTCCGTTCCTGGCCGTCGCTTCCGGCGCTGGCCGCAGCAGGCATACGCGCCTGCTGCGGCGCGATGGCCCGCAACGGCCTGCTGGCCGTGGTCACCGTGCTGGCCACGCTGCTGTGCGCCTTGCAAGCCTGGTCGCTGTGGCGCGCGCCGCCGGCCTGGCTGCCGGCCGCCATCAAGGTCACGCTGACGCCGGGCGCGAACGTGACACTGGGGCGACACGAGCTGGCCGCGCCGCAGGCCGACAAGACCCATCTGGCCCTGCGGCGCGACGCCGACGGGGTCTGGATGCTGGCGAATCTGAGCCAGTCCCGCCAGTTGGTGCTGCAGGACGCGGACGGCGAACAGCGCATGGGCAGCACCTCCCTGCAGGGCAAGCGCGGCTTCCAGATCGACGACCAGCGCTTTGCCATCGAACCGTCCGGCGCGGGCGCCGCCGCTTTCGCCATGGCCGGCCAGCACTGGTGGTTCGACGGCGCCACGCTGTACCGCAACGGTCAGCCGCAGCCAGCCTGCCCCGATGCGCATGGCGGCGCCAGGCTGCTGGCGTTGTGGAACCGCTGGATGCCGGCGCCGCTGACGGTAGCCCACCCGCTCACCTTCGGCGGCAATCTTCATTGCGGCAACCGGCTCGGCCTGGCCGATGTAACGCCCGGCGCGGCACGGCTGGAGCGCGACGGAGGCCGGATCGTGCTCAGCGCGGGCAATCCGGATGGCGAACCGGCCGCCGTGCAGATATTGGATGGGCCGCAAGCGGCCGACCTGCGGCGGCAGGAAGCGCCGCTGGCCCATGTGCAAGCGCTCGTCGTCGGCCACACACGCTTCGAAGTGAATCTGTCGGGCGATATGCTGACCCTGACGCCAAGCCGCCGCATCGCCCTGCACAGCATGCCGGAAGTGCGCCTGCCGTCCGCCGTCGAGTGGCAATGGCGGCAACGCACACTGTGGAACGGGGACGGCGACAGCATCGTGCTCGGCGCGATGCTGTCCGGCCTGGCCGGCCTGTGCGTCCTGATGACGGGCCAGATGGCTGTGCGATGGACGCCACGGCCCACGATCGTAAATTCCCCATGGCCTTCGGCGGCGGCGCTGTGGTCCGCCGGTTGTCTGCTCGTTGGCGGCACGGCGGCGCTGGTACTGCAACGCGCAGGCCATCCGCCCGGCGCCGCCTGCTCCCTGCTGCTGGCCTGCTGGGCGCTGGCCACGTGGCTCGCGCTGCCGGGCCGGCTGTCGTTGCCGGTGGCCGCCGCCGTGATCCTGCTGGCGGCCGGATTGCTGGCCCAGCTGGAATTGGGCCTGGGGGCCGACGAAGCGTCGTGGCTGCGCTACTACCAGAAGAGCGCCGCCATGCTGGCCATCGGCACGGCGCTGGGGGCGGCATGGCGCCTGTGCGCGGCCCGCCTGGGCGCCCGGCTGCCACAGCGCCGCGTCGAATGGCTGCTGATGCTGTTCGCCGCCGTGGCGCTGGCCGCGCTGGCGGCCCAGGTGCTGTGGGGCGACGAGACGGGCGTGTTCGATCTGCAGCCGGTGGAACTGGCCAAGCTGGCCCTGACGGCCCTCACCGCCCACTGCCTGGCGCTGCGTTTCGGCTGGCAGCGCGGTCCGCATGGCTGGTCCGAGCTCGGCATGCGCTGGCTGCGGCTGGCCGCGCCGGCCCTGCTGTTCCTCGCCCTGCTGGGATTGGCGCTGGTGCAGGTGGACGATTATTCGCCCCTGATCCTGCTGCTCGTCTGGAGCACGGCCATGGCGCTGGCCTACGCGACGGCCACGCGCAACGTCACGCTGGCCGCGGCCCTGCTGTTGCTGGTGCTGGCGGCCATGGGCGCCATCGCCTGGCTGCGCCTGACGGGCACCGATGACCTGATCAAATGGGGCTTCTATGCCGACCGTTTCCTGGTCTGGCTCAACCCGGCCGAACACCCGCACACGGGCCAGCAGCTGCTGCTGGGCGCGCGGGCCATGGCCGACGGCGGCTGGTGGGGCGCCGACCACCTGTTCGGATTGCGCACACTGGGCCAGCCGCTGGGCAGCGTGCTGCGCATCCCCGCCGTGCAGGACGACTTCGCCCCGTCCTTCTTCCTGAACCGGCATGGGCTGGCGGCCGGCCTGCTGCTGTGGGCCTGGCAGGCCGCGTT
The DNA here is from genome assembly GCF_058786935.1 of Rugamonas sp. FW305-51. Lineage (NCBI taxonomy): Bacteria > Pseudomonadati > Pseudomonadota > Betaproteobacteria > Burkholderiales > Oxalobacteraceae > Rugamonas > Rugamonas sp. FW305-51. Next base: position 32,654 of record NZ_JBYSZG010000014.1, read on the forward strand.
CGTGGCAGGCGTCCTCGCCACGGCGGCCCGCTGCCTGGCGGCCGGCGCCGCGGCCCGCCATCACCGCGCCGCCTGGGCCGGGCGCTACGCCTACTTCGCCCTGTGCGGCGGCGCCGCCTTCGCGCTCGGCCACTTCCTGCTGTCGTGGGGCACCAACCTGGCCATCTTCCCCATCATGGGCCAGCCCATGAGTTTCCTGTCGGCCGGCGGCAGCCACCTGCTGTTTTTCCTGTGCCCCCTGCTAGCAATGGTTGCGGTCAGCGCGTCATCATTTGAGGAGAACGAATCATGCCGATCTATGTTCAACACGAAGTCTTAGGCCGGATACCGGACGTATTCAACGCCGAAGCCATCTGGCAGGCGCCCGGGCTGGCGCTGTTCGCACGCCGCCCGCTGCTGCGCGACCTGCTGGAACGCTGCCCGCGCGAACACCGGGGCCGCGCCGTCACGCGCTGCTTCTCGCATGTGACGCTGATGCTGCCGCAGGAGGAAGTCGATGACGACTACCACCTCACGCGCGGCGCGCGCGCGCGCGACCTGGCGCAGACGCTGACGGCCCTGCACCAGAAGGACTTCGGCGACCTGCTGGGCGCCGACCAGGTGCGCTACGACGTGGTGGGCACGGAGGCGCTGGCGCCGGGCCAGATCGAGGTCAAGTTCGGCCACGCCGTCTACCTGCCGGCGCCGGACGAAAAGATCCTGTTCAATGTCAGCGTGTCGCGCGACAGCGCCGTGTGGCATCCAGTCTGCCCCATCTACCCCAACCAGCGCCTGGTGCTGATCGGCGCCGATGGCGGCGCAGCCAGCTGCGCCGCGCCCGGCTGGCCGTTCGGCCCGGAGGGCGCCATCCTCATCATCAACGATGGCCCGGACGCGCCGCCCGCCGTGCAGATGCGGCCCAAGGATGCCTTCGATTGCCGCTTCGATCCGCGTAGCGGCTACTACACGATCAAATCGAAACGGGGCGGCATCGACGCCACCGGCGGCAGCCCGCGGCTGATGCTGAAAATTGCCCGGGTCGGCTCCGCCCCCGCTGCGGCGCCTGTTCCGTCGGCCCCTTCGCAGTCTGCGCTGTCGTCATCGCAACCGCATCCGCAATCGTCATCGTCATCGCAGTATTCGTCGCTGTCGCCGGCTTCATCTCGGAACAGCATCAAGCCGGCCGTCTGGCACAACCGCTCCGCCTCGCGGCCTGCGCCGGCCGGCGACGACCTGACAGCGCTGCCCGTCAGCAGCCACAAGGCCGCCTATCGACCTGCCGAGAGCGAGGCGACCTACGCGCCCGCCGCCCAGCAACGCGTAAGCCTGGTGGCGCTGGCCTTGCCCCGCCTGAGCCGCTACCGAGACACGGGCGCCAGCGCGCTGGAATTGCCGTTCGATGCCGCGCTGGCCGTCTCACACGACAGCCCGGCGGCCATCACCTTCGGCGTCACGGCCGCTGACGAGCTGTATGCCTGCACGGCGGCGGGCCGTCAGCGCATCGCCGCGCCGGCCACCTTCTGCCCGGTCGAAGGCCGCAGCATGGCGCTGCTGGCCGTGGCGCCGGAGATGGCCGAGCGCTATTGCGCCCTGCTGTCTTTGGCCCAACCGCTGGCGGCACCGGTGGCGGGCGGCGCGCGCTTCACCTTCGGCCGCAGCAGCGCTATGCTGGCCGGGCTGCGGGTGCTCGATTCGCCCCGCTTCCTGCGGCGTGCCGCCGGCACCGATGGCGCCAGCGCCGACCGCATTGGCCTGTCGCGCACGGCGTTCAGCTTCGAGGCCACGCCGCAGGGCTACCAGATCGGCCGCCTGGCCGCGACCCAGGCCCTGTTCCACCTGGACGACAAGCTGGCCTTCGTCGCCAGCATAGGCGAGGCGAGCGCCGAGGCGCCCTACCTGCTGCCACCCGGCCACCACCTGGCGGCCGGCCACTATGTACTGCGCTTCGACGCGTGACGGCGGGAGGCGGCATGGACATGGCTAAACTGTACGGGGCCGGCGCCTTCCTCGCCGGACTGGTGCTGACGCTGTTCCTGGCATCGTGCCTGACGCCGCGCCAGTGGTGGCGCCGGCCGAACGCGCGCGCGCTGCTGATCCTCGTCGCCGGCACCTGGGGTTTCGGCAGCATCATCCTCAGCCTCGCACCCGCGCCGCGCGCCTTGGCGCAGGCAGCTGCGCTTGACGGCGCCAACGCCGCCGCGCCGGCTGCCGGCGCGACCGGGCGCGCGGGCTTGCCCGACACTTCAGCAGACACCCTACCCGGCACCATTCCCGACGCCGGCCCGGCTAGCGGCAACGGCAGCGGCAGCGACGGCAGGGGCAACCGCGGCAGCGGCGGCAACGGCGGCGGCAACAACGGCAGCGGCAGCGACGGAGGCCAGCCCGCCATCGCCGGCCAGCCGTTCCAGGTCCACCAGGCGCTGCACCTGCGTGCCGCCGCCGGCGTGGCCGCGCCGCTGTTGGCCACCGTCCCTCCCGGCGCCACCGTCACCCCGACCGGCGCCCGCGACGGCGACTGGTGGCAGGTGCGGGCCACGATGGCCGACGGCAGCGACGTGGGCTGGGTGAGCAGCCTGTGGCTGCGCCGGAGCGGCGAATGATGCCGCTGCGCGCGCGGCGCCCCGCACCGGCCGCCGCGCCCGATTCGATGACATGTCTGGCCGCCGGGCTGGACTTCGGCCCCGGCCTGGAAGTGGCCGCCCGCAGCGCCGCCAGCGCCAGCAAGCTGGTGGTGCCGGAAAACCAGGACAACGTGGTGCTGATCGACGCCACCGGTCACGCCGTCTGCCTGCGCGGCGAAGCGCCGTTCCGCACCCGCATCGCCGGCTGGCCCGCCGGCCATGTGCGGCTGGCCGTGCTGGACGGCATGGGCGGCCATGGCGACGGCAGGCAGGCGGCGGAGGCCGTGGCCTCGGCCGTGCTGGACGTGCCGGCCTGCGACACGCTGGAGCAGCTGTCGTCCCGCCTCGACGCGCTGCACGCGACGCTGCAGGCCCGCTTCCGCCAGCCGGGCGACCACGACCACTTCCGCCGTCCCGGCACCACGCTCACGCTGTTGGAAATCGCACCGGGCCAGGCCCCGCTGCTGTACCACGTGGGCGATTCGCGCCTGTACGAAGTGACGGCCGACGCGGCTCATCCCCTCACCATCGACCACGTGCCGGCCACCGGCTACGCCATGCATGGCATGCTGGGGCCGCAGGAGTGGTGGCAGCAGGTGCACGGCGAACACCGCTCGCAGATCGCCCAGGCCTTCATCCTTGGCAACGCGTTCGCCAATCCGCAAGTGCTGGACGATGGCCTGCAGCCGCTGGACCGGCACACGCTGCCGCCCTTTCTGCACCGGCTGGCGGACCGCCGCGCGCTGAGACTGCGCCCCGGCGCGCTGTACCTGCTGGCCACGGACGGGCTGTGGGCATGCGGCCAGCCGCTGCCCTGGACGGCGCGCTGGCCGCCGCTGCTGGCGCGCCGGCCCGATGGCATAGCCGCCGCCCTGGCCAGCCTGTTCCAGACATGGAGCGGCGATCCGCCGCCTCAGTTATATATCGACAACATGAGCGCCATCGCCGTGCGCTTCCCGGCGGAAAACATTGACGAGACGGCACTGCCCGATACCAATTTAACCACCTTTTTCTGACCGATGTTGTTACGAAAACAGCAATCCGGCGCTGGCAGGCCACAAATCATGCCCGCCCTGGCCACGCCGATTGCCAAACGCAGCTAAAAGCGCATAAACTCATGGTTATCCCGTCGGTCTGAACGCCATGAAAAAATGCAGTAACCCGCAGCACCCGCACTGCACGTACTGGGTCATGCCCGGGGAAGACGCTTGCGCGGGCGGACACGCCCAAGCCGCGCGGCAACCCACCAGCTACGACCTGCTCAGTGCCGTGCGCCATGGCCGTGCCGAGATTCCGGCCGCGGCGCAGGCGGCTGCCCACGGCCCGGACCATCCCGACGACAATACCACCGCAATCCCGGCCGCAATTCCGGGCACAAGCACGGCCGCCGCCCTGGCGCCGGCCTATGCCCGCACGCTGGTGCGGGCCCAGGCCGAACGGCCCCAGCTCCACATCAGCGGCTTCGACCCGCGCGCCGCCGGCGGCCGCCAGACCCTGAAGATGGAATTGCGCGGCATGCCGCAAGGCTGCGCGCCGCAACTGGCGCTGCAACTGCAATCGGACCTGATTCCCCACGGCGCCGCGCGCCAGCAGATGGTGCGCTCGACCAACGGCGACTGGCGCCCCGTGTTCGTGGAGTTTTCCTCGCGCGGCATGGAGCATGGCCAGTACCAGATCAGCATCGAAGTATTGAGCCAGCATCCGGAACTGGCGGCGCGCAAATGGGTGTGCACCTTCGTGATCCTGGTGCCCCGCCCCGATGCCACGCTGACGGAAATCCACCGCATCTTCCTGTCCACCCACAAGAACGTGCGGGTGATGGCGGACGATGCCTCAATCGCCCGCGTCAGCGCGCAGGGCGGCGACCGGCTCGACATCGACGTCACGGCCCGCAACGCCGGCATCGCCCACCTCGACCTGGGCGCGCCGCAGGGCAAGGTGGACCTGGGCTTTTCCACCATCGCCTGGGATGAGGACCTGATCGAGATCGACATGCCGGCCAGCGCCGGCCTGCATCCCCACCCCAGCCGGGCCGCCTGCCTGGTCAACGCGGCGCCGGAAGCGGGCGCGCAGCGCCAGATCCGCCTGTTCGCGCTGGAAGAATGCGTGTTCGGCCGCTTCGAGCTGGTCGACCCCGAGGCCGACGCCCTGCTCACCCATTACGGCAGCGACGGCCAGCAACCGAACGGACTCACGCGGCGCCTGTCCGGCCGCCACGCCGTGATCCGCCGCGGCAGCCATGGTTTCGAGATCGAGGACGTGTCGCGCTACGGCCTGCTGCTGGACGGCGTATGGCCCGGCAAGCACAAGCCCACGCCTTTGCGGCTGGGCATGCGCATCGAACTGAGCGCCAGCATCAAGGGCATCGTCGTGCTGACCGTGTCGGCCATCCTGCCGCACGCCGTCATCCTGCACCGCATCGACGATGGCGCCCGCGCCGAATGCTTCTATCTGGTCGCGCCGGAAACCCATCCCGGCTACCCGATGCCGTCCTATGCCAGCACGCCGCTGGCGTCCGCGCTGCCGCTGCTGCTGCACCACGACGGCGGCTTTTGGCACCTGGACCAGCTGAGCGGCAAGGAAACGGCGCTGGCGCCCGCCACCTCGCTCGACAAGTTGACCCGCATTGCGCGCCACAACCGCTTTGCCAGCGAACCCTATCCCGAACACTGGATCATCCGCATCGGCGCGGCCGGCCTGTACAGCACCATTGCTGCGCACGATATGCATACCGCCTGATCAGCGCCATATCTGCGGGTTTCTAATATCACTTGGCTTGCGCGCTTTTCCGTGTCAAACGATAACGCCCAGCATTGTCCGATTTACGAGGGTCTCTCAATGGCGGAACATCCGGACTGTCCGACGCGGGAACTGTGCGAAAGCCCGCCTACATCCTCGTATTCGGGACAGCCTTGAGGGTCCCCGCCAATCTTAACCGTAGCAAGACTACGGGCCCCCACTGGCAAGATGCCGGTACATGGCGATGTGGGATACGTGATACATGCCTGCAAGGATTTCCATTGAACAGACCTGCGGGCCGCCCAGCATCCAACTGAACATTGGAAAACCCGCTTCCAGCCTTTCATTTTTCACCAGAACCGCGACTACTATCCCAGAGAAAAACGATCAAAATTCCAATTAACAAATACTGAACAATGCCCGCTAATCCGAGAAGGCTCCACTCGCACACAATTCGCAAAGTTGAGCCCACAGGCCCCAGCCATTCGAGCACAGGATGAAATATTGAGAAAATCGCCCATGACATCGGATATGTTAAGAATGCTGTCACCAGTCGGTAATTGCCCTCATCGCGAATCACTGAAACGATGATTGTAATTATCAAAAAAATAACAAATATAAAAGAGCATATCGCGCCGCGAGCGACAGTGCTCCGGACAGAATTGCTTTTCAAAATGGCACCCTTGGCAAACGCGTTACTTGATTCCCAAAAACAGAATCCAAAAGCAGGTCACTGTTCAACCAATTAGGCCAGATACTGCCTGAACTTGGTATGCCTTTAACTCCCCCAGCGGACATCGCCCCTGACGCCGCTTTTGCGCATTGTGTCGAATTTTCTCCATCCGGAAACGCATACCATCGTGGCGCCCGTCGGACTCTTTCAATAGCCGCATCAAATGCTCCGTCATTAGGCACATTTACCTTATACACATAATCTGCGTCGCGTCCTTCCGCAGCAACTGTATCTGGCCATGATTTAGTTGTATTTGCGCCCTCAGTGCCATGAGGAGTCGGAAATTGACTTGTCAATGTTGTCCCGTCCATCTCCCCCATAAACACATGGCCGACAGAGCCATCTGCCAGTCGCGATGTCCAGATCGCGACGATCACATCTCGCAGTCCAAACATGTCCGTATGGGAAACGGGGCTTCCGTGAGCATATGCGTACGTATTAATACCACCACTCAGGCCGATCGGATCGCTTTCAACATACTTGCCCGTCTGCGGATCATAATCCCTGAAGTAGTTGTAGTGGTTATTGGTTTCACCATCAAATACCTGCCCAGGGAAGCGTGCATTGTAGGTAAAATTACCCGCGCCGCCCGGATTTTCGTTAGGCTGTCCCAAACCAAATGGATCAGTTAGTACCCAACTCCATACCACGCTGTTCGTCACGGCGTCCGTAATGATCCGTGGCGTATTAATGTGGTCAGCATAAACATAGTAGACTGCCGGCGCGGCAACACCGGCTTGCTGCTTCAGTACCACAACAGGCAAATTGCCCAGATAGACCGTCTCCTGCAGAGTAGTGCCATTGGCATCATATTCTCCCAACAGCCGGCCTTGCTCATCGTAAGCATACTCCGTTGCGCCGGTCGGCACGACACCACCCGTCTTGCTCGTGCGCTGCCCCAGGCCATTGTAGAGATAGTTGGTGGTGACCGTACCGTTGACGGCCGTCATTAGTCGGCCGCGATCGCTATAAGAATAGGCTATCGTGCCATCGCTTTTCAGGTTGCCAGCCGCATCGAAAACATTATTCTTGGCGGGAACGGGGCCGGTGGTCGCGGCCAAGCGATTGCTGGAGCCACTGATGGTATTGTTATAGCTATTTGCACCTACCCGGAACTGCGTCCGGTTACCGCTGGCGTCATAGGAATAGCCCTGAGTGCCCGTGCTGTTTGTGAAGGTGAGCAGCCGCCCCAGTCCATCATACGTGAAGCTCTGGTCATATGCCGCAGCGGACGGATTGCCGGTATGGGTCATCGCAGTGATCCTGCTTGCCGCGTCGTAGGTAACGGTGCGTATCATGCCGGCCACCGCATCGCCCTCACTCCCCAGCCGATAGCTGACCAGGCGACCGTCCAGATCAAACGTGCGGACATAATGATTTGGACTCTGTTCGCTGTTGTTGCCCCAGGTCCAGCTTTGCGCGGCCCCGAATGGAACGTAATTGATCTGATCAAGCAAAACGATAGTGGTAGTCGAATCCGTCCCACCATTGCCGTCCGGTGGATTAAGGGTGAGATTGCTGACGTGCCCTGCCAGGTCGTAGGTATAAATCAAGCGACTACCGCTGGGGTAGGTCAGGCTGAGCAGTTTTCCATTTGTGCCATAGGCATAGTTGATAGTCCGACTGACCGTCGCAACCGCATTTATTGTTGTTTGCGTCTTGGCAAGCAGGCGGCCGGCTTGATCATAAGCGTAGGCGGTCTGTCCCGACTCATCCGTCATTTTAGTCAGATGCCCCAGCGCGTTAGGCGCACCGGTTGGCCCGCCATCATATTCCAGAAGGGTCGGCGTTCCTGTGGAATAGGAGACGTTGGTTAGCCGGTTGAGTACGTCATACGTGAACGTAGTGACTTTACCTCGGGCGTCAGTGCTGGTCCGCAAATTTCCTGCCGCGTCAAACGTACGATTCGTAGCGCCGGTATCCGGACTTGCAAGCATTTGCTGATTGCCCAAGCCATCGCTAGTGTATGTTGTCGTCAGCCCTCTGGGATCAACCACGGTAGCGGGTTGATCGCGGCCATCAACGGTGTAATTAATGGTTGGCCTGGCAATACCTGTTTGGGGCACAGGCTGTACTTTCCTAAAAGCCCTGTTCAGTACGTCGAAATAGATATTCGTACTATTTCCAAGAGAATCGCTGATTTGGGTCAGATTGCCATTGACGTCGTAAGCGTAATTGTAAGTTGTGTTTTGTTCTTGTGCATATACCAATAAGCCCGTGAATTCGCCAATAACTGGCATATAGGACAATGAAAATATTAATACGCCCGTAGCGGTGTGGACAATGTTCAAGCGGCTCATTGGACACCACCCGTCTGTTGTTTAACACGGCTCAATACATCGTAGACACGCGAAGTCTGCCGGGCCAAACCTCCATTCATGTCCTTAACTTTCTCTGAAATACGATTTCCTATGTTATCAAGGGTGTAGACGATGCTGTTTCCAAGTTTATCGCTCACCCCGGTCATGCGGTGAGCATCATCAAAGCTGTAGTCTAAGGTACTACCATCCGGCATCGTCACTTTAATTAAATCGCCTGCGCCATCATATTCAAAATTTGTCGTCTCATTGTTACCGGCCGTGCTAACGGTTCGAGAGCTGATCCAGCCTCGCGGGGTATAGGTGAAACTTGTACTGGCGCCATTCGGATCGGTGATAGTTCCCACATTACCATTGGCATCATAATTAGACAGTCTCGTCACGTGACCTGCAGCATTGGTAATCGTAATCAGGTTTCCTGATGCGTCGTACTCATAATGTGTAACATCATTGACGTCGATACGGGGACCGGTTACGGTAAGTACCTGTCCCAAACTATTGTAAGTAAAGGCCCAGCTACGCGGCATACCTGACAGGGTAGAGCTCAGTCCCTGCGAGCCAGTCGTATCCGTGGTGGCCTGAATGGTTTTACTTAACAGATTTCCGGTTGCGTCATAGGTAAAGGTGGTTAGCCGATTCGGCTCGGCGATTTGTAGCGGCAACCTGAGGGTTGAATGCCAACTGGTAGTCGTTGTGCGCGCTTGGGGAGTACCGGAGGCTTCGACGCGTCGAATTTCGAGATTGCGAGTCAGATCATAATTGTAGACAGTTAGGGTCCGCTTGAAATCCCTTGCAAAAGCAATATTTCCATTTGCGTCATGCATCGTTGAACTCGAAGCAACGGAACCTGTTCCGTCCGGTTGGGTTATATCGCTTTGCATTAATCGACCACTTACAGTTTCAAAACTATAAGTGCGAACAGCTCCCATCGGATCTGTAACTGAACTATTGTAATAATCAAAGGTATATTTATCAACACCGTTCGCATGTTCAGTGGAAATAGGGAAACCTTTGTTATCATAGCGATATGTTCCATAGCGAATAATATTGCCTTGACTAATCTCGTCGGCAATTCCTGTCAGATATTTACTATCCGGCAATTGAGCGCCCATATATAATGATTCGTTGTAGTAATATATTCTCCTTAAACCATCGGGATATGTGACACTATTCAGCACATTCGCACCTTGATAAGTGTATGTATATTTATTTCCTGCGGGATCGACCATTGCAACAAGATGTTTAGAATCGTCATAAGTGAAATTTAATTCTCTACCAAAACTATCAGTTACTTTTTCCAACATTCCAACGCGGTATGTCAGAATCTGAACGTACCCACTTGGATAGGAAATTGACGTTAACATCCCATCCTTATCGTAGAATTCGATTTCATTCTCAGTAGTAATCAATTTCCATTGAGTAATATTTCCCAGATAGTCATACTGAAGCACGAAAAGCTGCTCTTTTCCGTCTGAGTCAGCATGCCAGGTCGCACCGCCGTCGCTGGAAGCGAAATAGTAGCCATATCCGTCTGGCCGGGTAATTATTGTTGAGTAAACTGGATAATCTTGAAGTGGCGGGTATTCATTTGGATACCAATCTCCCCCATTTCCACTAACTCCTTTCCAACTATAGGCCCGGCAATGCGTTGGCTTATCAATATCATCTATCGCGTATATATGTGGCTTTAAAGTGCGTAGTCGCTTTGAATAACTATGCCCCCATGACAACCCAATTATTTCAGCTCCATCGAGGAACTTCTTGCTGCTGTAATAACGCACAAAATTCAATCCCTGTTTGGATGTATAGTCTGTTTCAATTTGCACTTTTTCTTTCGCCCCAAATCTAACCGGATTACCAGAACAGTCACAATCTGGCTTCTTTTCAGGCGCATCGTAACAAACCCTTGAGTCATCATGTGCCCAGTATTGAGGCGAACCCGGACATGCGTCCACTGTGGGGAACGTTCCTTGATATATTGGTTCAGTAGCTGGATTTTTTGGATCGATTATAATCTTGCAATAAATGTTATTTCCATCAATATGATCGATCCCTGTCACCCATGCCCCTTGGCATACGACATTCGCGGCATCGCCAATGGATGAAAAAATACCAGAAACCCCTGTGCTCAAATTTGAAGCGTAGACTCCGATAATTTTTGGGCGAGTGGTTACCGCCTGCGATAACAACGGAATTGAAACAACGAGACACATACACAGCATTTTTAGCAGCTTCACGCCGTATTTTGAAATTCGAAAATTATACATGTCAGTCTTTAGTTGTTTAGTTTATTGTGATTTAACACCGCATTTAACAACATCATCAAAAAGTAAACTAGTTTAGTTTAGTTTCCGATTTGTCTCTATTAATGTTTACGCAATATATTGCCATGATAGAATGTCTGTATCCGCATGGAAAGTCTGTGAATGATGCACTATTTATTGTCTTGCAAACTCTCCAAATGTCACTGATTGAATCGCAGAGGCAAAACTAAGTACGCATGAACTGTCTTCGCTTGAGGAAGCGGCTCGACTTTGTTTTGCCGCGTGGCCGGAAAACAGACACTGCGCGCTCATCGAATACTCTTTGAATAGCAACTTTGACGCCTTCCGGTCGATGAGCTGCGCCAACATCGATTGACATCTCCACCATACTGGACAATACTTCCAGCATGAAAGATAACCCAACCACCACCGCGCCACCCGACATCAACCAGCGCATCGCCGACCGGATCAGCGCCCTGCGCGCCGAGCGTGGCCTGTCGCTGGACGCCCTGGCGAAAAAGAGCGATGTCAGCCGTTCGATGATTTCATTGATCGAACGTGGCGAAACCAGTCCCACCGCCGTGGTGCTGGACAAATTGGCGTTTGGCCTGGGCGTCACGCTGGCGTCCTTGTTTGAGGCGCCCCTCCCCGACGCCAGCCCGCTCGTCCGCCGGGCCGACCAGTTGCAGTGGACCGATCCGCAGTCCGGTTACACGCGGCGCAATGTTTCGCCGCCCCATTTCCGCTCGCCGCTGCAGATTGTCCAGATCGATTTTCCGGCCGGCGCCACAGTGACATATGAGGCGGGATTGCGCGAGGTCGGCATCCATCAGCAAGTGTGGGTGCTGGAGGGCAGCATGGAATTGATTTTCAACGGCCACCACCACCGCTTGCAGGCGGGCGACTGCCTGGCGATGCAGGAGAACCAGCGCATCGTTTTTCAGAACACCAGCAAGCTGCCGGCGCGCTATATCGTGGTGGTCAACACCGGTTTTCTCACGCCCTGAAAGGACACCATGCAGATTTCGTTTGAATCACCCAACCAGGCGGACGCCATCGCGCTGATCGCTGAACTGGACGCCTACCAGAGCGCGCTCTATCCACCCGAAAGCCATCACGCGCTGGACCTGACTTCGGTCGCCGAACAAGGGCTGCGCTTTGTAATGGCGCGGGACGATGCAGGGCAAGCCGTCGGATGCGGCGCCGTGGTCTTATCGAGGGAATACGGTGAGCTCAAGCGCATGTATGTGCGCCCCGACCAACGCGGACTGGGACTGGCGACGAGGATACTGCAAACGCTGGAGGCCGAGGCCATTGCCTCGTCTTGCAGCGTGCTGAAACTGGAAAGCGGACCGTACCAGCCGGAGGCGCTCGGTCTGTACGCGCGCTGCGGCTACGAGCGTTGTGGCCCCTACGGTGCGTACACCGACGATCCGCTAAGCGTGTTCATGCAAAAGAAGCTCGTCAATCACCAATGAGCGGGGGGCGTTGCGTCACTTTTTGTGAGCCTTGGCGCCGCCCCATCCGTCATGCTCCGGCGGCACGTGCAAGTACCGCTGCCATCGACCTTCAGCGCGCAGGCCGGGCCGCGGCGCCGGCAACTGCTGTCGTTGCCGGCAGTGCCGGGCGACGTGCCGTTAGCGCTGCTCCCTTGCCCGCCCCTTTGACCGCGCCTTTGCCTGCCCCAATACGCGCCGGGGCCGAGGCGGCTGGCGCGGCCGCCACGGCGGCCGGCGCCGCGTCCGAACGGTAGCCGATGCGGAAGCCGCCCCAATGCCGGCCCCGTACCATGATGGGCGCGGACAGGTCGTGCATCACCTCGCCCGTATCGCGCTTGTAGGTCTGCAGCAGATAGGGCTGGGTATGCGAGCCGCAGCGGGCGCCGATGCGGTCGTCGAAAATACGCTTGGTGCGGTTGTGCAGCAGGTCATAGTCGACATCGCCCGTCAGTGGCTGGCTGAACTTGCGATTATGGGTGGGGAAGTAGCCATGGTCATCCACCGCACCCGCGTAGGCCAGCTGCGGCAGCCGTTCCAGCACCGCTTCCTGGATGGCCGGCAGCACGCGGTCCGTGTAGGCGTCAAACGCCGTGCGGTACTTGGGCGGATTGGTGCCGGGGATAGGCGTGTAGTGCCGGTCGAACAGGGCCTGCTCGCTGATGACGCCGCACTTGAGCGCCTGCTCGAACAGTTCGCCCACCTCGCGCGCGGCCTGCTGGGCCGCGGCGCGGATGGCGTCGTGCGCACCGGCCGACTGGCCGCCGGCGCCGGCATGGAACAGCAGTTCGGCCTTCTCGCTCACCATCATGGCCGACTGCGAGGCCAGCGGCAATTCAGTCTGGGTATTGAGCATGCCGTCGCGGATCGCTTCGATGGCGCCGCCGATCACGCGCGTGCTGTCCACATGGCTGCGCGAGGACAGCGCGATGGCCTGCACTTCCCCCTCGGCCGTGGCGGAGGCCTGGTCGATGGTGCGGAAGAAGGTATGCACCTGCTCGACCTTGCCACTGGCCGCCACGACCTTGCCGCTCAGCGCTTCCATGCCGCTGGCGGCGCGCTCGGCCTGTTCGCTGATGGTGCGCACCAGCTGGCCGATCTCGTGGCTCGATTCGCTGGTGCGCATGGCCAGCTGGCGCACTTCGCCGGCCACCACGGCAAAGCCCCGCCCATGCTCGCCGGCGCGGGCGGCCTCGATGGCCGCGTTCAGTGCCAGCAGGTTGGTGCGCTGGGCGATCTGGTTGATGGTGTCGGTGATGCTGTTGATGCTGCGCGATTTTTCCTGCAAGGCCCGCATCAGGGCCACGGCCGCATGGGCGTCCTCGCGTGCCTGGCCGATCTGCTGCAGGCTCTGGTCGGCCTCGGTACGCCCGGCCAGGCTGGCGCGGCGCACGTCGGCCGCCACGGCGGAGGCCCGCTCGGCGTTGGCGGCGATATGCTCCGTGTTGGCCGTCGAATGGGCCGCGTGCCGCACGATCTCCTGCACCGCCTGCAGGTCATGCTCGACCTGCTTGCGGATAGTGTCGATGAAGTGCGACGTTTCGGCTGCGCCTATCATCATCTGGTCTATCATGGGGCCGCTGCTGGCCAGCAGCTGTTCCGGCGTGCCGGCGCCGCGTCCGCGCAGGAGCGCGCCCAGCGCCATGCCACCGGCCGCCGACAGCGCCGCCGCCACCTGCGCCGGCCACGCCGCTCCAACCAGGGCGCTCGCGCCCAGAGCCAGCGCGGCGAACACCACCACCGTACCCATTACCGTCATCCGCTGCCGCAGCACCGATTGCGCATACATAGTCGTCTCCCGCTGTCTCGTTATGGTGTCGCTACCGGCGCTGGCGCGCTTCACGCCGCCGCCAGCCGGTCCATTCCCAGCTTGCGGTAGATCGTGTTGCGCGAGATGCCCAACGCGCGCGCGGCGGCGGATGTATTGCCGCCGTGCGCGGCCAGCGTGCGCTGGATGACTTGCAACTCCATCTCGTCCAGGCCCAGCACCGGTGCATTGTCAATACAAGCAGCTTCCATGCCTGCCGCAAGCGGCGGCAGATCGTCCATGAAATCGTCGGGCAGATGTTCGAGGCCGATCTCGCCGTCCGGCCCGGCCATCACGGCGGCCGTGCGCAGCACGTTGCGCAACTGGCGCAGGTTGCCCGGCCAGCGGTGGCGTTCCAGCAGCCGTGCCACGGCCGGCGCCAGGGTCCGCCCCGGCCCTTCCTCGGCCAGCACGCGCGCGGCCAGCGCTGGCAAATCCGCCCGTTCGCGCAGGGCCGGCAGTTTGACCACCATGCCGTTGATCCGGTAATACAGGTCTTCGCGGAAGGTCTTGGCGGCGATCTGTTCGCGCAGGTTGCGGTGCGTGGCGCATACCAGCGCGATGTCGACCGCGATGGACTTGTCGCTGCCCAGCGGCGTCACCTGTCGCTCTTGCAGCACGCGCAGCAGCCGCGCCTGCAGCGACAGCGGCATGTCGCCTATCTCGTCAAGGAACAGCGTGCCGCCATTGGCCTGCACGATCCTGCCGGTGTTGCCCTTGCGGCGCGCGCCCGTGAACGCCCCTTCCTCGTAGCCGAACAGCTCCGATTCGATCAGCGTTTCGGGGATGGAGGCGCAATTGATGGCCACGAAAGGCCGCTGCGCGCGCGGCGAATCGCGGTGGATCGCCTGCGCCAGCCATTCCTTGCCGGTGCCCGTCTCGCCCGTGATCAGCACGCCGATGTCGCAGCCGACCACCTTGCGCAACTTGGCGATCACCTGCGCCATGCGCGGATCGCCCAGGTCCAGCTGGCCCAGCGCCGTTGCGATCGGCGCGTCCGCCCCCCGGCCCAGGGCGGCGCGGCCGCGGCGGGCCGGATGGGCCGACTGAGCTGGCTCGGCGCCGGCTGCCCGCAGGTCCATCGTGTCACAGTTGTCCCAAAATTGCGCACGGCAGTGTACCTGCAGCCCCTGCGGCAATTGCCACTGCAAGTCGCCGGGCGCGGCGGCCCGGCAGCGCTCGGTCAGCTGCGCCAGCGAGGCGCCGAACAGCGACGAGAAGGTATGCGAGGCCAGCGCCGCGCGCGGCAGGCCAAGCTGGTCCAGGCCGGCCTGGTTAAGCATGACCACCCGGCCATCCACGTTGCAGCTGGCCAGGCCGTCCTGCAGGGTGCCGATACCGGCGCTGCGGGCGTGAAATTGCAGCGTCAGCCCGCCCGGCGCCGCGGCCAGGAACAGCTTGCGCTCTATCATTTGCGCCGCCATGCGGGCCAGCGCCAGCATGCACGGCTGGTCGCCGGCGCAGCCGCCGACGATGGCCAGCGCGCCGCACAACTGCCCCCGGATGTCGACGATGGGGGCGGTGGCGCCGCCCGGCAGGTCATGCTGGCATGGCGGGGCGCACTGGCCGCCGCAGTGGGTGGGCAGGCAGACCGGATGCTGCCCGGCCAGGGTGACGCGCACGGCGTCGGCCAGGCGTTCCGTCTGTTGCGCCAGGTCCGCGCCACCGCGCGCATGGACAGTCTTGCCCTCGGCGTCGACCACCAGCATGGTCGTGTCGGCGCCGATCATCTGGTGCTGCAATAAATCCAATACCGGTAGTGCATGAACAAACAGCAGACTGGTAGACATCATCACGCTCTCGTCCTGGGACCTGCAAGAGCGCATTTGCTGGGCGCGCCGTCAGATGACAGTGTTAATTGAAGGATAAAAATCCTGACACACACACTGTACCCGGATGGAACAGAAGAAAACCTTGATGCAGATCAAGGCGCCCATCAAGCGACCACTTGACTTCGCCTACTCACCACAGTTTGAGCACCATCTGCCGCCATGGACGACAAACAGTCCGTTACGCGCCTACACCAACGGTATCGGGCAGGCGCGTATGGCGCGGACGGTTCAGGTCAGATCGGCATCCTTTGCGGCAGCGGAATCCATTCCGTTTCGCCCGGCACCTGGCCCATGCGCTGGGCGCTCCAGTCCTCGGACGCCTGCACGATGCGTTCCTTGCGCGAGGAGACGAAGTTCCACGACATGAAGCGCCGCCCTTCCAGCGGCTCGCCGCCGATCACGACGAACTGCGCGTCCGAGCCGGCCAGCACGCGCTGGGGCGTGGCCGTGTCGAGCAGCGCCATCGTGTGCAGCGCCAGCGGCACGCCGTCCACTTCCAGCGCGCCGCTGATGGGGTAGATGGCCGCTTCCGGCGGCAGGCCGGTCAGGCCGATCTCCTGCCCCGCCTGCAGCGTCACATCCAGATACAGGGTCTGGCTGTAGGTGCGCACAGGCGAGGTCTTGCCGAAGGCGCTGCCGATCAGCACCCGCACCCGGGCGCCCTGCACCGTCAGCTCGGGAATCTCGTCGGCCGCCGTGTGGCAGAAGCTCGGTTCATCTTCCTCGTGCGCCAGCGGCAGCGCGGCCCACAGCTGCAGGCCGTGGGTGCGGTGCGGGCGGTCCACCAGGTCCTTGGGGGTGCGCTCGGAGTGGACGATGCCGCGTCCGGCCGTCATCCAGTTGATGGCGCCCGGTTCGATGCGCTGCACGGAGCCGATGCTGTCGCGGTGGTCCATCGCCCCTTCGAACAGATAGGTGACCGTGGCCAGGCCGATGTGGGGATGGGGCCGCACGTCGTGGTTGGCGCCCGGCGCCACGTCCATCGGGCCGAAATGGTCGAAGAAGATGAACGGGCCCACGGCCTGCTTGACGGCGGCCGGCAGGAAACGCCGCACCACCAGGCCGCCGCCCAGATCCTTCTCGTGGCCTTTTAAAACGGTGGAAATGGTCATGGCGCTTACCCCAGCACGGTCGTCACTTCGGTGGTCACGGCCGTCATCAGCTTGTGGATCGGGCATTTCTGGGCCACCGCCAGCAGGTCGGCGCGCTGCTGCTCCGTCAGCTCGCCCGTCAGGTGCAGCGTGGTGGCCAGGCGATAAGTGCCCTTGCGCTCATCGCTCGCGTCGCGCTCGGTCGTCACTTCCACCTGTTCCACGGGGATGCCCTTGCGCTTGGCGTACCAGACCACGGTCAACGCCTTGCAGGAACTGATGGCGGCGTCGTACAGGTCGTGCGGCGAAGGGCCGGCGTCGTTGCCGCCCTCTTCCAGCGTGCCGTCGGTCGAGATCAGGTGGTTGCGCACGTGGACGATGTGGCGCATCGGCAGCGACTGGTCGCGGATTACTTTGATAGTCATGGCGTTCCTTGTTGGGCAATGATACAGAACCGACAATTTACACCGTTTGGGCGATTCGCGCCTGCCCCAAGAGCGCAATGGCGGCGCCGGAAATGCAAACGGCGGCCCGGGAAGGCCGCCGCTGTCGGGCAACGCAGGCGGCACGGGGCCGCCCGGGCATCACACCACTTTCTTGACGAATTCCGACTTCAGGCTCATGGCGCCGAAACCGTCGATCTTGCAATCGATGTCGTGATCGCTGTCGACCAGACGGATGTTCTTGACCTTGGTGCCCACCTTGACGGTGCCGCCGCCGCCCTTCAGCTTCAGGTCCTTGATGACGGTGACGGTGTCGCCGTCCTGCAGGATGTTGCCGACGGAATCACGGTACACCTTGGCGCCTTCTTCGGCCGCTTCGGCAGCTTGCGCGCTCCACTCGTGGGCGCATTCCGGGCACACGTACTGGTCGCCGTCTTCATAGGTGAATTCGGAATGGCATTTGGGGCATGGAGGTAAAGCGCTCATCGTATGGTCCTGAAAAGTTAGGCAACTGCCGGCAAAAACCAGCATTATACAGCTTCACCACCCAAATTCCCAGCCAACGGCTGCCATCTACGTCAATTTGCGCGCCACCCGGAAACCGACGATGTCGTTGGCCAGCACCGCCGAGTAGCCGTTGCGCACGGCCGAGCGCAGATAGCGCGGGTTGTACAGCCACGAGCCGCCACGCAGCACGCGCCGCACCTGGTCGCCGCCGGCCTCCCATGCGCTGCCGTCGGCCGGCGCGCCCAGGTAGTTATCGTGCACCACGTCCTGCACCCATTCCCACACGTTGCCGTGCATGTCGAACAGGCCCCAGGGATTGGGCGCGAACGTGCCGCATTTGGTCGTCCCCTGGCGGAACTCGCCGCGCGCGCTGCCGTTGTAGGTGTAGTTACCGTCGTAGTTGGCCAGCTCGGTGCTGATCTCGTCGCCGAAGCTGAACGCCGTCCTGGTGCCGGCCCGGCAAGCATATTCCCACTCCGCCTCGCTGGGCAGCCGGTACAGCTGGCCGGTGCGCTCGGACAGCCAATGCACATAGCGCTGCGCGTCGTTCCAGCTCACGCCCACCACCGGATGGTCGTCCGTCTGCGCAAAGCCGGGCTGGCGCCAGTCCGTGTCGGACAGCGACTCCCAGCCCGTGGCGCGGGCGAACAGCTTCCACTGCCCCACCGTGACGGGATGGCGCCCCAGCGCGAAGGAATGCTCGATGCCCACCCAGTGCTGGGGCGTTTCACGTTCCAGCCAGCCTTGCTGGGCGCCGGCCTTGATGGCGACGGCCTGTTCGTGTTCCGGTGAACCCATCTGGAAGCGGCCGGTGGGTATCAGCACCAGCTCCGGGCCCACGCCCGTGCCGTCGAGGAAGCGGTCGCGCAACACGCCGCTGGGATCGGCCACGGGACTGCCGGGCGTGGGCAGCAAGGCCGCCAGTTCGGCCGCGTTGCGTTCGGCCTGCTCCTTGCGGTGGCGCTCCTGCTCGGCGCGGTAGGCTGCTTCCGCCTTGAGCTGCATGGCCTTGCGCTGCTGCTCTTCGCGCGCGGCGCGGGCGGCGGCGGCGTCGGCCTCGCGCCGGGCCAGCAACTGCTCGCGCAGCTGCTGCTTGCGCACCTTGGCCGCCGCTTCCGCCTCGGCACGCTGGCGGGCTTCCTGCTCGCGGCGCAGCTTGTCGAGCCTGACCTTCTCGAGCGCCGCGGCCTGGGCGGCGGCCTGGATCTCGGCCTGCCGTTTGGCGGCCAGCTCCGCCTGGCGCTGCTGCTCGGCCAGGCGGCCCTGTTCGGCCTGGGCCGCCAGCTCCTTCTGGCGCAGCGCTTCGCGGGCGCGGGCCTGTTCGACGGCTGCCGCCTGGGCCGCCAGTTCCTCCTCGCTGGGGCCGGCGGCGCGGCGCAGCGCCTCCAGCAATTCGGCCACGCTGGCCGGACGGCGCTCCTGCGCGAAGGCGAAACCCGCCTGCAGCACCTGCCATTGGCGCAGGTTGAGCGCCGCCGGCGCGGACGGATGGAAGTCGGCGCTGCGCACATCGTCGAACGGCATGCGCCCTTCCAGCAGCTGGTAGACCATCACGGCCACGGCGTACACGTCCAGCCGGGGGCTGGGCTGGCGCTGATGGGTGCCCGCTTCCGGCGCGCGGTAGCCGGCCGTGCCGGCGTTGGGTACTTCCAGCCCCAGGCTGCTGCCGGCACTGCGCGCGCGCGAGGCGATGCCGAAGTCGAGCAGCTTGATCTCGCCACGCTGGGTCAGGAACACGTTGCCGGGCTTGATGTCGCGGTGCACCAGCTTGTGCTTGTCCCAGGCGTAGTGCAGCGCCTCGCCCACCGGCTGCAGCAGCTGGCAGACGCGCTCCAGCGCCATCGGGCCTTCGTGCGCGAGCAGCGCATCGAGGTCCTGGCCTTCCAGGTATTCCATGATGATGAAATAGCTGGAGGTGGCCGGGTCCTGCGCCCACTCATACACGCGCACGATGTTCTCGTGGGCCAGCTTGCGGGCCTGGGTGGCTTCCTCGATCAGCAGCTTGGCGTGGGTGGCGCTCTGGGTCAGCTGCGGCGGCAGGATCTTCAGCGCCACCTGGTCGCTGTGCCCCAGTTCGGCGTGCGTGGCCAGGTCGGTCGCCAGCCACACCTGGCCCATGCCGCCCATGCCGATCAGGCGCTCGAGCCGGTAGCGGCGGTTCTGCGGGCCGATTTCCTGGCCTCCCATCAGGCCCAGCTCCGTGCCCTGGCGCGCCAGCACGGGCGCGCCGCTGCCCGCCGGCGGCGCGTATTCGGCGTCCAGGATGGCGTTCTTGCGGCGATCGAATTCCTGCAGGCTCAACAGGCCATCCTCATGCAGGGCGCGCAGTTCGCGGATCTTGTCTCTTGCTGTTTGCATCATTGCGAGTGTTTTTCCTGCTCCATCAAGACGTCAGCGGCACGCCGCATTCGGCGCAGAATTTGTCATGCGGGGAGTCCGGCCGCAGCGGGTGGCCGTTGCGGCAGCAGCGCACGGACGCCGCCGGGGCGGACGAGGTCGAGGTCACAGCGACTGTCGTCATAGCCGTCGCTGGTGCCGCGGCGGCGACGGCCAGTGTGCCACGGTCCGGGATGCCGGCGCGGGCCACGCCGACACCGAGCTGGCTTTGCGTGGTCAGCGCGACGGCGCTGGCCGCGTTCTGCAGGTTGAGCAGGTCCAGCTGGTGGCGGCGGTCCTTGTCCACGTCGGCGCCGCGCAGGGCGCGTTCTTCCAGCACCTGCTCGCGCGCCAGGCGCATGGCCTCGGCCGGGCTGACGCCGCGCTCGGCGGCCACCACGGCAGCCAGCGACTGGATCTGGTCCGGCGACATGCCGCCCTGGATCTGCAGCTGCATGACGCGCGCCACCGCTTCCGCATTGGGCACGGCGGCCGTGGCCACCATGGCCATGTCGCTCAGCTTGCCGATCGCTTCCACATGCGCGAGCTCGTGCGCCTGGCGCGCCAGCAGCAAATCGTACTCGCCTTTCCAGCGCGCGAATTTCTCGTCGCGCTCATGTTCCATGGCCTTCAGCTCGCGCTGCCACTGGGCTTCGCGCTCGCGCTCCTGCAACATCTGGCGCTGCTCGTCGACGGCCAGCTGGTCCAGCATGGCCTGGCGCGCGTTGGCCTGGTTGTTGCGGGTGTGGATGCTGTCGGCCTCTATCGTGCGCAGCAGCTTTTCGTGCTGGGCGATGGCGTCGGCCTGGGCGCCCGTGCGGCGCAACTCCTCGATCTGCTGGCTGATCTCGGCCACCTGCACGGCGTTGGACGCGTCCTTGACGGCGTCCCCGCGCAGCAGCTCGCGCTGGCGCGCCAGCTGCATCTGGTCTTCCCACTCCTGGACGCGTTCGGCCTCGCGCCGGCGCGCCAGGTTGGCCAGGACCAGCCCCTGGTGGCGGGCGATGTGGTGCTCCGCTTCCAGCTGCGCCTCGCGCTCCTTGTCGTCCGCCTCGCGCTGGCGCAGGCGGGCCAGTTCGGCGCGGCGGTGCGATTCATCCTCGATAGCCAGTGCCTGGGCGATCTGGTTTTCAATGGCCAGCTGGTGCAGCTTGTGCGAAAAGCGCTGCTGCGCCAGTTGCCGCTGTTCGGCCGCTTCCTGCTGGGCGATTTCCAGCCCGGTGCGCATCCTGATCTGGGCCAGTTCGCGCACATGCTCCCATTCGGCCGCGTCCCCGGCGCGCACGGCGCGGCTTTTCGCCAGCTCATGTTCAAGCTCCGCCAGCGTGGTGCCGGCGCCCTTTTCCAACGCCACCTTGCGCGTCTTGGACTCCATGATGCGGCCGTACAGGTCCACCTCGCGGGCGCGGATGGCCTGCACCCGCTCCGCTTCCTGCAACGTCAGCTCGGCCTTTTCGACACTGGCGTCCTGGCGCAGTTCCGCGCGGCGGTACTGGGTGCGCATCTTCTGCTCCTCGCGCCAGATGGCCTGCCATTCTTCCTCGTCGTAGATCTGATCGAGCTGCTTGACATGTTCCAGCTGCACGTGGCGCTCGTCGGCCACCAGCCACAGGGTGCCGATGCGCTCGCGGTTGTTGTCGAACTTGTCGTGCCGCAGGGCGGCCGTTTCCACCTGCGCCACGGCCAGCCCGAATTCGGCCAGGCGCAGCTTGAGCGCCGCCTGCAGCCGTTCGTCCAGCTGGGCGCGCAGGTCGGGATTGTGGGCCATGTCGCGCATCGAGCGGGCGCCGACGAATTCGGCCGCCAGCTGGCGCACGGACGACGCCAGCAACTCATGCAGGTGGCCGGTGGTGACGGTGCCCGGCGCCGTCATGAAGTGCTGGGCGAAGGCCGGTACGTTCTCGATGCGGATGCCGACCGTGAAGCGGGCCGATATCTTCAGGTGTTCGGCCGTGTGCAGGTCGTCGAACGCGAACTCCACCGGCAGCGGCGTGCCGCGTGTAACGAGGATTTCCGCGTGCTGGTTGCGCAGCAGGTGGTTCAGGCGCGTGAAGAAGCCTTCGATCTCATATTCGCCCTGCGGCACTTCGGTGGCCTTGTCGGCCTGCAGGATGTAGGCTCGGGCCGTGGCCGGCACGCGCAGGGTCTTGGTGAAGATGCCGGCCAGCGCCCGCACGCCGAAATAGACGGCCAGTTCGTCGGCGGCGGGTATCCAGCGATTGTCGCGCAGCACCGGTTCGTTGCGCGGTGCGCCCAGCGTCAGGCCGCAATCGGCGCAATAGCCCGACTGCCCGTCATTCTTGTGCCCACAGCGCGGACACTTGACGCCGCCAAAACCAAACATTTGGAACATGCCAGACTCCTTCTTGGGTTCATCCACCGCAACCGCCCCAGCCCGCCAACGATTTTAGCAGGGGCCTGCCGGTACTCATTTTGCGCACGATTCAGATCATGCCAATTCGTTCTATGCATGCGTAGCTGGCGCCGCGCGCCCGCAATGCGGCGCCGAAGCCCTCCGGCAATTGCCCCTGCCAATCGGCCGGCAGCAACACCCGGTCGCCTGTCGCTGCTTGCTTCATTATCAACTCCAGCTTGGGCCCGCATCCTTCCACCGTCTCCACCCGGCCCGCATGCCAGGCGCTGGAGCAGCCGGTGGCGATGATGCGCCCGCGCGGCACGCACTCGCGCCCGCGCGCGAGGCGGTCGGCCATGACCAGCGCCAGTTCGTAGGACGCGCCCTGGAACCGGGGCTGGCCGAAGCGCACCACGCTGCGCCAGCGCCCCAGGCCCCGGCCGTCGAAATGGCGGGCGCCGGCCAGCGCCTGGCGCACGGCCAGCTGCCCACCCAGGTCCAGGCCCGGCGCCGCGATCGTATCCTCCTCGTCCGCCCCGCCCTGCCCGATCGGGTAGACGCTCACCTCGACCCAGCCCAGGCTATCGTTGACGCCGCCGCTGTGCAGGGGGAACCAGGCCATGGCGGCCGATACGGCGGCAGCCGGATCGGGATGGCCGTTCAAGCCGCCAAGGTGGGAAATGGACAGGCAGGCGACGTCCGGCGCCACGGCCGTGCCGGCGCCCGCCACCAGCGCCGGCATTTCCGGCAGATGGTGATGGATGCGCTCGATTGCAAGCGGGATGCCGGCCGCCACCCGGCCCAGATGCCAGGCGTCGGAGCGGCCATGGGCCAGCACGGTGCCGCCGGTGGGCCGGTACAGGCCGCGCACCATGCGGTCGGCCAGCACGGCAGCCAGTTCCCAATCGCGTTCGTCCGGCTCCGGCGCCGTATCCATGCTGAGCACCACCTGCTCGCGGCTGTCGAAGCGCGCTTCCGTGTGGCGGGCCAGGCGCACCACTTCCTGCATGCGCTCGCAGATGGCCGGCGCACCGGCCACGGTGCACTTGACGTCGGCCCGGTTGGCGCGCGGGCGGCGGCTGGCCGTGATGGTCAGCAGGCGGCCATCGGCCAGCAAGGCCAGGCATAGTGCGGTGGCAGGCAGGGTCATAGCGATGGCTCCCGGCGGGCGGACGGCGCCAGCTCGTCCTCGTGTATCGGTTCGTACGGTGCGCGGCGCAGGGCCAGGGCCTGTTCGAGATTGGCGCAGATGCGGTCCGCCTCGTCGGACAGTTCGGCCCACTGTACCGGTACGGCCAGTTGCAGGCGGGCCAACAGTGACCACGCCTCGTCCAGCGCGGCCACGGCGGCTGTACTGTTACGGCTGCGGCGGGCCTGCTGGTCCGCCTCCAGCGGCTGATCCGGTGCGGCCCAGGCCAGCGACGGCATGGTGTCCACACCGAGCTTGAGCAAGGCCAGGCGCTGCAACAACGCTTGCTGGGCCTGGAACGGCCCGGGGCCGGCAGGCAGGGGCGCCAGGCGCAGTGCCGTAGTCAGGGCGGGCAGTTCCAGGAACAGCCGGCGCATGGAGCGTGCGTCGCTGTCCGCGGGCGGCAGGCCGGCCGATGGCCCGACCTTGCCGGCAACGTAACCGGGGGCTTCCCATCCTTGCGGGCCGGTGCCGGCAGCCGTGGCGCCGGAGGTGGCGGCACCGGCACCACTTGCGGCGGGGACGGCGGCACCAGCGCCGCTTACGGCGGAATCAGGCCCGTCCGGGGCAGGCGCCGCTGCGGCGGCGGCCTGCAAGGCCCGTTCGGCGAGGATGTCGGCGTAATCGACGCCGTCCCCAAGATCGACTGGTACGCAATCGTCCACCGTGACGCCGAAGCGGGTGTAGAGCAGCTGGTTCAGGCCCGCGCGGAAGGCGTTCCACTCGTCGAGCGTGGTGCAGGGTGGGAGTTCGAGCGTGCCCTGGGCCAGCTCCGTCCGCACGGCGGCCTCGATCCGCCCGCGCATGCCGTCCACATCCAGCCCGGCCTCCGCCTCGCTGTACAGGAACAGGTCGAAACGCTGCTG
This sequence comes from Rugamonas sp. FW305-51, assembly GCF_058786935.1. Classification (NCBI taxonomy): domain Bacteria; kingdom Pseudomonadati; phylum Pseudomonadota; class Betaproteobacteria; order Burkholderiales; family Oxalobacteraceae; genus Rugamonas; species Rugamonas sp. FW305-51. The sequence goes on from NZ_JBYSZG010000014.1 coordinate 57,268, forward strand.
CGTCACGCGGGGATCGACGGCGTCGATGACGAACTGCAGGCGCAGGCCCAGCTCCGGCGCGGCGGCGAACGGAGTCAGGTCGACGCTGTAGGGGCCGGGGTGGAAGCAGAATACGGATTCACCTTCGGCGCAGTTGATCTTGCCGGCCGCCGCGCGGCGCGCATAGCCGCCCGGGTTGAAGATGACGACACAGCATACCCCGGGCGCGATATCGCCCTGGTCCAGGCGCTGGGCGATCTGCGACCGTCCCAGCGCGCTGGTGTCGGTCGGCTGACGGCGGCGGCGTCTGAACAGTCCCATGACTCAGGGTGCGACCGGTTCGACGGCGAAGCGCGCGCCGTACAGGTGGAAGTGCGGCGCCGGGGCAGTGGCGAACGGCCAGCTCTTTTCGCATTCGCCATCTGAGTCCAGGCGGCCCTGCAGCACGATGGCGCCGCCGCCATCGACCACGCGCAGCATGGTCTGTTCGCGCAGCAGGCGCGCGGCGAACGGCGCCGCCCCGGCCAGCTTGAGCACCACTTGCCAGCCCTCGCCTTCGGGCAGGAAATGCAAGGTCCAGAAGTTGTCGTCGGTCGTCAGCATTTCCAGTTCGCCCGCGCTGGCGGCGGCGCGCAGCATGCCGGTGCTGCCGCACCAGAGGGCGTCGTTGGCGGCGGCGCTGGCCGGCTGGTCCTGACGCAGCACCGGCAGCGTGCCGGGTGTGATCCGCCCCGTCGCCGCGGAAGCGCGGCC
>NZ_JBYSZG010000014.1:58009-105490 GCF_058786935.1 Rugamonas sp. FW305-51
GTTCCAGCGCCAGCAGGCGGAAACGGCGCAGCGTCAGCGGCGACTGCTGCAGCGCGATGCGCTCGTTAGGCGTGAGTGGGCGGCTGCCGTCCAGCGCCGCCAGCAAGGTGGCGTCGGCCAGCATCAGGCGGTCGCCGGGCGCCGCCCGGGACAGCAGCAGGCGCTCGCGCAACCGGTCGTCCATCGGTGTCGAATTCATCTCGTTCTCCTTCATCGCACGGCTCCCGCATAGGCCAGTTGCAGTCGGTCGATCGCTTCGTTACGTCGCTTGCGCAAGGTGGGCATGGATATGCCGTCCAGCGCCGCCAGCTGCTGCAGGGTGGGCAGCGCGCCGGTGGCCGGGTCCAGCCACGGATCAGGGTAACTATCGTCGTCCGGCCCCAGCAACTTGTGGTACACGGCCAGCCGGATCGGCAGCGATTCCGCATGCAGCACGCGCAGCGTCCCCCTGGCCGTATCCTGCGCGGCCCGTGCCAATTCCAGATAGCGGGGGGGCAGGGAAAGCGCGGCGGCAGCCGATTGTTCGGCCGCCAGTTGCGCGGCATCGTACGGGGCGGCCTCCATGACGTCGGGTTCCGGCTCATCATCGCCCTGATCGCCCGCGTAAGGCAGATCGGATTCTTCCTCCGGCGGCGCGGGCAGGATACGGTCGGCCATGGCGAGCGGTCCGTGGGCCGCATCCTGCGCTGCCGATGCGTCCATCACCCGCCAGTAGTCTTCCAGCCACAGCGCGGCCTCGCCGGCATCGTCCTGCCATGGGTCGGCGCGATCCTGGTTGGAGGACAACTGCTCGTAGTCGCCGATTTCGGCCAGCATGGCGCCAATTTTCGCGGGGCTGTTCTTCAGGCTCGAGAAGCGCTTGGAGCGCGTGTGCAAGGGGCCGGGGGCGCCGGCGTAGCGCTCCTGGGTCTCGCTCCAGCGGATGATCCACTCGGCCTTGCAGTCGCCGATGCTCTTCATTTGCCGCACTTCAGGCGGCATGCCGTCCGGCGCCCGATCGAGGATGGCGGCCACCCGTTCGCGATGCAGTTCCCAGTCCGCGAACAGTTGCGCCAGCTCGTGCCAGGCCGTGTCGAGCATGCGGTAGGTGTAGATTTTGTTGGGAGAGCAGTCGCGGCCCGTGGCGACCATGTAGTTGTCGGCATCGACCTTGTCGCGCAGGCCCGCGTACATGTCGTTGACCTTCTTGCGCAGCGCCCCTTCCGACGCGGGATCGTCCCAGAACGGGCCGCTGCGCGCATGTTCGGCCGCCAGCGTGGCCACGAAAGCCTGCCAGAACGATGGATGGGCATACAGTTCGAATGCCAGGCCCAGGGCCAGCTCGCACACGCTGTCGCCATAGCTGTTGCCGGGCGCCTCGGCACGGGCCGACCGTTCGGCCGCGCGCAGGCAGGCGGCCAACGTATCGACGTAGCCGTCCAGCAGCGCGCCATGCTGCGCCGCGTCGAGCACCAGATGCATGTCCAGCCGCCGGAACGCCTGCAACGAGCAGCGTCCCAGCAGTTTGCGCACCTGCTCCCAGCCATGCTCCTGATACCGGGTTCCTGGCAAGCGCATACTTTCCTGTTGACTAATTAAGAGCGCGCCGGGCCGCTGCACAATGAGCGGCCGCCGGCGGACGCTTCAAAATCATGCCACAGATCGGGCCCGGCCATGCTGCCGTAAACAGGGCTATTTCCCCTTCTGTTCCCGATTCTGCTCGGCCAGCGCCGCCAGGATGGTTGCCGCCACCGGCGCCGCATGCTCGCCGCCGGTGGCCTCGGAATGGCTGGCGAAGACGGCCAGCGCCAGCCGGTGGTGCTGGCCGGGCAGGCTGCCCGGCTCCAGCCACCCGGCAAACCACACCGCCGCCGTGCCGTCGCCGCTGGGGGCGGTGCCGGTCTTGCCGTACAGGTGGGGCCGCAGCGCGGCCAGCGCCGGGCCGCCGAACGCGCCGGCGGCCGTGCCCACGTCGATCACGCCTTTCATGCCGGCCCGGATGCGGTCCAGCCGTATGCCCAACTTGCGCTCCGGCGGGACGGTGCTTTCCTGGCCGTCCAGCGCCAGCAGCATGCGCGGCGCGATCACGGCGCCCTGCCCGACCGCGCCCGCCGCCAGCGCCATTTGCAGCGGCGTGGCCTGCATGCGCAAGCCTATCGTCATCTGGCGCAGTTCATGGCGGGTGTGGATAGGATCGATGTGGGCCGGCGTGGCTTGCAGCGCGTCCCACGGCTGCCAGTGGAAATCGGGCGGCAGCAGGCCGCCGTCCAGGCGCAGGGGCTGGCCGAAGCCAAGCCGGTGGGCGGCCGCCAGGATGGGGCGCACGGCATCGAGCGCATCGGCGTCGAGGGCTTGCAAGTCGGGGGCGCCGCCGTCGGGCCGGCCGAACAGGCTGGCGTCGCTCAATTCGCCGGACCAGGCAAACCAGGTATTGAGGCTGTAGGTCAGCGCCTGCGCCAGTCCTAGCCGCCCATCCTGGGCTCGCCGGTCCAGGCTCTGCTCCTTGTAATTGGTGATGTGGGCCAGCCGGGTATCGAGCGGATAGGCCGCCGCATCGGTCTGGAAACCGAAGCCGCGCTGCGCCGCCATCCGGTTGATGGCCGCCAGCGGCATGCCGGCCAGCAGGCTGTCGATCTGCGGATCGCGCTGCGCGGCCAGCTCCAGACCCAGCGCGCTGACGATCTTGAAGGTCGAGCCGGGGCTCTGGTGGGCGCCGCCGTCATGCTGCAGTGCCGGCAGGCGCAGGGCGCTGCGGGCCGGGTTGGCGCGGTCGAAGTCGCGCACTTCGGCCCAGTTGGCGGCACTGACCGTGCCGGTCCCCGCGCCGGCGGCGGCCAGCAGGTCGCCCGTTTCGGTATCAAGGATGACGATGCCGGCATGACGCCCGTCCGGCGCCGCCTGGCCGCCCGTGCAGCCCTTGCCGGTCCAGTGCCCGCGCCGCATGGCCACGCAATCCAGTACATTCTGGCTCAGTGCCTGCAGCGGCAAGTCCAGCGTGAGACGGGCCGCGACGGGGCCGCCGGCGGTGGCCGGCAGGCGCGCCAGCATGCCGGCGATCCCATTGGCCTGGCCTGGGTTCACGCCGAGCAGCGTTGCCATGCCCGCATCCAGCGCGGCCTGGGTCGGTGCGCCGTCGGCATACAGCGGGGTGCCGTTGCGGTCCCGCAGCTGGACCTGGGCCGGCGTGATGACTGATGCCGCCCGGGCCGGCGTTCCCTGCACGGCAAGCGCTTGCCATTCCAGCCGCCCACCGGCGATGGCCAGGTGCCGGTACTTGCGGTCTTCAGGCGCATAGACCTGGATCGGCGACACGTCGAGCCGGACGCTGCGCGTGCCGGGCGCCAGTTCCAGCGTCAGCTGCCGGACGTCGCCTGGCGCGGCGCAGGCCCGTCCCGTGCAGGCCGGCTGCGTTTGCACGCGCGCGCCATGGACGGCCTGTACATGGCCAATCAGCAGCAGCTGCATGGTCTGGCCGGCCGCGGCCGGGTGGGGCAACTGTGCCTGCAGGATCAGGTGCCGGCCGGCCTGCGGCCAGCGCGCCACCCGCGTCCACGGTTGCCAGCCCTGCGGCAGGTCGGCAAACAGCCGCGCGGCAGCAGGAGGCATCTGACCTGTGGTAGCCAGCGGCGTGACAGCGTCGGCGACCATGCCGGAGGCGGTGCTGGTGCTGGTGCTGGTGCTGGTGCTGGTGCTGGTGCTGGTGCTGGTGGTGGTGGTGCTGATGGAACTGGCGGAGTTCGCTGCAGTCGCAGCGGTGTCCGGCGGGGCATCGCCTGTCGGCGGGGACGCAAATTCATCGGGCGCCTCCACTGCCGCTGGCAGCGCGAAGGCGCTCCATTGCGCCCTCCCCGCCGTGCCCTCCTGCATTCGCCATGCCAGCAACCGCCGTTCGTCATTATAGATGCCGATCTGCTGGCGGACGTAGGCGCCATCGGCCTCGTAGTACAGGCGCTTGAGCAGCCTGGCCGTAACCGGATCGGACGCCACGCCGCGCCAGCCTGCCAGTGCGGACGCCTGCGCGGACGCGGGGCTGGCGGCCCATTGCGCCAGATCGCGCGGCGCCGCTTCGATATCGCCATCCGCGCGTATGCGCAGCAATCCCTTGTCGAGCAAGCTACGGAACAGCATCTGGTCTTCAAGCGGCGGCCGCGGCGCCGCTGGCACCAGATAGTCGCCAGGCGGCAGCGTCGCGCCGACCGGCCTGCCGCGGGCGGGAAACGCCGTCACCAGCGCGTCCCGTGCGGCGAGCGGCGCTACGCGTGCGAGGCCGGCGAGCGAGGCAAGCGCCGCCAGGCCATGGCGGTCCATGCTCGCACTCCGTTGCGGCGCCCGGTACAGTTGCACCAGCAGCTCTCCGGCCTGCGGGCATAACGCATTAGTGCGCCGTTCCAGGCGCATCGCCGCCGCGCCACCATCCCAGCTTAGCCAACCCTGCTCCCGCAGGCTCACCTGTCCGCCGGCGCCCTGTTCAACCTGGCCAAGACTTGTATCGCTGAGCCAGCGCGCATCGCCGGCCACGCTGCGCCAGCGCAGTTGAAGTGATTCGCTGTCCTGGCTGGCGAAGTCCGGCCGTAGCTGGCCGCTGATCTGTATTTCGGGCATGGGCGCTTCGCCGTCACGCGGCGCGTCCACCAGCAGGACGTTATGCAGGGCGAGCTTTGGCCCTCCGTCCCGGTTGCGTTCCACCCAGCGCCGCACGTCGTCAAAGCGATAACCGAGCCGCAGAGGAACCATGCGCGCGTCGTTCCCGGCCCCTAATTGGCTGCACAGATCGATCCGTACCGGCGGCGCGGCCTGCATGCCGGCCACCGTCACCAAGGCGCCATCGGCCTGCAAGCTCAGTTGCACACCGGGCGCGGCCGGCACCTGGAACCGCGCGCCCGGCAATGCAGATTGAAATACTTGGACCACATGGGGTGCTTGCCCCTCATCGGCGGTACGCCTGGTCGCTGCCGCCAGATGGCGCGCATGGCCTGCGATCAGGCCGGCGCCGGCGAGACTGGCCAGCACGCCGCACGCAGGCAGCGCGCGGCTGTGGCCGGGCCATGTCCGCCGCCGGTTCGGGATGGCAACCGTGGCGGCACTGGCACCGGCACCGGCGCGCAGATTAGCCTGCCGCCGCCACGCCCGCCGGCATTCCACCATGGCTTGCAAAAGATAAGTGATCGTGCGCCGCATATGCCCCTCGCGCTTGCTGTAGATGGTATGCAGGCGACTAGCGGAGGGAACGGGTAAAACCGCGCGGGCAGTCCGCAACCGGTCGCCATTTTTTGCAGTTCGCGCCGCCAAACCGGCCGCCCGTCGCAACGCCGTGGCGGCGCCGGGGCGTACTGGATACAGTGATCACATCAACACTCACTCCACCGAAAGGAAGCGTCATGAAACTCGTCAAAAACTTCGAAGCCCTGTTCGTTGCCGCCCTGGGCCTGGCCTGCGCCGCCAACTATGTGCTCGACAGGCAGGACAACGCGATCGCCACTCCCGCCGTGGCCAGCGTCGCCAGCGTTGCCCCTCCGCTCGCGTATAACGCCCCGGTGATCGTGGTGAGCGCCAAGCGGCTCAGCGCGGACCAGAAGAAGCAATCCCTGCTCGACGAGAGCAAAGCCGCCATGGCCGCCGACCACGCCGCGAGCAAAATGTAATGGGCCGCGTTTCGCTTCGCCTGGACCTGCGCACCGGCCCGCGTGCCGCAGCGTGACAGGCGAAGCCCGGCATCCGCGGTAGCCGCTGCCGGCCATGCCGCACATGGTTTGTGTCAGTTGTAAGAAGTTGCATCATCTGTTCTGCCGCCCTACCCCCGCTTGATATAGTTCCCGTATGCCAGCCTGCACTACGGAGAACATCATGATCAAGCCTACCTTTTACGCCGCCGCGATGATCGCCATCAGCGCCGCAGCCTTCCTGCCCCCGGCCGCATCGGCACAGGTGGGCGTCAGCGTCGTGATCGGCAATGCCCCGCCACCACCCCGTTTCGAGAGCGTGCCCGTGCCGCGCCGCGGTTACGTCTGGGCGCCCGGCTACTGGAACTGGGACGGTTACCGCCACGTGTGGGCGGCCGGCCACTGGGAACTGGAACGCAGCGGTTACCAGTACCGGGGCGCCGTCTGGATGCGCGACGCCGAGGGCTGGCGCCTCGATCCCGGCGGCTGGGTGATGGTGCAGCCGGCGCAAGTGGGTTACGACTACGTGACCGTGGCGCCGCCGCCGCCCCGCTATGAATCTGTGCCCCATGCGCGTCCCGGCTATTTCTGGGCCCCCGGCTATTGGGAGTGGCGCGGCCATCGCCATGAATGGATCGCGGGCGGCTGGGTGGCCGAGCGGCCCGGCTATGTGTACGCGCAACCGCGCTGGATTGAACGGGAGGGCCGCTGGTATCGCGAGGAAGGCCGCTGGGAACACCATCACGGCCACCGCGACCGCGATCATGACGGCATTCCCAACCGTTACGACCACGACCGCGACGGCGACGGCGTCCCGAACCGCTACGACCGCCACCCGGATAATCCCTATCGCGATTGATGCCTCATCGGCCACATCGGTTATGCTGGCGCCTTTCGCCACCCTGACCTTCCCGCATGAGCAGTTCCGAATTTGACCAGCTGGCCACCGCTGCCTACAAGGGCGAACGCGTGGCCAGCCGCCGTCTGGCGACACGCACCGGCATGTCTGAGCTGGACGCGCTACGCCAGACATTGAACCAGGCGGCCGGCGCCCAGGGCCTGCCCGCCTTGCTGGCGGCGCGGGCCCAGCTGCGCGCGCATGAGCTGGCCCGGCGCGCCGACCGACTGCACGCGCAGCAGGCCCGCCAGGCGCTCAGGCGCACGGCAGCGCAGCCACCCGCCGGCGCATGGCGCGCCTGGTTCGACGGTTCAGCCCATCCCAATCCGGGCCGGCTGGGCATAGGTGCCCTGCTGTGCGGACCCGCGGGGGAGCGGGTCGAGATCAGCCGCCGCGCCGGTCACGGCAACAGCGGCGAGGCGGAATATCTGGCGCTGATCGCGCTGCTGGAAGCGGCTGCGCCGCTGCAAATGGCGCAACTGGTGGTGTACGGCGACAGCAAGGTGGTGATCGACGATGTGAACCTGGCGCCGGCAACGGGTGCCAAGGGATTGGAGGCGCACCGCAGCCGGGTGCATGAGCTGTTGCGGCAGCTGGCGCAAGACGGTGAGGTCAGCGTGCGCTGGGTGCCGCGCCACCGCAACGGCGAGGCGGACGGTCTGTCGCAGCGGGCCATCGCCACATGGATGACGCACGAAGCGGATGGGTCGGACTGAGGACCGGCGCCGGACGGGAGTGATGACGGGCGCCTGCCCGCATCAGGGACAGCTCTGGCCGTAGATTGCGGACCGGCGCCGGCCCGGACCAGGCACGGGCCGCGGTGGCGCCGGGCGCGCGATCAGGCGGCGGCGGCTTCGAGCAGGCCCATGTCGGCGCTCGACATCAGCTTGTCGATATCGACCAGGATCAGCATGCGTTCGTCGATCGTGCCCAGGCCGATGATGTAGTCCGTATCGAGCGCCGAACCGATGTCCGGCGCCGGCTTGAGCTGGTCCGGCGTGAGCGTGGTCACGTCCGACACGCGGTCCACCACCATGCCCACCACGCGATGGCCGATATTGAGGATGATCACCACGGTAAACTGGTCGTAGGACGGCGTGCCCAGCCTGAACTTGATGCGCATGTCGACGATGGGCACGATGATGCCGCGCAGATTGACCACCCCCTTGACGAATTCGGGCGCGTTGGCGATCCGGGTCGGCGTTTCGTAGCTGCGGATCTCGCTTACTTTCTGGATGTCGATGCCGTACTCTTCCTGGCCCAGGGTAAAGGCGAGGTATTCGGCCGCAGGGGACGCTGCTTGAGCGTCGCTGGTAATGATGGACATAACGGTTCCTTAATTGAGGGCTGCGCCCTGGCATGGCAGGCTGGCGCCCGGCCGGTCACCCGAGTGGTTCTTTAACGGGAGCAATGTTACCGTAAGTCAACAGCAATTGCATCAATTAACGTTCCGCTTGTTAACCGGCCGCAAGGGCATGGCGCCCGGCCGGCCCGGCAGGCGGCGGCCGGGCCCAGCAAGGCGGCCCCGGCCGCTATTTCTGGCCGTGGCGCCCGGCCGTGCCGGGCTGGCGGATGTCCAGCCAGGGCTGCACACCGGAGCGGCCCGACGAAACGGCCGGCGGCGCGGCTGGCGCAGAGGGGACGACGAGCGGCGCCGTTTCGCGGCCGGCGGGCAGCGCCCCATTACGGACGGCATCGGACACCCGTGCCGGGGGCGGCACCGGCTGGCGCACGCGCACCGCGCTCCGCACATCCTCGCCGCGCGGGCCCATGTAGACACTCTGGGTCGGCGTATCATCCAGCGCGTAGGCGCAGGTGCAGAACAAAAGCAGGCTGGCGGCGAACATGGTGCGCATCGGCGGCTCCCAATGTTGTTATTTATTGTAGTATTTTGCACAATTACGCTAGAATTAGCAAGCGAGCAATGTTTCTTTGGGAAAAATATTTCCACCTGTGCGCTTCCACAATTAATTGCTGCTGTCCCCTATGGTGCGACAGCCGTTTCATGCCACAATTGCATTGATGAAACGGGTAGCCAGGCACACAGGATATGCCGCCGGCCACCGCTCCGCATACCTTCCATTTGCCATGACAACACTCGACAACGCCACCTCCCCTGTTCCGCCGGCCGCGCCGGCAGGCAATCTCAATTTCATCCTGGTCTGCGTGTTCATCGACATGCTGGGCATAGGGCTGGTGGTGCCGGTACTGCCCATCCTGGTGGGCGAGTTCGTCCATGGCCGGGCCGGCCAGGCGTGGTGGTATGGCGCGCTCAGTTCCACCTTCGGCCTGATGCAATTCATCTTCATGCCCATGCTGGGCGCCCTCAGCGACCGCATCGGCCGCCGCCCCGTGCTGCTCTATTCGATGGCGGGCATGTGTCTCAATTTCCTGGCCACGGCCTGGGCCCCCAACCTGGCTTGCCTGTTCATCGGCCGCGTGGTGGGCGGCATGTCGTCGGCCAGCATGTCGGTGGCGTCGGCCTACGCGTCCGACATTTCCACGCCGGACAACCGCGCCAAGAGCTTTGGCAAGGTGGGCGCCGCCTTCGGACTGGGTTTCATCTGCGGCCCCATGCTGGGCGGGCTGCTGGGCAGCGTCGACCTGCACCTGCCATTCTATGTGGCCGCCGCGCTGTCGGCCGCCAATTTCATCTACGGCTACCTGGTGGTGCCGGAATCGCTGCCGCAGGCGCGCCGCCAGTCGTTCAAGCTGGCCAAGGTCAACCCGCTGGCGGCCATCGCCAAGCTGGCCCGGCGCACCGACATCCGCGGCCTGGTGATCGTCTATTCGCTGGTGACGTTCGCCCAGATGATGCTGCATTCGACCTGGGTGCTGTACACCCACTTCCGCTTCGGCTGGAGCCCGCGCGAAAACGGCATCGCCCTGTTCTGCGTGGGGCTGGCGGCGGCCGTGGTGCAGGCCGGCCTGCTGGGCATGTTCATCCGCCGCCTGGGCGAGGTGCGGCTGATGCTGCTCGGCCTCGGTTCGGGCTGCATCACCTACATGCTGTACGGCCTGGCCACGGAAGGCTGGATGATGTACGTCTTCATCCTGTGCAACCTGCTGGCGTTCGCGGCCGGCCCCGCGCTGCAGGGCATCATTTCCAAGGCCACGCCGGCCCAGGAACAGGGGGAGCTGATGGGGTCGTTGCAATCGATCAGCAGCCTGGGCATCATCATCATGCCCGTGCTGGGCAATGCCATCGTGGCCGAAGTGAGCCACCTGCCGTCGCGCGACTGGCGCATCGGCACTACCTTCTTCGCCTGCGCCGCCATGCAGGCGCTGGCCATCCTGGTGGCGCGCCGCTATTTCCGCCTCAGCCGGCTGCAACAGCAAGCCCAGATGCAAGCCTGAACCGGGGCGATACGATCATCATTTGTCAGGCAGCAACAATATGAAGCACAGCGATATTTTCCGGCGCAGCAGCCTGGCATGGCTGCTGGCACTGGCGACGGGCAGCACCGGCGCCCATTGTTCGCGCGAAATCAGTGCGCCCGTGGCGCCGACCGGGGCCAGCGTCATCATCGAAGGCGGCAACGTCAGCGGCATTTATCCGGAACTGTTGCGCAGCATCGGCCCGCGCAGCGGCTGCGCCTTCGAGTTTCCCATCGTGCCGCGCGCGCGCCAGGTCGCCATGTTCGAGGCCGGCAAGGCCGACATGCTGGTGCCGGCCACGCGCACGCCCGCGCGCGACCAGATCGGCATCTTCGTGCCGATGATGGGCCACCGCGCTACCCTGATTTCACTGGCCAGCGACCGCCCGCCCATCACCAGCGCCAGGGAATTGCTGGAACGGCGAGAACTGCGGGTGGCCGTGGTGCGCGGCTTCGACCACGGCGAGCAGTACACGGCGCTGGTGAAGGAACTGGCCAAACAGGGACGGCTATTTACGGAAGTGGACGTGAGCGCCGTGGCGCGCCTGCTCAATATGGGCGCGGTCGACATGACCATCATGGGGCCGACCATCCTGGCCGGCGCCATCGCCCACGAACCGCGCGTGAGCGGCATGCTCGACAAGCTGCGGCTGGAGCCAATACCGGAACTGCCCTGGGGCCAGAGCGGCGTCTACATCTCGCGCCTGTCGCTGACGCCGGAAGACCAGAAGGTGCTGCGCGAACTGCTGGAGAAAGCGGCCAAGTCTGGGGCCGTGATGGAAGGCTTCCAGCACTACCACCGGGCCGACATCCTGGCTGCCAGCGTGCGGGCGCATTGAACGTGCGCCCAGGATACACGCCGGCGCCAACGCACAGGACGATGCGACACAGCGCCCCCTGAATAGATTGCCGCGATATGCTGCAGCGCCGCTACCCGTGAATTTGCAGGATCGGAATAGTTACCAACCGAAACAATTAACGCAGCAATTTCAGCATCGCGCCCAGTATTGTCGTCTGCACGACCGCCAGGCTGACGATCCACATGAGCATATCTGCTTTCAGATGCGCCAGTTTGACGTCGATGCGGTTCTCAAGAGCGAGCAGATCGTCCTTGGTTGCCAGCGTATTCGTCACCAGGTCCCATATCCCGTTGGCCAGCACAGCCGCCTGCCTGTCGCTGAATCCACCTTCCACCAGAGTGTCCTTGAATGCCAGAGAATTAAAAGGTAATGACATTATGCCCCCTCCTGTCCGATCCTGTTAGATCGTCCGTTCGGGATGGAGGTTCCCCGCAAGCGTACGCCGTTTGAGCCAGCACAACAACTTGACAGACCGGCGCCGAACTGCAACCATACGCGCATGAAATTTACCCCTATACATCGTGCTAGCCTGAATTGGTGGTGCCGCTGACAGCGAGCGGCCACTGTTTATCCATAGTGAATGATGTTTTTATCAACGCCGCCTCCGCCAGGCGGCGTTTTTATTGGCGCGCCGGACGGGGGTAACGTAAAGGAACCCTGATGAGTCAGCCAGCCAAGTCCACTTCCCCTGCCGTGATCCTGACCGGCGACCGCCCCACCGGCCCCCTGCACCTGGGCCATTACGTGGGCAGCCTGCGCAATCGCGTCACCTACCAGCACGACTACAAGCAATACATCATGCTGGCCGACTCGCAGGCCCTGACCGACAATATGGACGACACGGGCAAGGTACACCGCAACGTGGTCGAAGTGGCGCTCGACTACCTGGCCGTGGGCATCGATCCGGCCAAGTCCACCATCCTGATCCAGTCGCAGATTCCGGAACTGGCCGAACTGACCTTCTACTACCTGAACCTGGTGACGGTGGCCCGCCTCGAGCGCAATCCCACCGTCAAGGCCGAGATCGTGCTGCGCGGCTTCGAACGCGACATTCCGGCCGGCTTTCTCACCTACCCGGCCAGCCAGGCGGCCGACATCACGGCCTTCAAGGCCACGCTGGTGCCGGTGGGGGAAGACCAGATCCCCATGATCGAGCAGACCAACGAAATCACGCGCCGCTTCAACCGCCTGGTCAACCAGGACATCCTGGTCGAATGCAAGGCGCTGGTGCCGGAAATCGGCCGCCTGCCCGGCACCGATGGCAAGGCCAAGATGAGCAAGTCGCTGGGCAATACCATCAACCTGGGCGCCACGGCCGCCGAAATCACGGCCGCCGTCAAGAAGGTCTACACCGATCCTCTGCACCTGCGGGTGGAAGACCCGGGCCACCTGGAAGGCAACGTGGCCTTCATCTACCTGGACGCGTTCGATCCCGACCAGGCCGCGCTGGCCGAAATGAAGGCCCATTACGTGCGCGGCGGGCTGGGCGACAGCATCGTCAAGAAGCGGCTGGAACTGGTGCTGCAGGAAATGCTGGCCCCCATTCGCGCCCGCCGCGAAGAACTGGCCAAGGACCGCGGCTACATCATGCAGGTGCTGAAGGATGGCACGGCGGCCGCGCGCGAAGTGGCGGCCCGCACGGCCGACGAAGTGAAGGCCGCCCTCGGCCTGAGCTATTTCTAAGCCCATGCCGGCCCGGGGCGGCGCCGGCTACCTGGTGCTGGCCGCGTTCGCCGTGCTGTACCTGGCCGCCACCGTCCTGTGGCGCCTGCCATCGTGGGTGGCGCTGGCGTACGGCGCGGCGAGCGTGCTGTGCTTTGGCGCCTACGCGCTCGACAAGGCGGCCGCCGTGCGCGGCCGCTGGCGTACCCCGGAACGCACCTTGCTGATGCTGGGACTGGCCTGCGGCTGGCCCGGCGCCATCCTGGCCCAGCAGTGGCTGCGGCACAAGTCCAGCAAGGCGGCGTTTCGTGCGGTATTCTGGTGCACCGTGGCGGCCAATGTGGCCGCCTTTGTCTGGCTGGCGCAGTGGCGGGCGGCGTGAACGCCGCCCATCGCGCCGCCCCAACCTCAACCTCAACCTGAAGAGCCTGGCCGATGTGGAATGGCGTGTTATGCGGCCTGCTGGCCGGCGCGATGTGGGGCATGGTGTTCATCGTGCCGGAGCTGATGGCGGCGTTCTCGCCGCTGGAGCTGGCCGTGGGCCGTTACCTTGCCTACGGCACCATCGCCGCCGGCCTGATGCTGCCGCGCCTGGGCAGCCTGCTGCGCCGGCTCGACGGCGCCGACTACCTGGCCCTGGTGCGCCACGCGCTGGCCGGCAACATCGTCTACTACATGTTGCTGGCCCTGGGCGTCAAGCTGGCCGGGGTGGCGCCTACCTCGCTCATCATCGGCGTGCTGCCCATCGCCGTCACGCTGATGGGCCACAAGGACCACGGTTCGGTGCCGCTGCGCCAGCTGGCCGTGCCGCTGCTGGTAGTCGCGGCCGGCATCGTCTGCATCAACATCGACGTATTCACCCATGACAGCAGCGGGGCCGGCATCGCCATCGGCCAGAAGCTGGCGGGTGTGCTGTGCGCCACCGGCGCCCTGCTGTGCTGGAGCTGGTACACGCTCGACAACGCGCGCTACCTCAAGCGCAATCCCCATTTCAGCAGCGGCGAATGGTCGGCCCTGTATGGCTTGTCCAGCGGCCTGATCGCGCTGGTGATCGGGCTGGCGGCGCTGGCCGTCTACCATGCCGATGTGACGGGCGCGGCCGGTGCGGCCAGCGGCCGGCACTGGGGCACGTTCTGGATCGTCAACGGCTTGCTGGCACTGGGGGCTTCCGTGATCGGCAACCATTTATGGAATGTGGCCAGCCGCCGCGTGCCCGTCACCCTGTCGGGCCAGCTGATCCTGTTCGAAACCCTGTTTGCCCTGCTGTACGGCTTCATCTACAAACAGCAGCTGCCGCGCACGCTGGAGGTGGCGGCCATCGTGCTGCTGATTGCCGGTGTGGTGTGGTCGGTGCGCGTGCACGCGCTGGAAGAGGCCCGGCAAGCCGGCGCCAGCGGCCCGGCACCCGCCTAGGCCGGCGGCCTTACTGGCTGGTGAGCAGGCCGTTTTCGCTCAGCAAGTCCTGGATCAGCTCGAGCCGCAGCACTGGATTTTCCTGCAACATCAGCCTTTGTTTATCGCGCAAGTCCAGCCGCAACAGTTCGCACCAGCGGTTGGCCACCCAGCCCGCGTCGTCCAGCCGGTATGGCGGGGCCAGCGGCATGTTGGCGGTGGAAATCTGTTTCTTTTCCAGCGAACGGATCAGCGATGCGAGGGCATCGGCGACGTCCTGCTGCTCTTCGGGCACAGGCACGGCGCGGTCGGCCTCCAGCGGATCGACGTCGGCCACCCACAGGCCGTGCCGGAGCCGCTCGCTGCTGCGCACATGGAAGCGCGTGGTGCCCACGCACGACACCCGCAACAGCCCCGGCATGGGCGCGGACCAGTCCAGGATGCGGGCCATGGTGCCGGCGCCGGACAGCACCTGCTCCTGTTCCGGCAATTGCACCTCGCTCCCTTCCAGCAAGGGCACCACGCCGAACTGCTCTTCCTGGGCAATGCAGCGCTTAATCAAATCCAGGTAGCGCACTTCGAACACCTGCAATGGCAAATGCCCGTCGGGGAATAAAATTGTATTAAGTGGAAATAGTGAAATGGCAAGCATCCCGCATGATCGCATAGATCGGGAACGCTGGGTTTGCCGTCAGCGAGGGATAGCGCAAGGAATCGGGCAGAGTTCCCTACTTTCAGCACAAATGCAACATCGGCCGTGCATCGGATATGCCGTTGGCGCCGCGGCCATTGAACGCCGGCGTGCAAACGGATTGCCGGCGCGGCAGGTGATGCCGGCGCCCGACGGCAAGCTTTAATCCGTCGCTGATGAATACAATGGGGCCACGCGCATCGCTGCACGGCAGAGCGGTGGAGCAGCGCGCGATCGCCAGGAAAATAACGTGGGCCGTGAATGTCGGCCTTGAATATCGGCAGACGCCAGGTCATGCCAAAACAGAACTGCCGGCAGCGGCGAACATGGCGTCCGCCGCTGCCGGCGGTGATACATGATGATGGCAGCGGGACGGGTGTATGGATAGAATTCCACACCCATCCCGGCCCTGCCATTATTTAATCAGGTATTGATCCTTGTCTTTACCTTCCAGCCATTTCGGAGCACGGCCGCGGCCGGTCCAGGTCTGGCCGGTGGCGTCGTCGCGATATTTGGTTGGCACCGGAGCGCGCGTCTTGGCGGGCTTGGCTTTCGCGACCGCGCCCAGATCGGCCAAGGTCAGGCCATAGTCGCGCATAATGGCGGCGATTTTTTCCTTGGCTGCCAGCAATTCATTCTTGCGCGCGGTCTCCGCCAGGCTTTCCAATTCCGCGATCTTTGCTTTGTATTCCTGGTACGTCGTCATATTTATATCCCTTTGATCGGTTGACAGCGAATGTTTAAACTCATCTTCCATGCCGTGGTGGCAGTAACTCTCGGTGTGACAAAGTGTGAGAATTCACGAAATGAGAATTTACCATAAGACCGGAGAAATTCTCTAGCGATATGTACAACAAATACCAATATAAATAGAATTCCGAATAATTTCTACAACTATCTGATTGTATTCGGGAGCGGCTGGAGAATAAGGAGAAATTAGGCCGCAACTGCCCCAATCCGGGCACTGCGGCAGGCCTTTCGGTCACCATCAGTAAAGGCAGTGTCGCTCTTTTTTTGTTACAGCGCAAAGTCCAGGTAGTTAAACCGGATATAAAGCGAGGGCCGGCGGCAGAACCGGTATTTACGCCGCGGACGGCGCCGCCAGCGCTGACGCCAAGGATGGCCGCAGCAACAAACAGCAGCCTGGCCGAGGGAAACGGCAGTGCAAGCGGCCATGCCAGCGCATCAGCAAAGCCCTTTCGACGCCGGGCATTCGAAGCCGGCACGGGAAATGCATTTTTCGCCCGGAGCAACGCTATAATGCGACACCATTTATTTGCCATGGATTTACTATCGTGTCCGATCGCCTTGCCGTGCTGCCCCAATATCTGCTTCCCAAGGGAGCGCTGACCAACTTCGCGGGACGGGTGGCGGGCGCCAAAGGCGGCTCCACCACCACCGGCCTGATCCGCTGGTTCGTGGGCCGTTACGACGTCAACATGGACGAGGCGCTCGACCCCGACATCAGCCACTACGCCAGCTTCAACGAATTTTTCACGCGCGCCCTGCGCCCGGACGCCCGCCCGCTGGCCGCGGCCGACTATGTCTGCCCCGTCGATGGCCGCATCAGCCAGTTCGGCGCCATCGAGGACGACCAGATCTTCCAGGCCAAGGGCCACAAATTCAGCACCACGGCCCTGCTGGGCGGCGACGCCGCGCTGGCCGAACACTTCCGCCACGGCAGCTTCGCCAACCTGTACCTGAGCCCGCGCGACTACCACCGCATCCACATGCCGTGCGACGGCAAGCTGACCCGCATGATCTACATTCCGGGCGCGCTGTTCTCGGTCAACCCGACCACGGCGCGCGGCGTGCCGGGCCTGTTTGCCCGCAACGAGCGCGTGGTGTGCGTGTTCGAAGGCGCCCACGGCCCCTTCGTGCTGACCCTGGTGGGCGCCACCATTGTCGGCAGCATGGCCACCGTCTGGCACGGCGTGGTCAATCCCCCCCGCACGCGCGAGGTGCGCGAGTGGAACTACGCCGACCAGAACATCGTGCTGAAAAAAGGCGAGGAAATGGGCCGGTTCCTGCTCGGCTCCACCGTCGTCATGCTGTTCCCCAAGGAGACGATCAACTTCAACCCGGGCTGGCAGCCGGCCGCCGCCGTGCAGCTGGGCGAGATGATGGGCAACGCCGGCTGATCCCTCAGCCGGCGCCGTCCGGCGCGAAGCCCGCTTCCAGCATATCGAGGAAGGCCCTGGTCTTGGCCGGCATCAGCCGGCGGCCGGGGAAGACCGCCCACCCCGTCACAGTGGGAAAACACCAGTCCGGCAATACCCGCACCAACTCTCCCGTCTGCAGATAAGGCTGCGCCAGCTGTTGCGTGCTGGCCGCGATGCCCACCCCCGTGCGCGCCATGCGCACCAGCAGTTCCGGCGAATTGGCCATCATCCGCACCGGCAAATCGCGTTCCCATTGCACCTTGCCGCGCTGCAGGGTCCAGCGCGTGAGCCCGTTCGCACGCGGCGGCAAACTGAGCAAATCATGCTGGAACAGGTCGTCCGGATGTTCCGGCAAGCCCCGCAAGCCCGTGTAGGCAGGCGCCGCGTACAGGCCCAGCGTGCTCAAGGTGATGCGGCGCGCGGCCAGCGTGGCGTCGTCCGGCAGCGCCCCCATGCGGATGGCCAGGTCGAAATTCTCGGCCACCAGGTCGACCCGGCGCGGCGACAGGTCCAGTTCCAGCGAAATAGCCGGATATTGCGTCATGAAGCGGGCCAGCAGCGCGCCCATCACGCCGCTGGCGAAGTCGGCCGGCATCGACACCCGCAGCAAGCCGCTGGGCGCGCCCTGCCGGTGCTGGGCCAGGGCGCCGGCCGCCTCCGTTTCCTCCGTCACCCGGCGCGCATGCTCGAGCAGGCTGGCGCCGAATTCCGTCAACACCAGCTTGCGCGTGGTGCGCTGGAGCAGGCGCTCGCCCAACTGCGTTTCCAGCTGTGAGATGCGGCGCGAGACGGTGGACTTGGGCAATTGCACGCGCGCGGCCGCCAGGCTGAAACTGCCGCATTCGACGATGCGGGCAAACAGCAGCAAGTCGCCGGGATCGATTTCCATAGGATTGTTCCATCGGTGGATTAATGTTATCCATTTTAACGGCTTCCGGTTGAAATTTGGAACTGCTAAAGTTCATCCATCGCAACAACAACCCCACAGATGGAGCACACCATGAACATCCTGCAAATCAATTCCAGCGCCCGCAGCACCGGTTCCGAATCGACCCGTCTGGCCGACGCCATCGTTGCCAAGCTGAGCGCCACGGCAGCGGACGTCCAACTGACCCGCCGCGACCTGGCCGCCCAGCCCCATCCCGTGCTGGACGAAGCGGGCCTGCAAGCCCTGTTCACCCCGGCCGAGCAGCGCAACGCCGAGCAGGCCGCCCGCGTGGCCCTGGATGACGCCCTGATCGCCCAGGTGCAGGCAGCGGACGTGCTGGTGATCGGTTCGCCGATGTACAACTTCGGCATCACCGTGCAGCTCAAGAGCTGGTTCGACGCCATCGCCCGCGCCGGCGTCACCTTCAAGTACACGGCCACCGGCCCTGTGGGCCTGCTGACGGGCAAGAAAGTGTATGTGGCCGTGGCCCGCGGCGGCATGCACCGCGACGGCCCGACCGACACCCAGTTGCCGCACCTGAAGACCTTCCTGGCCTTCCTGGGCTTGACCGACGTGCAGTTCGTGTACGCTGAAGGCATGGGCCTGGGCCCGGACGCCGTGGCCAAGGCGCAAGCCCAGGCCGACGCGGAAATCAACGCCGTGCTGGTGTAAGTACAGGTAAATCCCGCGCCCTGGCGGCGCGCAATGACTGGAGATTATGATGACAACGACGATGACTGCAGTACCGGAACAAGTGCAACAAGGCCGCGGCGTGGAGCGCATCATCCACGGCCAGGCCGTGATGGATGGGGCCGGCGTCAAGATCAACCGCGTCCTGACCCAAGCCTTGCAGCGCCGCCTGGACCCGTTCCTGATGCTCGACGCCTTCGGCAGCGACGAGGCCAACGACTACATTGCCGGCTTCCCTTCGCACCCGCACCGGGGCTTTGAGACCGTGTCCTACATGCTGACGGGGCGCATGCGCCACAAGGATAGCGCCGGCAACGAAGGCTTGCTCACCAGCGGCGGCGTGCAGTGGATGACGGCCGGGCGCGGCGTGATCCACTCGGAAATGCCGGAGCAGGAAGCAGGCTTGATGGAAGGCTTCCAGCTGTGGCTGAACCTGCCGGCGCGCGACAAGATGCGCCAGCCGTGGTATCGCGACTTCAACGGCGAGGACATCCCCCGCTACACCACGCCCGAAGGGGTGACGGTGCGGGTGATCGCCGGCCGCAGCCACGGCGTGGACGGCGCCGTCCAGCGCGAAGTGACGGAGCCGCTGTACCTGGACCTGGAGATCCCGGCCGGGGCCAGCTTCAGCCAGTTGCTGCCGGCCGGCCACAACGCCTTCCTGTATACCTATCGCGGCAGCGTCACGGTGGGCGACAAGGCGGTGCCGTCCAAGGCGATGGCGATCCTGGCCAACACGGCCGGCGCCGACGGGGTGACGCTGCACGCGGCCGAGGCCAGCCGCGCCATCCTGCTGGCCGGCCAGCCCCTGAACGAGCCGATCGCGCAATACGGCCCGTTCGTGATGAATACCCAGGCCGAGATTTTCGCGGCCGTGGAAGACTTCCGCGCCGGCCGCCTGGGCGAGCAAGCCCAAGGCTGAAGCGGCCCGTCGCCCCGCCCCGGTTCCGTGGCGGCGGCGCGGCAACGGGCGGCGGTTGGTGCCGCCCGTTCAACCCGATTTCACCAGCCGCCGGGTTTTCACGACCCGGGGCTGACTTCTTTGCACCCGCGCGCGCCGGGCCCACGCACGACGCCTCGGCGGGGCGGCCCTGCCAGCTGCGTTGGCGGCGCCAGGACCACCGCGTTACTCCTCTGTTTCACCCCATTTTTGGCCAGGTTCTCCTGGCCGTTTTTTTGTCCTGGTTTCCTGGGTACGCTTGCACGCGGCCGTTTCAATGCAGCTAAAATGGCGCCATGACTTCCACCATCCTTGCCTGGCTACGCCATTTAAGCCGCATCTGCGGTTTCGAGACCGCCGACGCCTTCCCGCCCGGCCATCCCTACGAGCGCACGCGCTGGAACGGCGCCTATTTCGACATCGCCTCCGACGTCAAGCCGGACCAGATCGAAAGCCGGCTGTGCGAGGCCATCGCCAACACGCCGCTGGTGTTCGGCTACATCACCAATCCCACGCCGCGCATGCAGCGCGCCCTGCTGGCCGTGCTGGAACAGCGCATGCGCAACAACCGTGGCCGCGCCACCGAGCTGGCGCTACTGCTGATCGAAGCCTACCGCAGTCCACACGTGACGGAAGTGCTGCCCGGGCTGCGGGCGGCCATCGCCAGCACCGCCCACATGGACAGCGGCGAGCGGGCCCGCAGCCTGATGGCCTATCTGGGCAGCATGCAGTCGCCGTTCGATGTGATCGAGGCCCGCCCCTGACGGCGCCACGCCGGCGCTCCCGTCCGCGCCGCGCGCGGCACCAAATAGAGGCAGACGCATGAGCAATGCAACCGAGATGCAATTCAAGTCCATCCAGTACTGCGGCCAAAGCAGTGGGCCGCGCCTGATCGTGCTGGGCGCCGTGCATGGCAACGAGACATGCGGCACGCGGGCCATCGAACGCCTGATGGGGGAGCTGGACAGCGGCGCCCTGTCCATCGCCAACGGCAGCCTGACGCTGGTGCCGGTGGCCAATCCCCTGGCCTATGCCAAGGGCGAACGGGCCGGCCAGCGCAATCTGAACCGCAACCTGTTTCCCAACGCTGCGCCCCAGGATTTCGAGGACCGGGTGGCCAACTGGCTGTGTCCCCTGCTGGCCAGCCATGACGTGCTGCTGGACCTGCATTCATTCAACGCCCACAGCCAGCCGTTCGCCATGGTGGGCCCGCGCGACAACGACGGGCCGCTGGAACCGTTTCATCGCGCGCAACAGGAGCGGGCCCTGGCGCGCCGGCTGGGCGTGCGGCGCTTCGTGGACGGCTGGCTGCGCACCTACGGCCAGGGCGTGCAGCGCCGCCTGCGCGGCGACAGCCGGCTGGAGACGGTGCTGCGCTACGGCGTGGGCACCACCGAATACATGCGCAGCACAGGCGGTTACGCCCTCACCCTCGAATGCGGCCAGCATGACGATCCGCAAGCGCCGCAGGTGGCTTACCGGGCCATCCGCAACACGCTGGCCTTCCTCGGCCTTTGCGACGGGCCGGCGCCGGCGCCGCTGCCGGACGGGCAACTGGAAGCGCTCAGCATGGTCGAGGTACACGACAAGCTGCACGGGGACGACCGCTTCAGCCGCGACTGGGCCAGCTTCGACCCGGTGCGCCAGGGCGAGGAAATCGGCCGCCGTGCCGATGGCACACCCGTGCTGGCCGGCTTCGACGGCGTGATGCTGTTCCCGGACAGCGCCGCCGCCGCCCACAGCGAATGGTATTACCTGGCCAGGCCCACTGCCGGGCTGTGACGTTTCCGGACATACTAGCCTCATGCAATGGTGGCGCGCCGCATGGGATGCGTCTAGAATCATCGCTGGGAGGCAACATGAATATCCTCAGGCAATTACTGCTCATCGCTGCCGGCCAGTGCGCCTGGGCCGCTTGCGCGCAGGCTGAGGCGGTCACCTTGTCCGTGATGGCGCAGGAGAGCCTGCCGCCCAAGTGGATCAACCGCGGCGACCATAGCGAAGGGGTCTGCCCCGACATCCTGCAAGCGATCGAGAAGATGGAGCCGCAGCTGCACTTTACCGGCCAATATGATTTCCGCTCGATTCCCGTTATCGAACAGGGCCTGGAATCGGGCAATGTGGCCTGCGCCTGTGCCCTGCTCGACACGCCGCACCGGCGCGCGATTGCCACCATCGCCGGCAAGCCCTTGTACATGGTGCGCCACCGGCTGGCGGCCGCCGCCGGCGACCACGTGGAAGTGAACAGCCTCGACGAACTCGCCAAGCTCAAGCCACTGGTCAACACGTCGCGCGGGGCCGGCTATTCCTACCAGCTGCGGGCGCTGGGCCTGAAGGTGGACGACAGCACGGGCGACAATGTCGTCAATCTGAAAAAGATCATCGCGGGACATGGCCGCTTCTTTTACATGAACGAGCTGACGCTGACCTGGATCGTGCGCGAGAACGGGCTGCGCGACCAGATCCGCATTGTGCCCGGCGTGCTGAAGGAGGAGCCTATCTATTTCTGGGTCAGCAAGAAAATTCCGCCCGAGACGACTCGCCTGCTGGACCAGGCGCTGTTGAAACTCAGGGCCAATGGCGAACTGAGCCGCATTTACGAGCGCTGGAGCGGCGGGCGCTGACGGCCCGCGTCCATCACACAGTGGCCAGCTTCAGGCCGAGGATGCCGGCCACGATCATCGCGATGCAGGCCAGCCGGGCCGCACTGGCCGGTTCATCGAGCACGACGATGCCGAAGATCACAGTGCCCACGGTGCCGATGCCGGTCCAGATGGCATAGGCCGTGCCCAGCGGCAAGTTACGCAGCGCCAGCCCCAGCAGCCCCACGCTGCCCGCCATGGACAGCAAGGTCAGCACCGCCGCCAGGGGGCGGGTGAAGCCCGCCGTGTATTTCAGTCCGACGGCCCAGGCCACTTCCAGCAGGCCAGCCAGGATCAAGATCAGCCAGGTCAATATCATCTCCTCGATGGGCAGGGCCGTCCCTGCTTGGCAGCCTGTCGGACTTAGGATCGTCGGCTGCAAAAATACCTGGGCGGTCCATATTTCGCCGCTTTCTCGGCCCATAGCTCGCTATGGGCACTGCGAAATCGTCAAAATCTGGCCTCGCCCAGCTATTTTTTCGCTTCGACTCCCTAAGCCCGACAGGCTGCTAGCTTCCTTGCGCGGCGGGGCCGTCCCCGCGGAAGCGAATGAGGCCGCAGTGTAGCACCGCCGCCGCCGGCTCGCCGGGCACGGCCGTTTTTGGCCGCCGCCAGCACATTTTTCATTTATATCGTAAGATACCGATATTGAAATCGGTAAAAACCGATACATATATCGTCCTGTGACGAAACAAGAGAGCAACGATGGACATAGATGCAATTCACAAAGCGCTGGCCAACCCCGTGCGACGCCAGATCCTGGCGTGGCTCAAGGAGCCGGAAGTGTTTTTCGCCGACCAGCAGCACCCGCTCAGCCTGGGGGTGTGCGCCGGCCTGATCGACCGCCGCTGCGGCTTGTCGCAGTCGACCGTGTCGGCCCACCTGGCCACGCTGCAGAAGGCTGGCCTGGTGGTGTCGTACCGGGTCGGCCAGTGGAACTACTTCAAGCGCGATGAAGCGACCATCCAAGCTTTCATTGACCACATGAACACGGGCCTCTGAACGGGGCCCGCCTTTGCCGGCCCGGTCCGGCACTTTTATGACAGGAACTCATCATGGCAAATCTGTTTGATCCCATCACCATCGGCAACCTCACCCTGAAAAACCGCATCGTCATGGCGCCCCTGACGCGCGCCCGCGCCGTCGGCGGCGGCCGCGTGCCCAATGCCCTGATGGCCAAGTACTACACCCAGCGCGCCAGCGCCGGCCTGATCCTGAGCGAGGCGACGGCGGTCACCCCGCAGGGCGTCGGCTATGCGGACACGCCCGGCCTGTGGTCGGACGAGCAGGTGGAAGGCTGGAAACTGGTGACGGCCGCCGTGCACGCGGCCGGCGGGCGCATCTTCGCCCAGCTGTGGCACGTGGGCCGCATTTCCGACCCCTCGTTCCTGGACGGCCAGGCCCCCGTGGCGCCCAGCGCCATCGCCGCCAAGGGCAATGTGAGCCTGCTGCGTCCGCAGCGTCCCTTCCCCGTGCCGCGCGCGCTGGAGACGGCCGAACTGCCTGGCATCGTGGCCGCGTACCGCAAGGCGGCCGAAAACGCCAAGCTGGCCGGCTTTGACGGCGTGGAAGTGCACGGCGCCAACGGCTACCTGCTCGACCAGTTCCTGCAAGACAGCACCAACCACCGCACCGACAACTATGGCGGTTCGATCGAAAACCGGGCCCGCCTGCTGCTGGAAGTGACCGACGCCTGCATCGCCGTCTGGGGCGCCGAACGCGTGGGCATGCACCTAGCGCCGCGCCGCGACACCCACGACATGGGCGACTCGGACCCGGCCGCCACCTTCGGCTATGTGGCCCGCGAGCTGGGCAAGCGCAAGATCGCCTTCATCTGCGCCCGTGAGGCCGTGGGCGACGACAGCCTGGCGCCGATGATCAAGCGTGAGTTCGGCGGCGTCTTCATCGCCAACGAGAAGATGGACAAGCAGACGGCCCAGCACGTGCTCGAGGCCGGCACGGCCGACGCCATCGCCTTCGGCAAGGCGTTCATCGCCAATCCGGACCTGCCGCGCCGCTTGCAGCTGGACGCGCCGCTCAACGAGTGGAAGATGGAAACGTTCTACCATCCGACCGAAGAAGGCTATACCGACTATCCGGCGCTGGAAGTGGCGTAAGTTGCCATGGGGCGCCACGGCGCCCCATGCGACGGATGGCCGCTGCCTCCTGGTGGGCGCGGATCGACAACAGGGCGCTGCGGCGCCCTGTTGTCTTGCCGGCGCCGCGTGCAGCGGTCGGCAGTCAGTGGTCAGCGGTCAGCGCGGGATGGTGTAGTTGACGGGCACGAACTGGTAGCCCTTGCCGGCGGCGCGCAGGTGGCCGAGGGCCGGGAATTGCAGGTGGGCGGCGCCGATCAGGTAACCCTGTTTGGCGGCCTCCGCGAAGGCCGCCTTGCGCTGGGCGGCCGCCGCCTTGCTGTCCGTGTCGAAGCCGATGGTCACGGCCGGGGTATCGAACTGCACGGCTGCCACGTGCATCAAGTCACCCAGCAAGACCAGTTTCTGGCCCTTGCTTTCCACCACGTAGCTGGTATGGCCCGGCGTGTGGCCGGCGCTGGCATGGGACTTCACGCCCGGCACCAGTTCCGTATCACCGACGATGGGCACGAATTTGTCGGCCTGCACATAGGGCCCCAGCGCGCCCATGGCCCCCTGGAAGAATCCTTTTTGCTCGGCCGGCGCCCGCTCCATATTGGCCTGGCTGAGCCAATAATCGGCATCGGCCTTGCCAGCCCGCACGATGGCGTTGGGGAAGGCCCGCTGGCCGGCCGCCATCAGGCCGCCCACGTGGTCGGGATGCAGATGGGTGATGTAGATTTCATCGACCTGCTCCGGTTGGTAGCCGGCCGTCTTCAGGTTGGCCAGCAGCTTGCCCAGGGTGGGGCCGAACAGGCCGGCCGCGCCCACGTCCACCAGCACCAGTTTCGGACCCGTATTGATCAGGTAGGCATTGACGGACGTTTCCAGCGGGCTGTGCTCGAACGACTTGGCCAGCGCCTGGTCGGCTTTGTCCTTGGGCATCTTGAGCAGGGTGTCCACAGGCAGGTCGAGGGTACCGTCGTTGAGGACCGTAACCTCAAAATCGCCCAGCATCGTGCGATAAAAGCCCGGGGCCTGGAATTTGGCCATGGGCGCGGCCGCCAGCGCCGGTGCGGCGCAGAAAACGGCGGCCATGGCCGCGGCGATGGCGGCCATGGCCGGGGTGGAGCGCTTCGTCGACATCATGTGTTCCCTCTGTAAAAAGTTGC
This sequence comes from Rugamonas sp. FW305-51, assembly GCF_058786935.1. NCBI lineage: Bacteria > Pseudomonadati > Pseudomonadota > Betaproteobacteria > Burkholderiales > Oxalobacteraceae > Rugamonas > Rugamonas sp. FW305-51. The sequence continues at coordinate 83,138 of NZ_JBYSZG010000014.1, forward strand.
CAGGAACACTAAGATACCTGAATCGCCATTTTCCCGCAGAGCTCGCTTCAAAACGTGACGGGCAAGCGCACCGACAGTTGCACGTCCGGCGTGTCGCGGGTCAGGCCGGCGCCCACGGCCACGTTGACGGTGCGCTTGTCGCTGAGCCGGTAGGACAGTCCCACCAGCAAGGTGCCCAGCTGGGTGCGCACCGAACCGGGCACGGGCTGGCCGTTCTGGCGGGTGCGGGCGATGGAGCTGTGGTCGTAGCCCAGGCTCAGCGCCGCCTTGTCGTTCAGGGCCAGCCCCAGGCCGAAATTAAAGCCGATCACGCCGCCCGGCGCCACCGTGCCCAGCGGCTCGGACTGGCCGTTCAGCACCCGCCGCGTCACGTTACTGCGCCGGAAATTGTGCAGATAGCTGACGCTGCCGAACAAGATGGCCGGATCGCTGGGATAGAGCCACGTCAGGCTGGGCTGCAGCGCATAGAAACCCGAGCCGGTCGGCAGTTGCAGCGGCAAACCGGTGCCGGTGGCGTCCGGCCCCACGCAGCGGGTCGCGCAATCGGTGACGACGTCGAACGGGTCCCTGCCGCTGCGGGTCTTGAAGCGCAGGCCGCCCACGTAATAGGCCTGGTCCGCCGGCCCGTGCCGGAACTGGTGGCGCAGCGCCAGTTCGATGTCGCCCATCGCCTTGCCGCTGGTGTCGAAGGCGCGGTCGATGCCGGTGCCGGTGAGAATTTCGCGGCTGACGGTGCTGTCGGAACGGTACACATAGGGCAGCTTCATTTCCACTTCCGTGCGGGGCCCGACGCCGTAGCGCCCCGTCAGCGTGGCCGTCACCGTGTTGCGTTTGAGCTCGCGGATATCGACCAGCCCGATCAGCAGGGCCGGAATGATGGTGTAACCCACCAGCGCCACCCGGTTGCTGGACGAATAGCCAAACTGCAGCGACGGCTCCAGCACGTAGCGGCCCTTGGGCGTGAGCACCCCGGGCTGCTCGAACAGGGGCGCCACCTCGGGCGGACGGCCCTCCCCGGGCGGGGCCTCGCCCACGGGCGCGCCGGTGGCGACGCTGGTGCCGCCAGTGCCCTGTGCGGGGCCTGGGCCGCCCGCTGCAGCCCCCCCGGCGCTCCCGCCTGCGCCGCCTGTCTCACCCGTGCCACCGACGCCATGCATGCCGCCCGCACCGATCATGCCGGCGCCGCGCTGCGCCGCTAGCTGGGCATCGGATGCCACCGGCCCGGCGCCAGCCGCCACGCTGCCCCGGCCCGCCGCCGGCGCTGGCTGGCCGCCTGGCTGCCCCGCCGCTCGTCCATCCGGCTGCCAGCCGGATTGTTCGTCCAGCAGACGCCGCAGCGCCTGCAGCTGCGTCTTCTGTTCCGCCAGCTGTTGCTGCATGGCCGCCAGTCTGGCCTGCAAGCCGGCCAGCGTGACGGCATCGGCCGTCTGCGCCCCGCCACCGCCCTGCTGCGCCAGCACGGGCGCACTGCACAGCACCACCGACAATCCTATCGAACTGATACGCAGCTTCTCGCGGTATGGCATCGTGTCTCCCTAAGCACAGGTCTCACTGCAGGCCGGGCGGCGGCGCCCTACTTCGGACGCACGGCGTTGCTCAGCGCATCGCGCAAGCCGCCTTCGAAATTGAGGTTCTTGAGCAGGGACAAGCTGTTGACGACCGTGCTGATGGTGGTCTGGCTGCGGATCAGCTGGTCGCTGGCGCTGTTCTGGATCACCAGCGCGCCCGCCGCCTGGCCCGTCAGCGCCGGAGCGAACTCATTGCCCACCCCGTTTTGCACCAGCGTCAGCGCCGCCACCGCCTCGCCCCCCAGCCGGCTGTCGCCGGCCGCCAGCTTGCCTACATCGGAAATGGAAAAGTTACTACTTGCGACAACGTTGCCATTGATCGAAACCAATCTTTCCACACCTAGCGACAAGATCAGGCCATTGCCGGCATCCAGGCCGCCGCGCGCGTCGGCCAGCCGGCCGTCGTCCACAGCCACCCAGTCGTCGGCCGGATCGCGGGCCAGGGCCGGCGCGCAGCACAGGCACAGGGTCAATAACAGAGGACGCAGGGGCGGCATGGTCGGGCTCGCGATCAGAAATTGCCGGCGCCGTTCTTGGGCAGCGTGACGTCGGCCAGGCTGCGGCGGTCGATGGCGTCGGCCAGCGGCGCGCGCGGCGCGGCCCGCCAGTCGGCCGCGGCGTTGAAACGGGCCGCCCCGGGCGCGCCGTGGATCACGAACAGCAGCCCGTTGCGCCAGATGGCTTCGAAGCGGGCCACGCTCATGGCGCGCGTGCCGCTGGCCGGGTCGCCGAGCAGTACCCGCCCCCCGGCGACGCCCTTGACGACGACGAAGTGCAGATAGCCCTGGTCCGACACGAGCACGATGGCCGGATAGCGGGCCTCGACTAGCTTGGCCAGCGGCAATTCGTAACCGTCGGCCGTAAAGCCGTGCTGGGCCAGGTAGCGCTTCATGTCCAGCAGGGAAAAGCCCTCGCGCCGTATCCTGGCCTGGTCGCCATGGGCAAACATTTCCGAAAATACGTGTTGTTCATCGACGGCATAGCCATAGTGGTAGCTGAGCAAGGTGGCCACGGCCGCCGAACCGCAGCTGAAGTCATATTGCTGGTGCACCGTGCCCTGGTAGCGCACGGCCTTGACACTGGCCACGGGCAACGCAAAAAAGCCGCCCCCGGCCGGCAACTCAAGCTCGACGGCGGGAGCGGTCCGGCCGCACAGGGCGGCAAGCACAAACAGGCTGAGCACGGCGCGTTTCATTGCAGCTGGACATTGATGATGGTCGCGTTCTGGATCAGCACGTTCGCGCCGGAGTTCTGTATCGCCACCGGCAGGCCGGAAGCATTGCTGAACGAGCCGTTGGTGATGATGTTGGCGCCCGTGGCCACGTTGACGGCCGTGTTGCCCGTCACGGTGCCGCCCAGCTTCATGTCGTTCCACACCGTGTCCGTCCCGCCCCGCAATTGTTCCAGCCGTGCCGCCGCCAGCGGCGGGACCGCGAACGGAGCCTCGTCCGGCACGCCGCCGTTGGCGGCACCGGCAACCAGGGCTGGCGCCGGCACCATCGCCAGGGGCGCCGAAGCCACCCCGGCCGAAGCCGCCCCGGCAGCCGCTGCCCCGTCCGCCGTTGCCCCATTCGCGCCGCGCGGGACCAGCGCGGCATGAGCCAGCACGTACCGGATCACGTCCGGTGGCACCGGGGCGGGCGCCGCCGCCGCAATGGGCCCGATGGCGTAAGGCGCGGCGTCTGTCGCGGCGGCTTCCCGTCCTTGCGCCATACCGTGCAGGCCGGCAGCAAGGGCCAGCGTGCCGCCCCATAGAATTGGTCGTTGTTGCATATCGTCCTCTGCCTGGAGATGCGGGCGCCGGTCCGGTGTGGCGGACCGGCGCAGGCGGGACCGGGCCGTCCACCTGGCCCGGCCCCGCCACCGCCTACTATTTACCGACCTGCAAATTGGCTTGCACGTTCACGCTTTGCTGCACCAGCGCCGCGATCCCGCTGTTCTGGCTGACGACCATGACCCCGGCCGCCGACTGGCCAACGTTGTTCATGCTGTTGGACATGTTGAACGTGCCCGCATCGACCGAGACATTGCCGGAAGCGCCGCCAGTGCCGCCGGTACCGGCGCCGCCCGTGCCCGCGCCGGCCGTGTTGGTGCCGCCGTCGCCGCCGGCGCCACCACTGTTGCCGCCACCGCCAGCCCCGCCGGCGCCGCCATCACCTGCGCTGGCGCTGCCGTTGGTCGGGTTGCCGTTGCTGCCATTGCCGCCCGTGGCCGAACCGCCGCCGGCACCGGCGCCGCCCGTGTTCTGGGCCATGCCGCTGGCTGCGCCGTTGCCGCCGGCAGCACCGGCCGCCCCCGCGCCCCCCGTGCTGGCGCCCGAGCCACCGGCCGCACCCGCGCCGCCGGCGCCACTGGAAGCGCCGGCACCGGCGCCTGCCGTGTTGGTCACGCCGGCGCCCGCACCGCCAGCGCCACTGGCCGCGCTGCCGCCGGCCGCACCGGCACCGGCCGTATTGCTGCCAGCCGTGCCGGCCGCCCCGGCGCCGCCGGCACCACCAGCGGCACCGGCGCCCCCGGCGCCGCCGCTCGAGGCGCCGGCTGTGCTGTTGCTGTCACCGGAAGTCGCGCCGCCGCCCGTGCTGGCGCCGGTCGAAGCGCTGGCCGCCTGGCTGGGCGGTATGCCCGTCGTTTCGCCGCCCGCGCCACTGGTGTTGGTGGCCGAGCCGGCGCCGGAACTGGCGCCGCCGGCCGCCGGCATATTGCTGGCCGTGGACGTACCGCCACCGGCGCCGCCGCCGGCCGCCCCGGCACCGCCGAGACCGCCCGCGCCACCGGCGCCGCCCGTGCCGCCACCGGCGTTACCGGTGCTGCCGCCCATGCCGCCGTTGGCACCATTGGCCAGGCCGCTGCTGCCGCCGGCGCCGCCCGTCGAGCCGCCGGCCTGTCCACCGGCGCCGCCCGTGGCCGCGCCCGTGGCGCCACCCATGCCGCCGCTGGCGCCAAAGGCGTTACCGGACGTGCCGCCGGCACCACCCGCTCCACCCGCCCCGCCGGCACCGCCGGCGCCGCCGCTGGCGTTGCCGCCATAGGCATCACCATTGCTGGCGCTGCCGTTGGTGGCCGTGCCGCCGATGCCGCCGGCAGCGCCATTGCCGCCGGCCGCGCCACCGCCGGTGCCGCCGGCGGCGGTGACCATGCCGCCCGTACCCGTACCGCCCACGCCGCCGGCCGCCGATCCGCCTGTCGTATTGCCGTTATTGCTGGCCGTGTTGCCGATGTTCTGGACGGCATTGTTGGTGACCGATCCGTTCAGGTTGCTGGTGGCCGTGGCGTTGGAATTGTTGAACGAATTGCTGAAGGTAGAGGTGGCGGCGGCACCGTTGTTGGCCGATACGGCACCGGCAGCACTCGCGTCGGCTCCGCCGGTGCTGTTATTGTTATTGTTCTTGTTGCTGCTGTCGTTGTTGCGATTGCTGCTGCTGTCCTGCATGGCGCTGGAATTGTCGTTGGCAATCGCACCGGCCCCGGACTGGGCGGTCGAGGATGGCGGCGTCGTCTGTGCATACGCGCTGGCGCTGAAAGCAAGCACGATGGCAGTACTGATCAAAGTTCTTTTCATGGCAGTTTCCTAGCTTCCAAGGGTTGATCGAGAAGTTTCCTGGCCGGGGGAGCATGCGCCCGGCCATCCTGTGATCGCAAACTTGGTGCCACCTTGCGGCAGTAACGACAAGCCGTTGAAAAACAAGAAGAAATTGATGCCGGGCAGGACCGTAAAGACGGCCTGGCACGGTCCTCGGGCTAGCCAGTCGTCTCGGCTATGTGACAGCCGCCGGGCCGGCCGGCGGACAACGCGCTGAAAAACATGGGGCCGACATGGGAAGCAAGCGGCATGGCGGGGCGAAGATTGCCAGGGTGCAGGCTGTAACGCGGCAGTGACACGGCTACGGCTGGCTGGCCCGCGACGGCGGCGCGATGCCATGCTTGGCCAGCAAGCGGTACAGCGTCATGCGCGACACGCCCAGTTCGCGCGCCGCCACCGTCATGTTGCGCCCCGCCCGCAGCAGCGTCGCGTCGATGGCGTCGCGCTCGGCACGGCTGCGGGCGTCGCCCAGCGGGGCGCCGTCAGCCGGCGCCGCGTTTGCCGTCAGGCCCAGGTCCTGGGCCGAGATCAGCCGTCCTTCGGCCATCACCATGGCCCGCCGCACGCGGTTGATCAGCTCACGCACGTTGCCGGGCCAGTCGTGGTCGCGCAGGGCCTGCATGGCGCGCGCGCTGAAGCCGCGCAGGCGCGGCGCGCGTTCGCTCGCGTACAGGTGGAAGAAGTGTTCGGCCAGCAAGGGCACGTCGTCGCGCCGTTCGCGCAGCGGCGGCACGTCCAGCGCCAGCACGTTGAGCCGGTAATACAGGTCCTCGCGGAAGGCGCCGCGCTGCACGGCCTGCTGCAACTGCACGTGCGAAGCGGCAATCACGCGCACGTCGACCATGATGCTGCGGGTGGCGCCCAGGCGGCAGATGGTTCTTTCCTGCAGAAAGCGCAGCAGGTTGGCTTGCAGTTCCATCGGCAAGTCGCCGATTTCGTCGAGGAACAGGGAGCCGCCCTCGGCCGATTCGATCAGGCCCCGCTTCTCGCGCGCCGCGCCGGTGAAGGCGCCCCGTTCATAACCGAACAGTTCGGACTGGATCAGGCTGGCCGGCATGGCGCCGCAGTTGACGGGCACGAAGGGCCCGGCCGCGCGCGGCGACTGCAGGTGGACGGCCTTGGCCGCCAGTTCCTTGCCGCTGCCGCTCTCGCCCCAGATCAGGACGGGCGCGGCGGCGCCGGCCACCTTGGCGATCTGGCGCCGCAGCCGCACGATGGCCGCGCTCTGCCCCGTCAACGTACCGTCCGGGGCGGATTGCGCGCCTTCCGCATGGCCCGGCGCGCCCGCACCGGGCCAGCCATCACCGCCGGCCGGCCAGCCCCGCAGGGCCGCCATGCCCTGGGCATGGCCCAGCGTATGGTCCAGGCGGGCGGGGTCCAATGGCCAGGTGTGGAAATCCCAGCAATGTTCCTGCACCAGGCGGCGCCAGACGGGTTGCTGCAGTGCCGGCGGATGGAACACGGCGAGCCACAGCATGTGCCAATGTTCGCGCAGAAAGGCGTCCAGCCTTTCCTCGCCGTGGGGATGGGTGTCGAACAGCAACAGGCCGACCGTGGCGGGACGCGCGCGCAAGGCGCGGCGCGCTTCGGCCAGTCCGGCCACGCAGGACAGTTGCCAGCCGGGCAGCGCGGCAGCGGCCGCGTCCAGCACGTCGCGCTCGCCTGTGGCCAGGCATAGAATGGTGGTTGAGGTCATGGGCTACCCGATCAGGAAAAGCCGCCGCACAGCCAGGCCGGCGTGATTCTCTTTGACCGGGAATGGCGCCCATTGTTCCCCGGACAAGACGGGCTCGGCGCTGAATGACTTGCCGCTCTGGCCATGCCCGGATAGAATGCGGGCGCGGATTTTTTGACTAGCTATATGCCAGCCTGTCAATAGTGAAAACAAAACAAATACAAAAAACGACGGGGTAAAGAGCATGAGCGACTATCTTTTACGGCCACAGGACCTGCCCACATGGGGCCAGCGCACGTCGCTGCGCATACTGGGGCTGTTCGGCTGGCGCATGTTGTACCGGCCGCTGCCGGGGCCACGCGGCATTTGCGTGATCTATCCGCACACGTCGAACTGGGACTTCATGGTCGGCCTGTTCGGCAAGTGGGCGCTGAACCTGCCGTTCCGCTGGCTGGCCAAGGACACGCTGTTCAAGTCGCCGCTGGGAAAATGGTTCCGCGCGCTGGGCGGCGAACCGGTGGAACGGGGCACGCCGAGCGGCACCATCAAGCTGCAGGCGGCGCGCATGAACGCGGCCGAGTGGTACTGGGTGGGCATCACGCCGGAGGCGACGCGCAGCTACCGCCCCAACTGGAAGAGCGGCTTCTATCACCTGGCACTGGAGGCGAAGGTGCCGCTGGCACTGGTGTACATCGACTATCCGAACAAGACGCTGGGCCTGGTGGACCACGTGCACCTGACGGGCGACGAGGAAACGGACATGGCCGCCATCCGCGCCGGCTACGAAGGCCACCTGGGCCTGTATCCGGACAAGGCGGCGCCCATCGTGCTGTCCGAACGGCGCCACGAACCGCGCGCCAAATAAGCAGGCGGGCGGCGGCTTACCGTTTCATAGCTGCGCCCCAACGTGCTGGTCCTGCCCCAGCAAGCCTTGCTCGCGGATGAAATCGAAAAAGGGGTACGTCCCCATTTTTAAAATCGAAAAAGGGGTACGTCCCCATTTTTATCCCCATTTTTGATTCTTCCGTTACAGTCCGCTAGGCAGCCGCCGCCAGCATCACGCCGGCCGCTGCGATCACGGCGCCGGCCAGCTTGACGACCAGCGCCGGGCTCACGCGGCCCAACAACCGCCCTGTTTCCAGCAGCACGGCGCTGGCCAGCAGCAGGCCCATGGCGCTGGCCACTTCCGGCATCTCATGACCATGCGCGTTGCCATGCAAGATGGCGAACCCCGCCAGCATCAGCGCGCCCACCGTGCCGGGCAGACGGGCGGCCACCACGATCAGCACGCCCATCACGGCGACCGTGAGCGCGATGCCCGTTTCCAGTGCCGGAATGACGAGGCCCGCCACGCCCGTCACCACGCCCACGAACAGCATGGCCAGGAAGGTGAGCGGCAGCGCGCGCGCATTGGGCTGACGCACGCTCCAGATGCCCACGGCCAGCATCGCCAACACGTGGTCCAGTCCCGTGAACGGGTGGATGAAGCCGGCCGCGAAGCCGTGCGCATGGGCCCCCGCGGCGGGATGGGCCAGCGCGGGCAGGCAGGCCAGGGCCAGCACGCCGGCCAGCACGGGTTTGATCAGTTTCATGTCATAGCTCCTTTGCCATGTGATGGTCTTGCCCCAGCAAGCCCTGTTCGCGGATGAAATCGATGACGGCGGCCACGCCCTCCCCGCTGCGCAGGTTGGTGAACACGAAGGGCCGCGCACCGCGCATGCGTTTGGCGTCCTGCGCCATGATGTCGAGATTGGCGCCCACGTATGGCGCCAGGTCGGTCTTGTTGATGATGAGCAGATCGGAGCGGGTGATGCCGGGACCGCCCTTGCGCGGGATCTTCTCGCCGCCGGCCACGTCGATCACGTAGATGGTCAGGTCCGACAGCTCCGGGCTGAAGGTGGCGGCCAGGTTGTCGCCGCCCGACTCCACCAGGATCAGGTCCAGATTGGGAAAGTCGGCCTGCATGCGGGCGATGGCCTCCAGGTTGATGGAGGCGTCCTCGCGGATGGCCGTGTGCGGGCAGCCGCCCGTCTCCACGCCCATCAGGCGCTCGGCCGGCAGCGCATCTGCGCGCAGCAGGATCTCCATGTCTTCCTTGGTGTAGATGTCGTTGGTGATGACGGCCATGTCGAACTGGTCGCGCATGCCCTTGCACAGCATCTCGCACAGCGCCGTCTTGCCCGAACCTACGGGGCCGCCTATGCCCACGCGCAGCGGATTGGAGGTGGTGGTTGTCATGTCGGTTCTCTCTTTCACAAATCAGGATCGGTACAGCCGGCTGTACTGCACCTCGTGCTGCATGGACAGCAGCGACAGGCCGGGCGCCCAGTTGCTCATGTCGTCGTCGGCCACGGTTTGCGCGTGGCGCGCCGCCGCCTCCAGTTCGGGCCGCAGCGACAGCAGCATGCGCTGCCCCGCTACCTGCCCCAGCGGCACGGACTTGACGCACACCAGCACCTGGTTCTCGGCCCAGGCGAACAGCATGGCCAGCAATGCCGCCTCGTGCGGGATATCAAGCGCTGCCACGGCGCAGGCAAAGGCGGCCGGCAGCGGCACTTCGGGCGTGCGCTGCAACAGCGCCAGCAGCCCGGCGTCGGCGATATCCAGTTCCGCGATCAGCTTGGCCAGCGAGTAGCCCATCTGGATGGTCTCGGCGCGGAATTCGGCGCTGTCGCGCGAGGCGATGAAGCGCTCGGTCCAATCGGCCACCGCCTGTGCGTCGCGCCGCGCGTAGGCCCGCATCAGGCGCCAGCACACGGGCGCCTCCCACTGCGCCACCACTTCATGCAGGTGGCGCGCGATCCACGCGCGCGCGGACGCGGCGTCGCGCACCATGCCGTTTTCCAGCGCCGCCTCCAGGCCCTGCGAATAGCTGTAGGCGCCGATCGGCAAGGCCGGACTGGCGAACTGCAGCAGGTTTAACAGGGCGGATGCCTGCATCATTTCGGATCGCCGGGACGGTGGATTTTCTGGCGCAGCGGGATGGGGGCCAGCGGATTGTGGCCGCCATGTCCGCCTTGACCGTCGTCGCCATGGTGGCCATGGCCGCCGCCGTAGGCGCCCGACTCGGGCTCGAACGCCGCCATTTCCTCGTCCACCCGCGCGCCCAGGCCGGCCAGCATTTCCTTGAGCACCGCGTCGGCCCGGATGCGCAGGAAACCGTCGCCCACCTGCGCCTGCGTGTGGCGGTTCCCCAGGTGGAAGGCGCAGCGCAGCAGGGTGTGCGCGTCGGCGCAGGTGACCTTGTAGGTCGGCTCGGGCGCCGCCACCACCTGGATCACACGCTTGTCCTCGCCGGTGAGCAGGTCGCCGTCGCGCAGCACGGTGCCGCGCACGGTGAATACGCCGACTTCCTCGCCCGTGCTCAGCGTGGCGCGCAAACGGCATTTCTCGCGCAGTTCATAAGGCAGCACCAGCTGGGCGGCGATCGGGCCGGCGCCGGCCGGCGGTATCTTGGTATGCAATGTCAGCATGGGTTCCTCGACAGATTCAGGGAAGACTCAGAACAGGAAGTAGCGCTGCGCCATCGGCAGCACGGCCGCCGCTTCGCAAACGAGGAGCTCGCCGTCGGCGCGCACTTCATAGGTTTCGGGATCGACTTCCATCTTCGGCGTGGCGCCGTTGTGGACCATGTCGGCCTTGCGCAGCGTGCGCATGTTCTTCGCCACGATCAGCGTCTTGTTCAACTTGAGCTGCTCGCCGATGCCGGCGTCATACGCGGCCTGCGAGACAAAGGTGAACGACTTTTTCAGACCGCCGCCGAAGGCGCCGAACATCATCCGGTAATGCACTGGCTGCGGCGTGGGGATGGAGGCGTTGGGGTCGCCCATCTGCGCCGCCGCGATCATGCCGCCCTTGAGTATCATCGACGGCTTGACGCCGAAGAAGGCCGGCTTCCACAGCACCAGGTCGGCGATCTTGCCCGCTTCCAGCGAGCCGACGGCATGGGCGATGCCGTGCGTGATGGCGGGGTTGATGGTGTACTTGGCCACGTAGCGCTTGACGCGGAAGTTGTCGTTGCGGGCCGTATCGGGCGCCAGCGGGCCGCGCTGCTGCTTCATCTTGTGCGCCGTCTGCCAGGTACGCATGATGACTTCGCCCACCCGGCCCATGGCCTGGGAGTCGGACGACATCATTGAGATGGCGCCCAGGTCGTGCAGGATGTCCTCGGCCGCGATGGTTTCGCGGCGGATGCGCGACTCGGCGAAGGCCACGTCCTCGGCGATGGCCGCGTCCAGGTGGTGGCACACCATCAGCATGTCCAGGTGTTCGTCCAGCGTGTTGACGGTGAACGGGCGAGTGGGATTGGTGGACGAGGGCAGCACGTTGCCCTGCCCCACCGCCGCGATGATGTCGGGCGCATGGCCGCCGCCCGCGCCCTCGGTATGGAAGGTATGGATGGTGCGGTCCTTGAAGGCGGCCAGCGTGTGTTCCAGGAAGCCGCCCTCATTGAGCGTGTCGCTGTGGATGGCCACCTGCACGTCCATGCGGTCGGCCACGGACAGGCAGTTGTCGATGGCGGCCGGCGTGCTGCCCCAGTCCTCGTGCAGTTTCAGTCCGATGGCGCCGGCCCGCACCTGTTCCTCCAGCGGCGCCGGCAGGCTCACGTTGCCCTTGCCGAGAAAGCCCAGGTTCATGGGGAAGGCGTCGGCCGCGCCCAGCATGGCGTGCAGGTGCCACGGGCCGGGCGTGCAGGTGGTGGCCGAGGTGCCGGCCGCCGGACCGGTGCCGCCGCCTATCATGGTCGTCACCCCGCTCATGAGCGCTTCCTCGATCTGCTGCGGGCAAATGAAGTGGATGTGGGTATCGACCCCGCCAGCGGTGACGATCATGCCTTCGCCGGCGATGATTTCGGTGGCGGCGCCAATCGCCATGGTGACATCGGGCTGGATGTCCGGATTGCCGGCCTTGCCGATGGCGGCGATCATGCCGTCCTTGAGGCCGATGTCGGCCTTGACGATGCCCCAGTGGTCGACGATGACGGCGTTGGTGATGACGGTGTCCATCACGTGGGCATGGACGCGCTGCGACTGGCCCATGCCGTCGCGGATCACCTTGCCGCCGCCGAATTTCACTTCCTCGCCATAGGTGGCGTAGTCATGCTCGATCTCGATAAACAGTTCGGTGTCGGCCAGCCGGATGCGGTCCCCCTTGGTGGGGCCGAACATCTCGGCATAGGCCCGGCGCGAAATGGTCGCCATGTCAGCTCCTGGGTGGAGAGGATTTCAGTTTGCCCTGCACTGCGCCGTTGAAGCCGTAGACCTCCAGGTCGCCGGCCAGCTTGACCAGTTCAACGGTGCGCTGCTGGCCCGGTTCAAAACGGACGGCGGTGCCGGCCGCGATATTCAAACGCATGCCGTAGGCCTTCCAGCGCTCGAAGCCGAGGGCGGGATTAACCTCGAAAAAATGGAAATGCGAGCCGACCTGGATGGGCCGGTCGCCGCGGTTCTGGACCACCACGGTGGCCGTCTCGCGGCCTATATTCAAGCCGATTTCGCCCTCTTCAAGTAGATATTCGCCTGGGATCATGAGGGGCTCCTTAAGAACAATGGTGGGTAGTGAAAAATGTTCGCACGCCGCGGGCCGGATGGGCCGCGCGGACGCGCAGGGGAAGCCGATGGCGCAGGTAGCGCCGCCGGCCGGGAAAATGGATGGATCAGCATCGTCATGGCCGCTCACGGAATCGGGTGATGCACGGTCACCAGCTTGCTCCCGTCGGGGAAGGTGGCCTCGACCTGGATGTCGGGGATCATCTCGGGCACGCCCTCCATCACATCGGCGCGGGTGAGGATCTTGGCGCCGTCCGACATCAGCTGCGCTACCGTCTTGCCGTCGCGCGCGCCTTCCATGATGGCGCAGGTGATGAGCGCGATGGCTTCCGGATAATTGAGCTTGAGGCCGCGCGCAAGGCGGCGCTCGGCCAGCAGGCCGGCCGTGAAGATCAGCAGTTTGTCTTTTTCTCGTGGAGTCAGGTCCATGTCGGTTCCAGTTCAGGTTTGCCAGATGCGCGGCGTGACGGCCTCGCGTCCCAGCAGATGCGGGCGCAGGCGGCGCCACACGGATAGCATGATGCGGCGCGCCACCTCGCTGTCATCGCCCAGGTGGCGCGCCACCAGCACGCCCTTGGCCTGGGAGATGCCGAAGGCCATGTCGACGGCCGCATCGACGGCCATCCTGGCGGTCATCATGGTGGTTATGTCGGCGCGGATTTCGGTCAACAGGGACGCGGGCAGCGGCGGGCCAACGGCGATCAGGGTGGCGCAGACGGAGTGGCCGTTGAGCGCCAGCGGACTGGCGAGCCGGCCGCCCAGCAAGGCGCCCTGCTCCCACCAGACCAGCTTGCCGTCGCGGCGGATCTCGGTGCGCTGCGCTACGCGGCCGGTGGCAAAGGTCTCGCCCGACGCGCGCCGGCCCATGCACAGGATTTCGCAGCCGATGTAGCAGGCGTCGGCGGCAAGGTCGATGGTCTGTTCCAGCGCCACGTCGGCCTGGTCGAAGAAGATGGTTTCCTGCGGCAGCCATTCGAGCGAGGCGCCCTCGCCTGCTTCGAGCCGCACACGCTGGCGCGACAGCTTGCCGTTGGCCTTGTACCACTTGGCCGCGCCGGGCGTGGTGAGGAAGGCGCGTGCATTGGCGCCCACGTTGACGGCAATGGCCAGCTGGTCGCCGCCCACCACGCCGCCGGGTGGATGGACGATGATGGCGTGGCACACGGCCCCGCCTTCGGGATAGAGCGGCTTTTGCACCCGCAGCGGGCCGCAGTGGGTGTTATCGATCAGGCGCGTGGTCCCGGCATCGTCGGCAAATCCGAGCGCGAGACTGGCCTGCCATGCGCTGTGGCTGGCGGCCGTTTCGGTGGATGCGATGCAATCGGGCATAGTGGGGCAATCAAATGAAAACCCTTACTGATGAGCAATATGCGTGCCAGCGTTTATGTTCAGTTAATCATGCTTTGAGTCAACTTTTGAGCACCATCAATGTGAATCTGCACCAGTATGGTGCAGATTCACATTGCTTTGAACTATCCCGTCGCCGTTGGAGCGCTCGCTCATTTATCCTACGAAATACTGCTCCACACGATCAGTTGTCCAGGTCGGTATTCCAGTACCGAAGAAATCGGCATCCTCCGTCCAAACTGGGCACGCCAATATCATTGCACATGCCAGAACCGGCCAGTCATCCGCATCGCGTTTACCGATACGTTGGAGTGCTTGTGGCTGCGCTCCACGATAGACAGAAATATCCATTTGCTGAACTATAGCGGCCACACGATCCAACACTGATAACACTGCGGTCGGATCGATGCCCCGCCTCTTCGAAATAGCAGGAAGGTATTTTCGCGCATCAATGAACGCGACGTCGGGGGCAAAAAAGGCGACAGTCGGAGCGTAGTTCAAAATGAGTTCGCGCACCCGCCGTCCCAACGCCGCTCGTATTAGTATGTTTGCATCAAGTACGATCGCTTTGTCGCTCATGCCTTCTTGGATGAGCGGCTGGTTCTTTGGTTCGCATCTTTGCGAGCATGCTTGAAGTCGGTCACCAAAGTCTCAACATCCAGGCCCTTATCTGTCAGCATTTGATCGAGCACTTCGCCCGCTTTTCGTAAGGCAGCGATATTTTCATCATCTTGTACTGGCGTCGGGATGAAATATCCAACGGTTCGGCCATGACGGGTGACCGCCACCGGCGTGCCCGTCTCCAGAAGCTCGGCCAAGCTGGCGCGAAATTTCCGGATACCGACCTTTGTCGCGTCCATCTGTTCTCCCAGACCTTGAATTCAACAATGTTTATCACTGTGTACACAGTCTAGGGCTCAGATATGGCTTGTACAACGCTTTTTTAGAAGAAACCCGTGATGATCAATACGCTTATCTGCTAGCTGCGAACCGGCCGCCGCGCGAGCACAGTCTTGCCAGCGGTGACCGCAATCGGAACGCCGAACAGGAACATATGCGATAGCAAATCAAGGATAGTGCCGAGCGGCTTGAACCTGACCGGGAACGGAAACGCCGACAATGGCAACACGAGCAGCCGCATCGTAAAAAAAACGGCGACCCCGAACAACATACCGGACACCACCGGACGACACAGCAACGCCGGCGCCCGCCATGCCGCCGCCATGAAAATGGCCGCCCACAGATAGGACAAAGCAAAGTGCAATACCAGCCCGGCGGCCGCCGTCTTCGTGCCGCCCGCAAAGGCCGCGTTACCCAGCGCGCCGCTCGCCACGGTCTGTAACAGGCGTATGGCCGGCATGCCGTTGTAGCCAGCGAACGAGAGCGCGAACAGGATATCGAGCGTGGCGGCGATCATGCCGCCGACGAGCAAAGCGACGACTATGGTCCATTGTTTCAATTACTCCTCCAGGAACTGATCATGCGGTCATAGGTTCGGTGTGACGCGATCCGCCGAGCGGGCGGATGCCCTCTTGCACCAAAGCTGTTCAAATCACAAGCACTTCAAGAGGGGCCGATCTAGCCGTCGGCTGGATTGATCCCCTCAAATATGTTAGAACCGAAATATGCAGACAGTAAATACCTGATCAAGGAGTTTCCCGCGATCACAACACGCTCGGGCTTGCCATCAGGCGAATGAGCGGCCAGTTTGCCAGGAGGAACACGACCATGAAGTCGCTCTACTGTCTCGCATTCGCGTTGCTGCTGTTGCCGTCTCCCGGCGCACTGGCTGAATCCTACACCTGCGTGGCGTTTGACTATCCGCCGTTGATGCAGAAAGGACGGAACGGGCAGCCGGAGGGGTTCGCTGTCGAACTCGTCACCCAGGTTTTCAGGAATTTGGGCCACGCGGTCACAATCAATTTCTACCCATGGTCGCGGGCGCTGCTCATGGCCAGGACGGGCGAAGCCGATTGCATATTTACACTGTACCGTTCCACCGAACGCGAGCAATTTCTGGACTTCAGCCGGGAAACCGTCGCCCGCCAGACCGTCTATTTCTATGCGCGCCAGGACTTCCACTTCGTGTTCAACGGCGACCTGGCAGCGACGCGGGGCATGCGTATCGGTGTCGTGCGTGGCATTAACTACGGGCCGAAATTTGAGGCAGCCCGGGCTTCGCTGCATCTCGACGAGTCTTCGAGCATAGAACAGAATTTCAGGAAGCTTGCCATTGGCCGGGTCGATCTCGTTCCCAGCAACCAGGCCACGGCAGCGGCGATGCTGGCGCGCCCCGAGCTGCACGAACGCATCGGCGACATCATGAACTTGACGGAACCGATAGAAATCGTCCCAAGCTTTATCGGATTCTCCAAAACGAAAAATCTCACTGGGCTGCGCGACAATTTCGACGACGCCCTGAGGAAATTTGCCGGTTCAGCGGAGTATCAACAGCTTTTGGGTAAATACAAGGTGGAAAGCACAAACTGACACGCCGGAATTCACTTGGCGGCCGCCCGCTTCGGTAGCACAATCAGGTAAAAACTTATCTGAGAGGCAAGCATGAAGAATACGCCATCGTTACTCCTGGCCAGCGCAACCCTGATGCTGAGCGTGCTCCCCCAGGCCGGCGCGGCCACATCGGCACCGCCGCCGGGCACTGTACGCGAGCAGTTGCAGGTGCGCTCGGCGCATGGCAAGGTGCTGGTGCGTGTCAAGCTGGAGAATCAGGGCGCCCAGCCCGTCTATGTGCCGGCCGCGATCGCCGGCAGCGGCACGCTGACCGGCCCCCTGTTCGGCATAGTCGACCTGGCCGATGGCACGTCCCTCCTCTACGTTGGCAAGATGGTCAAGCGCGGGCCGCTTGGCCCGGACGATTTCATCCGCCTGGCGCCGCACGCCGTGCGCCACAACACCATCGACATCACCAGCGACTATGCGTTCAAGGACGGCACCCACCGCTACCGGCTTACGCATGAAGGCAGCTATCTGAGCAATCTGGAAAATGTGGAAGCGGCCCTGCCCGCGCCAGCCGCCAGCGCCGAGTTCACGCACACGGCGCCGTGACGGCGGCGGACGCGCGGCAGCCACGCCGCGCGACGCGCCGCCAGCATCGGCGGCGCTAAACCGGCATTACGGCAAGGCCGGCGTGTTCTCGCCGAAGTACTCGTGCGAGTCCGCGTTGTCGATGGCCTTGGTCGGATTGCTGACGGCCAGGCTGGCCGCCGCCGACTGTCCGTAGGCCCAGTCGTCGGTCGAGGCGACGGCGTAGAAGTGGCTCATCTCGTGGATCAGCGTACCGCCCTTGGAATCGGTGCCCGTGATCGGGGCCGGCCAGAACGCCTTGCACACGTAGATGTGGTAAGGCTGGTCCGGATACACGTGCGCGTACTCGCTGCCCTTGCAACCGCAATCGACCAGCACCGGCTTGTTGGCAAAGGCATCCTTCAGCGCCGTGTAGTGGGTCTTGATGGTGCTGTAGCGCGACGAGGTGTAGGAGCCGAACCACTTGGTATAGCGCGTGCCGCTGGTGCCGGCGCCCAGGTAGCTGTTGCTGTTGGCGAGCATGGTCTTGGCCGCGTTGAAGGCCGAGGTGACCTGGCTGACCTGCGACGAGCTGCAGTTGGCCGTGCTCAGGCCAGCGGTGGCGTCTGCGCGCAGCGTATCGAGCAGGCGCGGCGCCGGCTCCGCACCACGCTGCAGCACGCCGTCGATCCAGATGCGGGCGGGGTCGGATTCGATCTCGCCGATTTCCTTCTCGGTGCTGACGGCATCGGCGCTGGCCGTGTCCAGCGCCTGCTGGCCGTGGCCAACGGCGCTGTTGAACAGGTTGAGCGACGCCGTGTGGTAGCGGACCTGATAGTCGCCCGTCACGCTCATGTCGTACAGGGCCGACAGCTCGACCTTGGCGCTGCGCGATTCCCCCGGTTCCAGCGTGATGTAATTACCGGGCCTGGGCACGTGACGCTTGTAGTGGGCACCGCGATAATTGACCTTGACGCCATCACGGGTCACATCGAACAGCGATTCCTGCGTCTCACCGAACGGCGTGTACCAGGACAGCACGTGTTGCGGCGTGGACGAAGTGTTGGTGATCGTGACGTTGACGACCACGTCGTCGCTCGCACCCAGGCTGTCGCGCTCGGGCGTGATGGAAGCGATCACGCCATTCGAGCCGGCCTGCGCGCTGAAGCACGCCGTTGCCGCCATTGCTGCCATGCCAAGTTTCAAAAAACGATGCACATACATACTCGACTCCTTGTGAAAGTGAGGGGATTCCTGCCGTAGCCGTGTGCGCGGACCGCGGCGGCGCTTTCGTCAGGCAAAGCGCGGCCTGACGTGGCGCCGCGTAGCGGGCCTCGCACATGGTGGACGGCAGTGGGATATGGGCGCACAGGCCCATGCATTGATGATGTTGAGGCAATGCAAAAATGTCAATGAATTTGCATTGTTATTTAACTGACTATCCTTATAGGCAATGTTTAGAGATGTAAATTGTTGCTTTTAGGGCACTATTAATGCGCAGACGTCGTCGTGTGCATGCTTTCCACAAGTCAGATCTAATCGTAGTATTTCTCTAACAATTGCAGATAGAATCAATAGCTCTATCACTCATTGGGGGCAAACATATGAAGGCGATTCGATCGATCCTGCTGCTCACATGCAGCATTGTTGCCATGGTGAACAACGCGCCAGTCTATGCACAGGATTCCACCGCGCGAACCGAGCTTAAACGAGCCGATTTGAGCGGCGCGGCCGGCATGGAGGTAATTAGTTCCATTGTGGAATTCAAGCCAGGCGATGATGTCCCAAAACATTTCCATCACGGCGTTGAGGCCGCTTACGTGTTGCAGGGGGCAACGTTACAGGCTCCCGGTAAAGAACCGGCCGTCGTTGCCACCGGGACCGCAATCATGAACCTCCGAGATATCGTTCACGGCGGTGTCAAGGTCGTGGGAGATAAGTCATTCAAGCTTTTTACTGTCCATGTCGTCGACAAAAACAAACCGCTGTACGACAACCCGCGATAAAACCAAATGATCGGCAACGCTGGCTAAGTGGCGGCGGGCATCGGGCAAGTACGGACACGATGCCGCCGCCACTTTATATTTGCCAACTTCTTCCGCCAGCCTTCGTCGCCCCCCCTGCCGGCGAACATTTGCACGAACGGCAGGCCGGGTCAGTCAGCCTTGCAATCATCGACCATGAAATCCTCCCGGCGCCGGTGTTTGGGCAAACGGCGTTCGACATGCTGTTCGGCATGAAAACTGGCGTGTTCGACCAGCGTCAACGCGGTCTTGAGCGCATCGCTCATGCTGCTGGCCGCCGCCCGCATAGCTTCCATTGGTGAGGTGGGCGGAGTTTGGGCCTGCTGCTGCAGCTGGCGCCGCAACCGAGCCGCCGCTGTCCAGTTCTTCTCGCCGGGGCGGCGTATCCACAAATCGCGCCAGGCATTGCGGCCATCTCCTGCGACCAGCAGCGTCAACTGGCGCGGCGAGACGGCGCGGCCACGGTAGATCAGTTCATCGCCCACCACATCGGCGTAATGCCAAGTGTCCGCTACATGCATGCGCACCCGGCTCTGGTCGGGCAGGAACAGGCATTTCCATTGATATCCTTGCAGCGGCGTTGCTATTTCACGCTGCGCGGCCATCCAGTGCTGGAGCGCCCGCACGACCGCTTCGGTGGTGGAAAGCGTGCTGCCCGACATGCGCAGGTAGTCGATCAGTTCGATGTAGGCGGCGTGTGGTATGGCCGAAAAACTGCTTGTGGCATCCATGCTCGTTTCTCCTGTCAGAGTTGTCTGGTTCTGTCTCGTCCTGTCTATTTAGACAAGGAAATTCGCGCCGAGTTCAAACCAGACAAAACGAGACAGAACGAGACAGGCCAACGAGACACGTCGCCGGAGGGAGCTGCCAGCCTATACCCCCGTATATACGCCCTACTTCACCCGCTGTTTCTCCAACTTCCTCGCCAACGTCCGCCGGTGCATGCCCAGCCGGCGGGCCGTTTCCGAGATGTTGAAGTCGGTCTCCGCCAGTACGGCGTGGATGCGCTCCCACTCCAGCGTCTTGATCGACGTGGAGCGCGCCGTTACTTCAACTTCCGCGCTGCCGGCCACATGGCCGAAGGCGGCTTCGATGTCGTCCGTGTTGGACGGTTTGGCCAGATACTGGCAGGCGCCCAGCTTGATCGCCTCGACGGCCGTGTTGATGCTGGCGAAGCCGGTCAGCACCACGATCAGCATGTCTTCGTCGTGCTGATGCAGCATCTGCACGCAGGCCAGCCCCGATGAATTGCCTTTCAGCTTGAGATCGACGACGGCATAACCGGGATTGTGACTCTCCAGCAGTGCGGCCGCCTCGTCCTGGTTGGCGGCCAGCAGCACCGTGTAGCCGCGCCGCTCGAACGAGCGGCTCAGGGTGCGCGCGAATGCGGCGTCGTCTTCGATAATCAGTAACAGTCGTTCATTCGGCATCTGCCGACTCCTCTTCCAACACCAGCGCTGCCAGCGGCAGCCGCATTTGCACCGACGCGCCGCCCTGCGGCCGGTTGCGCGCTTCGACCGTGCCGCCCAGCGTGCGGGCCACGTTGACGGCCAAGAACAGCCCCAGCCCCCCGCCCGGCCGTCCCTTGCTGGAGTTATACGGCTTGCCGAACTGGGCCAGGATCTCGGGCGCGAAGCCCGGTCCGCTGTCGGAGACGGACATGACCAGCATCTCGTCCTCGCGCGTGGCCACAAAGCTCAGCCATTCCGGCGACGCTTCCAGCGCGTTGTCGAGCACGTTGCAGATCATCTGCTTCAGGGCCGAGTCGAACACGACGGGCAAGTCTTCGCCGATGCGATTGTAATAGTCGAACGAGGCCACGGGGCGGCTGGCCCGCCATTCCGTAATCAACTGGTCGAGGAAGGTGTGGATGGTGGTGCGCACCGACGATTCGCCGCGCGCCTCCCCCGCCGACAGCAAGATGCCGCTGACGATGGATTTGCACCGTTGCAGCTGGGTCTGCATTTCCGTGATGTCGTCCAGCAGGTCGGGATTCTTGCTCACGGCGGGCATGCGGCGCCAGTCGCCCAGGATGACGGACAGGGTGGCCAGCGGCGTACCCAGCTCGTGGGCGGCGCCGGACGCGAGCAATCCCATACGGACGATGTGTTCTTCCTCGGCGGCCCGCTGGCGCAGCGCGGCCAGCTTGGCGTCGCCGGCCCGCAGGTTGTTGGTGATGCGGCGGATGAAGAACACGAGCAGGGCCGCGTCCAGCGCAAAGCACAGCAGCAGGCCCTGCACATACAGGCTGAAGATGCCGCGGCTATGGTCCAGCTGCAGCGGCAGCGGCTTGGCGAACAGGGCCAGCCCGGCCAGGCAGACGCTGGTGGCCAGCACGATGATCCAGGTGGCCCAGCCCCGCAGCAGCACGGCGCTCAAAATCACTTGCAGCAGGTAGAGGAAGGCGAACGGGTTGTTGGTGCCGCCGCTCAAATAAAGCTGGGCCGTGAGGCTGATCACGTCCACCAGCAGCGACAGGAACAGTTCGCTGTTCGTCACTTCCTGTTGTTCGCTCCAGCGCAGGTGGCTGGCCACGTTGAAGCCGACCAGGCAGGCCACCACTTCCAGCATGTAGGGCAGCGGCAGCTGCACGCCGAAGACGATGGCGGCGATGACGATGGTCGTCACCTGTCCCGCCACGGCGATCCAGCGCAGCTGGATCAGCAACAGCATGTTCTTGTGTCCGGGGGCGCGGCCGCCGCTCACGGCGGCATTCCAGCGCTCCGTCAAGCCTGATTCCTTGTCCAGGCCGTCATTTAGTTTCTCCATCTTGGCGTTTCCATTTGTCTCGCGTCAGCAACAGGCAGGCGCCGCCCGCCATCAGGGCGAGCGCGAACCAGGTGAGAGCATAAACCAAATGGTTGTTACGGAAGGAAATCACGGTCAGGCCGGCCACGGGATGCTCGCCGTCGGGGGCGCCGGCGGCGGGCAAATTGGCAGCGGCGGCCGGTTTGGCGGCCACGTTGGTGTCGGCCGGGGCGATGGCGGCATTGGCGTCGGCCTCGGCATCGATGAAATACGGGGCCACGCGGCGCAGGCGGTGCGCGGCGCCGATGGCGTCCACGTCGCGCGAGTACCAGCGGCTGCTGGCCGCGTCGTTATAACGCACCACGCTGCCGCGCGGCTCGCTCAGGCGCAGCAGGCCGGTGACGGTGGCCTCGCCCTGCCCGCCCGCGTTGTGCGGCAGGCAGGCGTTGGCCGGCGCGCGCACGGGCGCGGCGGGGGCGTAATCGGCGGGACGGGCCGGCACGAAGCCGCGGTTGATCAGTAAGACGGTGCCGTCAGGGCGGCACAGGGGCGTGAGCAGCCAGAAGCCGGTGCCCAGTTCGGTGGAAGCTTGTATTCGGGTAGAGAGGGTTGGCAGCCAGGTGCCGGCTGCCGTGATACGCAGGTATTCGTCCGCCGTGGCCGACAGATGCGGCCACTGCGAGGGACCGGGCGCGGCAACCGGCGTGGCATGCACGCGCTGCTCGACCCGCTCGATGAGCGCCAGTTTCCATTGCAGGCGCCACAGCTGCCAGCAGCCCAGCGCCAGGAAACCGGCACACATCAACGCGGCGCCGGCCTGCCATGCAAGGCGCATGGC